>JAJOJD010000053.1 GCA_021208965.1 Gammaproteobacteria bacterium
TTCGGCGCAATACCCGGATATCCAAAGTGATTATTATATTGTCGATATTGGGACGGCATTATTAGCCGCGGATCCAGAACGTTTTGATGTGATTGTGACCTCAAATTTATACGGCGATATCATTTCAGACGTCGCTGCCCAAATTATGGGTTCTGTTGGGATGGCTGGCTCATCGAATATTGGTGAAGAAGTGGCTATTTTTGAGGCGATTCACGGCTCTGCACCGGATATTGCAGGAAAAAAAATCGCCAATCCTTCCG
This sequence comes from Gammaproteobacteria bacterium, assembly GCA_021208965.1. Classification (GTDB taxonomy): domain Bacteria; phylum Pseudomonadota; class Gammaproteobacteria; order JAGOUN01; family JAGOUN01; genus JAGOUN01. The sequence goes on from JAJOJD010000053.1 coordinate 261, forward strand.
GTCTATTACAAGGTGCCATTCAACTGTTGATCCACATCAACCAACCCCGGGTTGCAGCAAATATTCAAAATGCATGGCTAAAAACCTTGGAAGATGGTCTTCATACCGCTGATATTTACGCTAAAGACATCAGCCAAAAAAAAGTAAATACGGACGAATTCGCCCATGCCGTCATCGATCGATTAGGGCAAAAACCTCATCACTTTCCTACCGCAGAATTTAAATCTGCCGGCCAAGCAACGAAAGTAGCCTGCTTCGGTGAAAAGAAAACGCAAGCAAAAAAAACCTTGGTGGGGGTAGATATATTTCTCGATAGCCGAAATTTCTCCGCAGAAACATTAGGTGATCGACTAACACGCCTATCAGGAAAATTGAAGATACAACTGATCACCAGCCGAGGGGTGAAAGTGTGGCCAGAAGGACTGAGCCAAACAGCATTTGGTGATCATTGTTGCTGCCGTTTTCAAGTATCCACCGACTACGCTCATTGCCATCAGAACGATATTATTCACTTGTTACAAGAATTGGTACAGGCAGAACTGGATGTAATTAAAACAGAAAATTTATACCTCTTTAATGGCCAGCGTGGTTTTTCTTTAGCGCAAGGTCAATAAATTCTTGGTGGCATAATGCATTTTAAAAAAATTGCTTTTTCAACACAGCAACATGCCTATCCTAATCTCTGGGATATTGGAGCGTTGTTGGTTGTTTTAGCGATTATCATTGTGTTTTCAATTGCCGCCAAACAAATGACCAGCCCTTTCGACGTAGGTGAACCTATTTCTATCTCCTTATCTGCCTGGTGTTTACCAGACTACGCGTTACGAACCGTGATGCGCATGTTTATTGCCATGGGTATTTCGTTAGTTATTACGTTTATTTTCGGGACATGGGCAGCCAAAAGCAAACATGCGGAACGTGTGATTATCCCCATGGTGGATATCTTGCAATCCGTCCCTATCTTGGGATTTTTATCCATTAGCGTGCCGACATTTATTGGATTATTTCCTCATAGTTTGCTGGGGCCTGAGTGCGCCGCCATATTTGCGGTAGTCACCTCACAAGTATGGAATATGCTTCTCGGATTTTACCAATCCCTCAAATCGGTACCCAGTGAACTTATCGACGCCGCGCGTTTGTTTCATTTAAATGCGTGGCAACGTTTCTGGCGCGTTGAAGTGCCGATGACAATCCCAAGTTTACTCTGGAATATGATGTTATCGATGTCTGCCGGATGGTTTTTTGTGGTTGCCTCCGAAGCCATTTCCATTTCCAACCAATTTATCATGCTGCCTGGCGTGGGTTCTTACATTGCGGTTGCGATTGAACAATCTAACCACACGGCGATTATTTATGCCATATTAACCATGTTAGGAGTAATCATTTTGTATGATCAACTCCTCTTTCGTCCCCTGATGTCATGGTCTGACAAATTCCGTACCGATTTGGAACCGAATGACCACATGGCAGAATCATGGGTAACCGATGTGTTTTTGCGTAGCCGTTGGTTTAAACGTGTTGGACACTTTCTTGCGCTATGTCGTGATATTGTGATTAATATTCGACTTATTCCTCAACGCGAAAAACAGTTAGAGACCTCAGTGCAAAACAATAAGCTACTAAGTCTATTAGGAGCCATATGTCATATCAGCATTTACGTAGCGATTTTTTCTGCGCTCTTTATGCTACTTAACTTTATCCTCAGTGAAGCCCGTTGGCAGGATGTGGTATTGACACTCGGGTTAGGCCTCGCAACGACGATCAAAATTTTTATCATGATTGCTCTATGCTCACTCATCTGGATTCCCATCGGGGTCTGGGTGGGTTTGCGACCGAAAGTTGCGGCTATCATTCAACCGATTGCGCAATTTTGCGCCGCATTCCCCGCTAATTTATTATACCCCCTCGTCGTCATGGCGATTATGTTTTTTCATGCGAACATCACCTTATTTACCGCTCCTCTGATGGTGCTAGGAACACAATGGTATATTTTATTTAATGTGATTGCTGGCACCACAACCTTGCCGAAAGAGCTATTAATGGCCTCACGTTTATTCGGCGTTCGTGGCTGGTTAAAATGGAAGCGCGTCATTCTACCCATCATTTTTCCTTACTACATTACCGGAGCGATGGCTGCGGCGGGAGGCGCGTGGAATGCCAGTATCGTTGCAGAATCTCTTAATTGGGGAGAACAACGTTTACATGCGATTGGCTTAGGGGCATATATTTCTGACATGACCTACTCTGGCCAACCCGCGCAAGAAGCATTAGGGATTATTGTGATGTGTGTGTTTGTTGTCGTGATTAACCGTTTTGTTTGGCGACCATTGTATGGGCTTGCCGAACGCCGATTTCATCTAGAATAAAAAAATAAAAAACTAGGTGAGTTTTTCAACATTCGCATGAGCACTAAGCATTCACAGATCTCCTAAAGTAGTCGTTTTTTTTATGCGCTGGGTATTGGTCGCGTGTATTCAAAAACGACTGCGGATTCGAAGAAAATTGCGCTGATGACCGTTTATGAGGGCTGCCAAAAATGGCCTCTATTTCTCGCTTAAACCATACAATCATGTACATCTCAGATCGGTTAATTTTATTTTTTTCTGCGTCCAAAAAAATAGCCGCCACTAATGCTTCTAACACATCACTGCGCATACTGTCGGTAATCTCAGTATCTGCAAAAATATGCTGATCGAGCTCTAGCCTTAATGACACCGCTGCCTGTGTTTCTTCAGAAACCAGTTGGTCCATTTTGGCTGATACCATGCCCTTGTCTTGAAGATCAGGGTATTTTGCGATGATATATGAAAATAACATTTTTTTAACGAGGGCATCACCTAAAAATTCGAGGCGTTGATAGTGAATGTCTGGGTTTTTGCTGGGGTGTGTAAATGTGGCTTGAAGGTCATCTAGGCTGTTGAAATGCATCCATCCTATTGATTTTTTGAATACTTTTAGTGCGGGTGCTTTAAACCGCTTAACACGATGTATAGAAGAATGGTGATAGGATGATTCACCGATATGACGCGTCGTCGCAGCATTAGTTTGCTTGATATAGGTGAGCATTTTTCCTGTTGCCTCTTGCTCGGCCGATTTTCTCGTTTTCCCTTGGCCCACTGTTTCATAATGCTTAAAATGACATGCTGCGGTAAAAATGGGGGCATGATCTTCTCCTGAGCGAGAAACAAGCGCATAAGTTGGTGGGTCTAATCGGTGTTGTTGTGCGTATTCCAGTAGCTCATTTTTGTAATTGTGAAGCGTTGTTTCAATCGTATAAGCCGGAGCTAAATTATTATCGAGTAATTGCGCTGTTAATATGTGTACCACCGATAAATCGATGACGGTTTTATATTGTTGTTGAACAAAATCAGCACAAGCATTCTCTCCCTCTACCGTCGCTATTTTCCCTATGAGGGCGCTGAGCGTTTGCGCGAGTGTCCTTGGTGTCACCTCTGTTCTGACAGCCGTGTGTAGCCCTAATGCTTCTGCAACGCTTGCGCGTGTTTCTGCACGTAATGCTTCTGAGGTAATGCGTGTTAATGTTCCCTCCCTAAAAATTGAATAACGATCAAACAAATAACGAACGATGCAGTATCGCAGCAGCGTGTCGCCATAGAGGCTTAGCACATCAAATTGCAAATCTGTCTGAAGTGTTTCTTTGATTGCATCGATATTCGTGCCTATTTCTCGGCCAGTCGCGCTGATTTTTTTATCTTCTGATGAATGAATATGGTTATTACTGAGAATATTCAGCATTTCTTCTGAAGCCAGTTGCTCTGCTTCTATTTTTGTTCGTCCTTGGTGAGAAGTGGTTTTTCGTTGAAAACTGCAAATACATAAAAAAACTTTTGCATGAGGCGGGCCATATTCAAAATGAAAATATTCAGGCTGAAGCAGGCCAGAATCGCGTGCAGAGAACTCCAACAAAGCATTTTTATGATTGATGGGTTGAAAAAACATGGTTACCTCTCTTAAAAATTAAGATTACATGATTGAGCATTCAGATGATTTTTGTAGTTCTGCATCGTTCATTGTTTCCCCACCCCAGAAACCATAGGACCATGATAATCGTTTTCTAGCTAACTCATACCCTCTGTCAGAGGCTTTTTGATAAAACCCTTTGGCGGTTTCCCAGTTTTTCGGAACGCCTAACCCTGACTCATGGATGTAGCCTATTCGATAGCAGGCCTCTGAGCATGCTTCTCCTGCTTGTTGGTAATAGTGAAGTGCTTTTATGGAGTCTACTTTAACACCCTTGCCATTTTCATAGATTTGCCCTAACAAGTAATTTGCTTCAGACAAAGGAGTATCGGCGAGAGGAATGTCTTCAGAAAAACAACTCCTGTTTAATTCTTTTATCCACGTTTCTAAATGATCGTCTAATTTATTTGCTTGATGATCAACATGGTGGATGTAGTTTTGATTGTACTCTCGTAATAATGGCAGAGCTAACGATGCTTGTCCACTTTGATGTTTTAATAAGAGGCAAGCCAGTCTTAACTTCGCATCGAAACAAACATGATGACAGGTTGTATACAAGGATTCTGCTTCTGAAATATTTCTAGCAACACCCGTGCCAGATTCTAACATTGTGGCACTATAATAATGAGCCCAAATATGTCCTTTCGTTGCTAACGATTGATATAGGATATAAGCTTTTTCTTTATCTATTTTGCCAGCCACTCCGGTGTCTAGTAATCGAGCAAGCCAAAAGGACACGTCTTCTTTTAATTCAGTTTCTACCAGCTGTTCACAAAAAGATAAACAATCCGTGATGTCACGATGTTCTTGAATCTGTCTTTTGATGCAGGCTAATTGAGCGAGCGAATGGTCTTGTTGAGCTGCTTGTTTAAAATGAGTGTAGGCTTGCGCAGGATGTGTTGCTAACATCAGTAATCCTGCTTGGTAATGAGCTTCAATGTGTCCTTTCGATGCGGCGGATTTGAAATAAAAAAGTGCCTTTGTTTGATCCTGTTGCTCAGGATTTCCTTCTTTCAGGTACACCGCCAACTCAAACTGAGCGTCTGTATGGTTACCATTAGCGGCCATTTGCAAATATTTCAACGATGTTTCAATATTCATGGGACACCCATGTTGACCATCTTTAAATCGCTGACTCACTATAAATTGTGCTCTTGCATGACCCTCATCCGCTGCTTTGATATACCATGTTAAGGCTTCAGCAGGTTTTTTTGAAAAATGATGCAATAACTCAGCCAACGGCCAATAAGCCTCTACTTGACTGTTTTGCGCTGATTTCTTGTACCATTTGATGGCTTCACGTTTATTATCATCTGAACCGGTTGATAAGAGATGAGCGAGCCTAATCATCGCGCTAGGATCATGCAATTTAGCCCCTTGCCGGTAATAACGCATCGCTTGCATAGAATTAGTCGGTAACACTTCACCCTCTTCGTAGGATTTTGCTAAAAACAGGATAGCGGCTAAATGATTCGCTTGCACTGCCCGATCACACCAATACAATCCTGAGTCGATATTTTTGACAATTTTATCACCCATGATAAATAAAATGCCTAAAAAAAGATGGGCTTCTGGTAACGGATGATCGACGACTTTAGTGATCCAAGTAATACCCAACTGTGTATCTGGACTGACATGGGGATCATCACCATAAAAATAACGTTGCGCCATTTCAAATTGTCCACCTGGATGACCATTTTCAGCCGAACGTCGATACCACAACGCGGCTAATCTTCTGTCATGCGCTTCCATTTGCTGAGCATATAAAAATTGCGATGCCGCATCAGCATGACAGGCTAAATCGCGCAGGCCTTGTGGAATAGCATAAGCAGGAATTTGTCCTGTTTTCAAAATGATTTTTAGGTGATCTTCCGTATATAAAACGCCTCGTTCTCGCGCATCTCTCATGAGGTTTCCAATATCATGCGCCGTTAAGCTCGGTGCTCCTAGAATGATCAGACAGGCTTTCGGCCGTGTAATCGCCACATTGAGTCGTCTGAATTCTGTTAAAAAAAGTCGATACATGCGTTCGCACAAAAGAAATAATAATGATGTCGCGCTCATCACCCTGAAAGCCATCGACAGTGTTGACATCAACGGAAGGCAATAAATATCTTTTTTGATCGAGCTTTCTATTGATCAGTTGCTTCTGTTCTACATAAGGGGTGATGACACCGATAGAACATGTTTTATTCTTTCGACGAATATGTTCAATGATCGCGATGACATAAGCTGCTTCATTCGCATTAAAAATGCTATGTGAGCCATTCATGCTTTCTACTTGCCCATTAACCTGATACACCCCATATGGCTGACTCGCCATCCCCGTTTCGCTCGGCAAATTCATGGGAAGAATATTTGGCGCCGTAATCAAACGATCCGCATAAAACTGACTGGATGGCCATTGACATATCCATGGATGCATACGGTATTGAATGGTCAGCATTAAATTCGGTTGATTATTTTCTTCAATTAATCGCCACATCATCGACCACTTATAGTGTTTTGAATGAGGTTCATCTGGGCGTTCATCCAATACCTCCGAGATGACCGTGGCAGGTAATTGCTTCGTATCGCCTACTAACAATATTTTTTTAGGTTGAAAGCGCAGAGGAATTAAGGTCGCTGCCTCAACCGATTGAGATGCTTCATCGACCAAAAGATAGTCTACCGAATCCATGTCTTGAAGACTTCTTCTTCCGCAAGTAATCAGTGTGGCAAAAACAATCTGCGCTTGATCAAGCAAATGCATTTCCAGGTCTTCTTTAGAGATGCTCGCCCATTTTTCTTGAGCCATTTCTAAGGCTGCTTTTAATGCACCCCATTTCTTTTTAGTTTTACCCGCATTAAGGTTGTTAATATGCTGAAAAAGACGCTGAAAATCACCTTCTAGCAAAGGTGTTGATGTTAATGAATTTGAACCAATTAAGAAAAACTTCGTCAATGCTGCTTGAGCTGAGGTCAGATTTTCGGTAAGTTGTCGGAGTAACTCATCATGAGTAACGCCAATAGAAACCGATGGATTGTTAGATAATATTTTTATTGCTTCCAAAAAGCTTGTGAATGCGTTGATCATCCTATCATACCAATCGTGCAAGAAAATGGGCTTAAGTTCTTCCGGTAATTTGCTTTCTACACCGACGAGTATCATTCGAGTATCTGGCATTTTTATCAATGCTCTTGAGGCCAATACTTGCACGCCTTTGTTGGAGTGTGCGCTCACGAGTGTTCGAGCATTTTGTGCAACGGTTTCCATCAGTAAGTGAATGAGCGTGGTGGTTTTTCCGGTTCCAGGAGGGCCTTCGAGCAATACCGTCTCATTCTTTCTGGCATTTAAAAATCCATAAATGGCCTGTCGCTGTGATGAATTCAGTGAGTCTACATCAGAAGATAAAGATGATGGGCGACCTATACGAGGGGTGTGAATATCTGCGCTTGCAATCGAGCGAATGCAAGGCGTATCAATAGCGGCTAAGCAAGTATCATACATGCGTTGTTCACTCACCACAGAACCTAAGTAATGTGCTTCCCATGGTCGATCTGCCTTAAAACAAACACCATACGAGTAATAGTCGTCAAAACTCATAATCAGCTTAACGGATAGCTCAGTTCCATTCTGGTTTTCTGTGGCGAGTGCAATAAAATGTTTTTCTGGCTCTATATTTTTTGTTTTTAACAGTAAAACAATCATGGATTTTCCATGCTCAATGCCGTGTGGTATTGCCCCTTTAAAAGCCATAAACAAAGGATTGCCTTCATTTCTGGGATACTTTGCGTCTTTTTGTAGTTTGAGTGCAAATGGCTTAGCTTCACTCAAATGACTGAGGTCTCGATTTCGTCTGCCAGCAGCGACTTCTCGCTGGTACTGTTCTACTTGAGATAATCCTGAAGCAATAATGGCTCTCGCTTCTTCTAAAATAAAGGGCAAAAAACGATGGTAATAGCGTTGAATCTTTTGTTCTTTTGCAGGTAAGGCTGGTTGTCTAACCGCTATATCTAGAGGCCCAGAATAGGTATCCAATGACCAGCTTAATACGGTTTTGGTAAAATCGTTTTCATTGAAAGATGATGAGTAAGGCTGCATATAAATGTTCCTGTTTGGAGCGATTCTAGTAATATTGGTTTAAGATTAAAACACCGGATAATCAATGTTCTCAATTCCTTCAACTTTACGCAACGCACGAACAACCTGAGATAACTGTAAACGATCGATCACTTGAACGAGT
>JAJOJD010000058.1 GCA_021208965.1 Gammaproteobacteria bacterium
AAGAATCGGCGTATAGCAAAGCGGAGCTCGCGTTTTACGAAAGTTATTGGGATCAAGTCAGCCGAGAGAAGACTTTACTCAGTGAAAAATATACAGAAGGTAAAGCGGAAGGATTTGCTGAAGGAGAAGCCAAAGGTAAAGCTGAAGGTCTTGCTGAAGGTAAAGCTGAAGGTAAAGCTGAAGGTAGAGTCGAGATTGCTAAGAAACTGCGTGAACTAGGGGCGCCTTTATCGATGATTACCGAATCGACCGGACTGACGGCAGAAGAAATTGAGGCGTTGCACTGAGGGATGTTGTCGTTGTTTTTAATCGCTCCCCTCGCCTCTTATTTCTATTCTCAGTATGAAACTACTATGAAATAAGTGATATGCGTGCGAAGTAAGAGGCAAAAGATACCCCGTAAAATTTCCCTGAGGTTTTTCGCTCTTCTAATACACATTACTAGCAATTATTGACCAACAAGATCATTTTTGAGCCTAAGTTATTTTTGCTTTTTTATTTATACGAACAATGCTAAGTTGATGATATACTAAGCGCTTATTCAAGAATTTAGATTAAGTACTTATCCAGATGCAAATAGTTAAGTATGACCAAGTAACAGATAAGATTATTGAAGTTAGACAACAAAAAATTATTGTTGATAGCGACGTCGCTGATCTGTATGGCGTAGAAACTAAAGATATTAATAAAGCAGTAAAAAACAACCCTGAAAAATTTCCAGAGGGATATATTTTTGAATTGTTGAGCAATGAGAAAAATGAACTGGTGGAAAATTTCCACCGGTTCAAACGGTTAAAACACTCTACTGCCCTTCCTAAAGCTTTTACTGAGCGCGGACTTTATATGTTGGCTACCATACTAAAAAGCTCCCAAGCCATCAATACGACTATTGCCATCATCGATACTTTTGCAAAAATCAAAGAATTGACCCAGACGGCATATCAATTTTCTAAAGCAAAAACCGATGAACAACGCGTGAAAATTTTTGAAAATAGCACTGAAATTATTGCTGATTTATTGGGTAATGAATTAACGGTTAGTCAACATGAAACCAGTTTTAAACTTAAACTTCCATTTCTCGAAATATCAAGAAAAATAACAAAAGTGAAAAAATGATGGTTGATTCATGATGAATGTATAAGTATTGAGATATAGGCCATAGTTCCGTAAGCGCCTTAGATTCGGGCAAAATAGCGGTTTTTTACGGTAACCTACTGAAAAAAAATAGCTATTTGTCAAAAATGCCCATTTTTGAGGTGCTTACTAAGTTGATCGTGCAAAAGGCAGACAATGCTAACACAAAATCATATTAAAAGACCTTTAAGTGGTGTTCGTGCGGCGAATACAGTAAGAGAACACACGCAACTTTCTTTGTGGGAATCGCGCGTTGAGGATGCCTTAAGCAATTTTTTCTCGAACCTCAGCACATTACAGTTAACTGCATCGCCACGGGTAGTCGTGAGTTATACTGCAGAAGAACCGAATATTGAAGCTTTTGCTCAAGCTTTGCTTCAACGTTTCAGCGCCATGAATTTTACGCTAAAATTAGCGCCTCTATCGACAGCATCAACCTTATCTCAGCAATTGGTCAATCAAAGCCATGTGTTAGTGTTTTGTTCACCGGCCTATGCCGTCAAGGTGAAAAATGAACCTGCGATTGCGGATTTTTTAGAGGTGTTTGGCCAGACTGGTGTCAATGCTCTCCAACCACTCTTGTGTGCCGGTGAATATGAAAATACTGCTTTTCAGATTGTGCGTAGACACTTTCTTGTACGCGATTTTCGTCCTATGGTCGATGCTGGAACATTGGTTGCTTTACCCCTGTGGATAGAAACGGTACTATCGCTATCCGGTTACCAAGGGCTTGGTTTATTGCCCGATCTACTGAATTTGAATCAAACTGACCAAGCAGAACACAAAGCACTGTATCAAAGCTACTATGATAGACTTGAAAGAGCACAATATGAAGCAATGGTAGACTACCGATTAGCGCGACAGCTGAATGAGTCACTCAAAGCGCATCCATTAAAAACCTACTTTACACACTTACCAGATTCTGTTGAAAGCCTACAAGAGGAATTTTTATCGTCATCCGCCTTGGTACAATTATGGTTATGCCCTACCAAAGCTGATACAGGACTGATGAGTCTTGGGGTAATGCTCGCCTTGCAAAATCGACGAACACTCGTCATTGATGCTGCGCAATACCCTGGTCAAGCTTCTTGGAACTGTGTGCATTTAGCGTTGCAAGCCGCTGGGTTAAAACGCACGCATGAGGCTTATTTAAAGGAGGTTTCTCTGGTAATTCTTTTTACAGGTTATGAAGCGATGGGCGCGTATGATAATTTGTACATCAAAAACCAGTTATCCGCCTTTAAAGACCTTAAAATCATTGTCACCTGTCAAGCTAATTTTTTTAAGCTTCGTGGTTATGTCGGATGTTTCTTAGCGAACGCTAGTGATCGACGAGCGGTTGAAAAAATTCGTGTGCACCAAGCCCCTCGCTTTGCAAGTCAAGAAGCACAAAAAATGGCGCTTTCTCTTCAGACCATGACAACCTCGTCTCGCATAGAAGAAAACCCCCCTGTCTATTTTGATGCCAGAGACCAAGCCATGCGTCAAGAATTGCGATCTTTCTTAGGAGAGTACTGTGAAACATTAGCGACAGAAAACATTCCAAAACAGGTATTTATCAGTTACGCTTGGGAAGCCGATAAAAAGGCGCTGGCTCACCAACAAGCCTATTTATTAGCGCTGAGCCAAGACTTAAAGGCATTAGGTTCCTCTGCTTGGCTGGATATTGAGCAGATGAGTGGTAATATAGATCGACAAATGGCTGGTAATATTGTTAACAGCCAAGCGGCGCTGATTATTGCAACCCCACGTTATGCTGAGCGATGCGTTCAAGACACCAATGTTAAAAAAGAGTTTGACGCTATCATAGGTAAAACACAACGAGATCACCAGTTCAAAGCAATTGTATTAAAATTTTCAGTTGTTGATTGGCCATGGCTTGGTACACATCCTGATGTCTGTGATTTTACCGCAAAAGAGACTGCTTATGTTGAATGCATGGCTCATCCTGATGAAGGGTTAATCGTCAAGCTTTTGAATGCTGAACAAGAGCACTATAAATCTGCTTATACTCACTTTCAAGAGACTCTGCCTTTACATGTCACTCAACAGTTGATTGTGAACCAAGGCCTTTCTGATGTAAAAACCTATGACATGGAGAATCGCCTCAAAGATTATATTGAAGCCTATGCCCTACGCTCAGAGTCTTCTCTATTAGCCGATCGCTTTTTATTATCCAGCTATTTTTCGAAATTTTTAGACACTCCTGAAACCAAAGCCTTCTTACTTCAAGGACGCGCTGGTTCAGGTAAATCGAGTTTTGCGCTATCCACATTCTATGCACATTTGCAATCTTGGCAAAGCCACTTTGCAGGTCAAGGGATACTTCCTCAGTGGCTGCCGCTGTACATTCCTCTACGTAACTTTACAAGGGAGCCTCTCACTTGTGTGCCTCAAGCATTACAAGCCTATCTCAGCACAGACGATATCGAAACCTTAAAACAGGGTTATCACCAACAAAAATTGCTAATTATTTTAGATGGTTACGATGATTTGGGCAGTGGACAATTCCCTAATCTTACTGAAAGTCTTCAAGACTGGCCCTATACTAAAATCCTTATTACCTCACGTGCAGAGCATTTTAGTGAGATGAACTCACCGGAAAGTAGCTTATGCTTACACACAGAGCGAGGCACGTTAAACCTACAAAGTCTTCAAACCGTTCATCTTTCTCCCTTTGTTCTTGAAGAAATCAAACGCTATGTGATGCACTATAAGCCGGATAACCTTGAAACTTATGCTACTCTAGAAGCAATCCCTGGCCTGATGTCGCTCTTAGACAATCCATTCTTATTAACACTATTGTTACAATCTTTGGCTTTCTTATTACCACGCTTACAATCACAAGCTGTCAGTCGATTTCTGATTTACCAAGCGTTTATCGACACCTGGCTTCATCAAGAAACCTATGGGCGGGAATTATCTCCTGAGTCTTGTCAATCGTTTTGTCAGGCTTTATCCTTACGTCTTTATCAGCTCAATACGAACAGCATTGAAGCGGGTCATCCCTCTCTCTGGGCATTTTTTCACGATCCTCAATATAGCGCTGAACAAGATGCTTCACCCATACGCTTTAGTGGTGGAACATACCATTTTATTCATAAATCCTTGTATGAATTTTTCTTAGCTCAAGCTATTTTCAACATGGCTGGTCAAGATGTTCCATTAGACATAAGACGAGAAGAAGTGCTGGAACGGTTAACCAGTATCGACCCCCAGCCAGACCGAAGAATTCACCATGAACCAGAAGCCATGCGGTTCTTGGAAGATCTTATCGTTAGACAATCAAATCCTAGAGTCAGTCGGTTAAAAGAAACGCTTTTTGCAGCGATTGAAGCCTCTAAAGACCATCCAGAACACGGCGCCTCTGCTGCAAATGCGATTACAATATTAAATTGGATGGGCGTATCTTTAACCCTTCAATCTTGGGCTGGCATCCAAATTCCGGGGGCCAATCTATCGTATGCTATTTTAGCACATAGTGATTTAAGTAGTGCCAACCTACAAAGCAGTTGCTTATATCGTGCTTTTCTTAAAGGCACCAATTTTTCAGATGCCAACTTAACGGATGTTGACTTTGCCGAAAGAGCACCGATTAAAGCAGAAGACTATGTTCGTTCAATTGCATATCACCCACACAAACCCTGGATTGCCGTTGCTGAGGGCGATACAATTGTTCAATATCATTATGAAACGAGAGAGCAGGTAGGCCTACCGATGCGAGGGCATACTGAGGAGATTCATAGTGTCGCCTATTCCCACGATGGGCAGTATTTGGCTAGTGGCAGTAGTGATAAAACCATCCGCCAATGGATTGCTGCGACAGGCGAACGTTTTGGCCAGGTGATGCAAGGGCATTATTCTGGAGTTTATAGTGTCGCCTACTCCCCCGGTGGGCAGTGTATCGCCAGTGGTGGTTTTGATAAAACTCTTCGTCAATGGAAGTCAGCGACAGGCCAGCCTTTTGGCCCCGTAATGCGAAGACATACCGCAAGTGTTGATAGTGTCGCTTACTCCCCCGATGGGCGGTATATTGCCAGTGGCAGTCGTGATAAGACTGTCCGCCAATGGATTGCTGCGACAGGCCAACCTTTTGGCCTGGTGATGGAGGGGCATACGGAGGAAATTTATAGTGTCGCCTACTCCCCCAATGGGCAGTATCTAGCTAGTGGTAGTAGTGATATGACCGTACGTCAATGGGAAGTGGCAACAGGGCAGACTTTTGGTCCGGTGATACAAGGACATACCTCAATTGTTAAGAGTGTCGCCTCACTCCCCCGATGGGCGGTATATTGCCAGTAGCAGTCGTGATATGACCATACGCCAATGGAAAGCAGCAAAAAAACAGCGCTTTCGAACCGGTGATGGACGAGATGCTCTGCTCCTGTAATAGTGTCGCCTACTCCCCCGATGGGCAGTATATTGCCAGTAATCATTGGGAGGTCATCCGTCAATGGGAAGCGACAACAGGACAGGCTTTTGGACCAGTGATACAAGGATATTTTGGTACTGTTAATAGTGTCGCCTACTCTCCCGATGGTAGGTATTTGGCGAGTAGCAGTGCGGATACCGTCCGCCAATGGGAGGCGGACACAGGGCAACCTTTTAGACCAGTGATGGAGGGGCATACCGATGTTGTTTGTAGCGTCGCCTACTCTCCCGATGGGCATTATATCGCCAGTGGCGGTTGGGATAAAACCGTCCACCAATGGATTGCTGCAACAGGCCAACCTTTTGGCCTAGTGATGGAGGGGCATACGGGAAAAGTTTATAGTGTCGCCTATTCCCCCAATGGGCGGTATATTGCCAGTGGCAGTTCGGATTACACCGTCCGTCAATGGATTGCTGCAACAGGCAGTCCTTTCGGGCCGGTAATGCAAGGACATTTTCAAACTGTTAATAGTGTCGCTTATTCTCCGAATGGAGAACATCTGGTTAGCGGTGGCAAAGATAATCGTATCATCGTATGGCAAGCATTAACAGGGTTTTTGGTCTGGTGTACACGGTCGCCATGGATGTTTTTATGTGCTATTGACTTAAGATTAACAAAATACTCGATTGGGCTACAGCCTGATCAGTATGCGTTATTGGAATATGCAGGATGTTCAGAAGCCGATGATGTAATCAGAGTTATGGCATCTTCGAACCTAAATTTAAGAGAGAAATTTCTCTATTCGATAAGTAATAACTTACATGATCTTTATTTGAATATTTGTATACGTCATACGGTTCTTCCTAACAGAGAGTATTTACAATTAGCTTCGGATTTACTCTTTCAGATTAATATCAATGTACCTGACGAACAGAAAAATTTTATTATGTTAGTAACAATGTCTTCTCTTTTAACTCAAGAAGAAAAATCAGCATATATTAACCAAATTGATGGACGTTTACTACCGCAAAATTGGCAGGAAGATTTTTTAGTATGGGAAAATATTTGTAAGACTAGATCAGTGTCTGATTTAGATATTCATGATGTTCATTTAAAGGCTTGGCAACTAATGCTTATTGGACTCGATTGTATTGAAAAAGGTGATCATCAGCTTGCGAAAAATTATTTTGAGCGTTCTTTAGAAATTAACCCAAGCAATGCGCTGACAGTAAAAAACTTTTTTTATGAGTTAACTGATGAAATGTCTTCGTTATACGATTTACAGTATGCTAAACGATTAATGAAAGATTTTTTACAAAATGTAGAGATAATTCAGTGGTGGTGTTTCATCTCAAGGCTTTATTGGCTCAAAAAGTTTATATGAGAGAGTATCTAGAAAACAAAATTACTCGCTTTTTAAACGGAAAATTGCTCAATTGGGATTTGACGCAGAAGACCCCTTTTTTTAAATCGGAAGCCGCAAAGTTTATACATTTGGTTAAAGGAATAGATGCATGGTATTACGTTAATATTGATCCAAGACAACAAAAAAAATTTTTAAAGGGATTGAAGAACGATGAAATGCTTGACTTTGAAGATTACGGAGTAATTCTTTATTCTGGCTATGGGGATGATCCCTCAAAAGATATTACAGATAAAATTATGTCAGATTATGGAATTGATTTTTCTGTTTCTATGCCTAGCGTCTTACTTGCACTACTGCAAACGACTTATGAAGAATCTGCTGCGCAGCGCAGAGAAGAAATATCCAATAGAAAAACAGATTTTTTTCGGAATAATCATAGATTGCCAGATGGAATTTCATCAAATAATACTGGGTTAACTATACAGAAAGATCCCGTTTTTGTTGAAGCAGATATATTTTTATCAAGTGTGAATCGGTCGTTAGAAAAAAATCAATCTGCAGCAACCTGTATACAACGATTTTTTAGAGGTTATTTGACTAGAAAAAATTTGAATGTAGGGTCGAAGATTGGTGTAGTTAAAGTGTAGGTTTGAATTTGGCTGTATCGACCGTTTCCAGTTTGGCCATAGTTCCTGGTCTCTACAGAAAATCCGCTATGTGTATTGTCAAGTAAAAACCGAAAAAAATTACTCCGTCTTAATTCTACGGTAAAAACGGTTTTGTCAAAACTCAGTACTAACGACAGTTTTGCAACACTAAACTCGAACAGCTAAAATGTCGTGTAACAGGACCGCATTACTGCGGCCCCGTCCACTAAGAACGCAGCGTGCAACTTTCGCTGCACTGACCTGCCTGGTTTTTTAGGACCAGATCTATCTAGAGAAAACTGCCCCCATATTTATTAACTTATCACCTAATGTGGTTTTGTCAAAACTCAGTACTAACGACAGTTTTGCAACACTAAACTCGAACAGCTAAAATACACCTTTTGAAATTTAGAGCCTGATTTATGAACTGCCCACATTGTCAATCACAAAATACACGCGAATTATGTCACAAAACCGATCTTGGTTACAGTCAGTTTTATTGTCGAGCATGTGCTAAACAGTATAATGAGCGTACGGGCACTGCGTTAAATTATATTTCGCACAGAACGGAAGTGGTAATGTATGTTGTCCACTGTTACCTTCGATATAAATTAAGTTTAGATGATGTCGTTGAAATGATGGCAATGCGTGGATTTTCGCTTTGCCATCAAACTGTACACAATTGGGTACAAGAGTTTGGCGTTACTTTAGGAATAAAGTGTCGCACACAGCGCTTCGGTAAATGTGGAAAGAAATGGCATGCTGATGCCACTTATTTAAAAATTGAAGGACGTTGGTGCTATTTGTATCGTGCGATTGATAAAGAAGGAAATTTAGTCGATGT
>JAJOJD010000057.1 GCA_021208965.1 Gammaproteobacteria bacterium
CCGAGGGAACATTTATGGGGGATCGGGGTGGACATATTGTGGCAAGGGCAGGGGAAGACGCCGGATTCGAATTTACCATTCATCCGCACATGCTCCGACACAGCACCGGTTTCTACCTCGCCAACCACGGCCACGACACCCGCGCCATCCAAAGCTATCTCGGTCACGCCAACATCAAAAACACGGTCATCTACACCGAGCTCTCCCCTAAGCGGTTTGAAAAGTTTTGGAAGGATTAATAAAAATGAATATTTAAAAAACAAAAAATGTTTTTAAGAAACGCAAAATATTTTTTAAAATCCTTCGGCACATAATTTAATAAATCCTTAATATATTGAGAGTAGAAAGGGAAAATATTTTGAAATGAAAGGATGAATCGGATGCCTATAGATAAATCAAAAAGTTTCATGGATGCAGGAACTTTCGATTTTTTGGAGCATAGAGTTGCTAATAAAACCGGTAGACAATATGCGGAGGATAGTATTAATTCTTCCTGTGCGGCCTACTTTAAATGTACAAATAAAGAGCAAGCACTAGAGCATTTTCTTGGATTCTCAAAAAAATTTGTTCAACATATATTATCACCTTATCAGGCAACATCAGCCGATAGTCAGCTAGCTGTTTATTTAAATCCGTTTTTTTTTGAAAATGGTTATGCAGCAAAAGCTCCTAAGGAACAGGTAGAAAAATTGAAAGATTTGTGCATAAAATATCGTGAAATAAGTGACGAATTTATGAATAAATTTTCTAAAGACATAGGTCAAAATCGTGATATTGATGAATTGACTATTCATCGCAGTGGAATTGTAGCTCTTGCTGAATTTTGTATTGAAGAACTTCGTTTAAGAGATACAAACAATTGGAGAACTTGGGTTCCAGGTCCATGGACTGTAGTAGGTGCTGTCGTAAGTTTTTTTGGTGGACCAGTGGTTGGTTTATCAAGAACTTTCGGTCTTATAGTTGGCGCGGTAGTTGGTTATAGTGCTGACCAAAAGAAGGCATTATGTGAGTTATTAAATTTATATAGCAAAGATTTTAAAGCATTATGGGGAGAGGCTGCATATCAAGCAGAGAATGTAAAATTTGAATTACCTAAGAAACCAGAAGAGCCAGAAAAATCTTCAACTTCAACATGGTCGTGGACTATTAGTTAACATGAGTAAATAATTATATGATTACAGAAAAAATAAAAGCTTTACTAGACAATCTTAAAAAAAGTGATGACCATGATGTTGTCCGTGCAGATTATCAAGAGTTATTAGAAACTTTATATAATTCCAGGGGAGATTATTTAGCTTATGATAAGAAGCAAGAAATTTCAGATATTTTTAATGCAGCTCGTTTAATCTATGTAAAAAAGCAAGGGCCTTTACATTTAGAACTGATGCCGAGGCACAACTATGTTAATGCTCTTGAAGAATATGTTTCATATTGGGACTGTAATGTCAGGCCATCTTCTAAGATAGAATTGATAAGCTATTCATTTTTACGATTTTTTTCAAAAGTTTCAGAAGAATTCACAAAATTTCCGCCACGAACCGTGCCGCCATACCTTGTTTTATTTGGTATTGTTGAGGTTACCTTAAATTATTTTAGTCAAAAAAACAACTTACTAAAATCACCTTCACCGTCTACTGATATTAATCAGACTATAGAGACCGCATCAGAAAGTTCTATGGCCATATCACCAAAATTTTTTCTGACAGCATCGTTGTCATTATTATCAATAGCTATTTCTAGAGGAGCTTATTTTTTAATACAAAATCACAAGCAATACTTGATGAAGTTAGCTATGAAAGTAGAATGCCAAAAAAAAATACTTGACTCAGGACATGAAGTACAACGTAATTTACGTCGCTAAAATCCTTACATTACAAATATAAGGAAATTATATTATGATGAACAACTCTTATTATTGTGCAAAAGCATCGTTTCTTTCTTATTCTGAGAGAGCAAATCTATCTCACGAGCTTTCTGGCGGTCTACCAGGATGGCAATTATCAGAGTTATGTACTCCATTAAATAATCTCGGTTATTATGCTATTGCAATTTATAATGAAACATCGAAGACGTGTATTATTTCTCATAGAGGCACTTGTGTTTTTAAAAATCACATTGAAAATGCTCAAATCGCCTTAGGTTTCATTCCTGAAATTACTAAACTCGCTGAAAATTTTTCGCAAATGGTTATTGGTTCTTTTGCTTCAAGTGGTTATGAAATTATACAAACTGGGCATTCTTTAGGAGGAGCAGTTGCTGAGTTGTGTGCTCATCGCTTTCATTCAAAGTGCATTTGTTTTGATAGTCCTGGTGTAATGAACCTTCTTTCTCAAGAAGATCGTGAAAGCACAGAAGCGGAGGTTATTACATATCTTTCCTCGCCACATATTATTAATACTTGTGGAGAACATTACGGTCAAATTATTAGGCTTTATCCTTCACACATCTCTGATAGTCAAAATATTTTTTTAGCCGTAGGGATGGAATTTATTGCTGGTAAATATTTTTCTTGTGTGAATCCTATTGGAATGGCATTTGTCATTTTTGCAACAGTAATTGCTAAATATGGATGGGATTACCAAACAGTACAGCAACATGCCATGAAAAATATTCTTGGCACGTTTTCTGTTGAGATAAAGCAACCTTTTTTACAAAGAAGGGTTGTCAGATGGCCAACGTTGAGTGAATATCTATTAGCTTGTGAGAAACATTTTACAACATCTGTATCTTATACTATTGTTGAACAGGCGACACTAGATAGTATAACTTCAAACAGGCGTATTGAAGAATTTAATGATGTTTGTTTGGCTGACTGTTATTGTAAAGATATTTTTATTCAACCAGAACTTTCCTCCACAAGTTTTATTACTGACCAAGAAAAAAGGTGTTTACATGACTTTTTTGTGACTGGAAAAACTCATTTTGATGAGTTTTATAGTAATCCTTATCTAAAACTTACTTTTGTTAATTCAATATGCTATTTATTGCAAAACGATCCACAAAATCGTTTTTCTAGCGCATATATTAGCTCATTAAGATTAATTCTTAGTGATGTTGCGCCTGATAAAGATACGTTATTTCAAAAATTTACTTCTGGTGTTTTGAGTCTTTTATTTCCATCCGTCTATAGACAACGGAGAAATATTGAAGCGATGAATGCCGCCGTAAGCTATGCTACGACTGAGGTTCGTGCTCCAACGAGCAGTCATTTTTTTCAACAATCCTCTCTTCCTACTATTGATATTAGGGTTCTAATGGGACATGATTCAAAGTAGTTGTGGGGTTCCGTGGAAGAGTAGGGTCGAAGACTGGCGTAGTTAAAGTGCAGGTTTGAATTTGGCTGTATCCATCGTTTCCAACTGTGTGCCCGTTTAATTCTCACCATCTTTTCGGCTCTTTGCGCCTTTGCGTGGAATTAGCGAATGCGTTACACTACGGCAACTGTTTAATATGGACCGAAACGAGACGCATCATGGTGAACAATGACTCTCCCGCCATTCTTAATTTTGTGACAAGCTTATTAAATTTTCCAGATACCGCTGTTATTGAAATATTACATTCTTCTGATGGACGAGAAATCACACTGGTTGTCAAAAGTACTCACGAAACTTTACCTTGCAGAATTTGCAATAAACCGACGCATGGTCATGGATTAGGACGCACTTTACGTTTTCGTCATTTATCTTTATTAGGCAAAGAAACGTATATTGAAATTACGCCTCGTCGCGGCATTTGTACGGATTGTGATGATCATCCAACAACCACGGAGAGGATGGGCTGGTATGAAAGAAGTAGCAAAATGACCAAGCCGTATGAACAACATTTACTATTTGAGCTGGTGAATTCAACGGTGGCTGATGTGAGTCGCAAAGAAGGGACTGATTATCATGCTGTAGAAGCACTTTGTGATCTCTATGAAGGTTATATGAACGCTTGCAAGGAAGTATTTGACAACAAAGTTCCTGTTGTGGCGGATCGTTTTCACGTGAGAAAACTTTATCGCAAGAGCTTGGTGACTTTACGAAAATCAGAGCTAACTCGGCTAAAGAAACAATTAACCACCGATGAATATGCTGAACTTAAACCTGCCATTGCATTATTGAAGAAACATAAAGATTATTTTACAGAAGAAGAAAAGTCAATCGTCGAAAAATTATTTTCTTTATCACCTAAATTGAAATCAGCTTATCAATTCAGTCGAGAGTTGAGCGGTATTTTTGATAGTCATATCACGCCTACTGAAGCTAAAGAAAAAATAACCCACTGGATAAGCGCTGTTACCCGTTCATCACTGAAATGTTTTAACCATTTTATTCAAACGCTGATAAAATATCAGACTCAAATTACAAATTATTTTATTCATTGCAACAACAGTGGATTCGTTGAAGGGTTTAATAACAAAGTGAAAGTTTTGAAAAGAAGATGTTATGGATTGGCGAGTGCAACAAGATTATTTCAGCGATTAATCGTAGATACTGTAGGCGTGATTAGGTTTGCACCTGGCGTCGCTGCTTTCTAAGCGATCCACGCAGAAACGCGAAGAGCCAATTATTTTCGCATTGGTAACTCTTATCATTGTTTTAAAGCGGTGAAGGATTGGACGGGGACGAAGGTAAGGCGGCACATCTATAGAGCGAAACAGAAAAGCGGATTTGGCTGGAAGAGATGGAGTAAAGAGCAACTGCATCAATATACGGGTCTATATAATGACTATCAAATAAGATACAGCGGCTTAGAGAAAGTGTCACCAGTACAATAGGTCACATAACCTTTAACGAGAAGATATCAAGAGAGCGTAGTGCGGGAAATCCGCATGCTGCGTTCGAAGCGGCGGAGATTGGAAATAGAAAAGATGGTAAGAATTAAACGGGCACGAAACTGGAAACGGTCGATACAGCCAAATTCAAACCTGCACTTTAACTACGCCAGTCTTCGACCCTACGATAAGAATATTTATCGGAAAATAGCTTTTTTAGTCCTCAAAAATAAAGTAGAATGCTACACATCACCCCAAAACCAATGAAAAAGCGATGCTGGCCCGACAATACCCCAAACGACGCACTACAGCTCTGAGTACAGTTCGAATCGCGCCACTTCAGCCGTCAGATTTAGCAATCATCTCCGAGGCTATGGATAATCGCTACATTATTGCTGCCACTAGCGACAACACACGTAAGGCCTATCAAGCCGACATTCGACATTATGAAATTACTTGGGGCGGATCATTGCCGGCTTCAACCGAAGATGTTTTAAAATATCTTCATGCTTTTGCTGATATCCTAAATCCGAATACCCTGGCGCGACGTTTAATCGCGTTAAAACAATGGCATTGTTTACAGAAATTCGTTGATCCCACGGTATCACCCGTGATCGCCAAAACATTAAGGGGTATTCGACGAACGCGTGGCAAACCTAAAGAAAAAGCCGCTCCTTTATTACCAGAACATCTCATCAAAATCGTTGAATATCTCGCCACGCAAAATACCCTCAGCAGCTATCGCGACAGCGCGTTACTGCAATTAGGATTTTTGGGCGCATTTCGACGCAGTGAATTAATCGCAATTTGTATGGAAGATATTAATTGGCAACCCGAAGGCATTGAGATTCAACTCAAAAACTCCAAAACGGATCAACTCAATGTGGGGCAATATTGTGTGATCCCCTATGGCAATGAACAACTCTGTGCGATTCGTGCATTAAAAGCTTGGTGTGAAAAAGCGAATATTGAATCTGGCACGATCTTCAGGCGAATTCGCAAAAGCAATCAAATTTGCGAAGATGCCATCACGCCAGAATCCGTGAATATTATTCTTAAGAATCATGCCAAAGCGGTAGGTATTGAAAATTATAATGATTTTAGCAGTCACAGTATGCGTCGAGGATTAGCTACCACAGCGAGTCGAGGGGGTGTATCATTACCTGCCATTATGCGCCAAGGTCGCTGGAAACAAGTCAGCACCGTCATGGAATATATTGAAGCGGCGCAAAGGTTTGAAGAAAATTCGGCAAAGCAAGTATTACATAAAAATTTGTAAAATTTCGAGAAAAATCTGAATGTGCACCTAACGTTACTATTACTTGCGCAAAATATAAAGATCAATATCTTTTACAGATAATTTTCAGTGAAAAAGATTTTAAAAGTTATGACAATGGGATTGGTTGGTTTGATTTAGATAATAGCTAAATTTTAGATGAGGAAGCTTTAAAAATAAATTACTTAAAGTTATAAAGAGACCGTAGAGGATTTAGTTAAAGCGTTAAATATGTGGATTTAACTATTATTCTCTATCACACAGGATGAGAAAATGCTGAAGAATCTTAAATTAGTAAAGAGTAATGGATATGACGCTGATAGCGAAGAAGAAAAGCAGGTAGTAAGTAAGCTGTCCTTCAATGATATGGATGATTTAGTAGAATCTATGCAAAGCAAAGCAAAAGTTTCTACGCTTCAAGATGGGCTTGATGCTTTTGTACAACACTTGACCGAAGTGTCACAAAAACGTATTAGCTATAACCTCCCAGAGATTAATCGTCGCTTGGATTCGTTAGCAAGATTATTGGAACAAGGCTCTACATGTGCAGCAGTATGTTTTTCTCCTGAGATGCAGGCTATTTTAGTGGCAACGAATACAATTCACAGTGGCTCTCATGCTAGTAACGCTTGGATAAAGCAAATAGAACACGTATTTAAGCTTATTAGTGCATGTCACCTGGATGTAGCGGAACTAATCGACGTGTTAGCTGAAACCATTGTGACTCATGTAAAGCATGAGGAACGTCATTTGTGGGCAGCACATAAGAGCCATTCAGAATTTAGTGATCCCAATGAGTATGTTGCTGAGCTTCTGAAAGAGTTATTTAGATCGGGGTTAGCGACAAAGGATTGGAGAGACCAATATCTCGTAAATGATGCTCAAGAAAGCACTTTTTCCTCGACGCCCTTATATAAAAAAATTATCCGTCGTGCTTCACGGATTACACGCGATTTTTTAAAGTTAAGAGAATCCTTACACAACAACCAACAGAAGGGGGGTAGTGGTGCTTTTTTATTCTTTAATGCATTGAGGATAAAAAATTCTCACTGCTGCGAGAAGAAAAAATAGATGTTCATGCTGAAATGCGTTTAACTTCTCATATTAGAAAGAAAAAATATACTTCTGCAAGTTTTGGTATTTCAAAATTATGCTGTGCTTGTTGTAACCTGAGCTTGTGCGCTGTTACCGCTGAAAATATTCACCAGATCACCACTCGAGGCCAACATGGTCAATATTATGGCTGGGTCATGCCTGATTTTGTCCGAAATAATCCGGCATTATTGGCAAAATTTTTAGGAAAAGAAGCGTACAGAATATACGAAAGTTTATCTAAGCAGGACCAAGAAAAATTTTTGCTCGCTATTGAAGAGGCTAGAATACCCATTAAGCAATCTAAACAGGGTAAATGTATGATTGCGGATTCTTCTGAGAGCGATGTTTATTTTGGATTAAGTTGTGAAAGTGATGGTGAGCTAGAGGCTGTTGCGCATGATCAAACTTTGCAAGAAATTCCTCACCTGCGTGAATTAAAACGAAGCTATTCAGAAGAATACAATAACTTAGTCCGTGTTGGCGTAACACCAGAAAAAATATACGCCCTTTATAAGGAATCACCGGATAAACTTGAAGCTTTGGGCGATAAAAGGAGTGTTTCGATTATTGAAGATTATGGTTCTGAAAATGAAGTCATCGAAGATTTATCCAAGCTCTTTGACAAAAATGAAGATGTTTTTTGGGATTTTATTGATGATGACGAGAACGCTATTCATCATCATGGCTTTAACACAACATTAAATGCTGTCTTGCAGGAAATTCCGAGTTCCTCTGATTCGGATGAAGAAGCAAGTGTTTATAGTTTCAAAAGACCTTATCGCTGCGCTGCCGCTAACTTGTTAGAAGACAATGGATGGGAGTATGAGCAAGATTCGGAAGGAAATTGGGGATATCCAGAAGATAGGTCAGAAAATTCCAATGTAGAAGAAAATTTTACAGTCACTTCAACAGATGAAGATTGTTCAGAAGAGTCCGATTATTCTTCCGGATGTAGTTGTCGTTGATAAACAGCAAACAGTACGTGTTGTTTTCATGATCCATACTTTCAATAAAAAGCAGTAACTACTCACCAAAATTAAAAAAAATGAAAAAAGTTCTTGACACGGTTTTTTCTAAAAAAATGTTTTTTCAACGCAACTTCACATCCCTATTTCAGAATACTTTCTAGATCGCGTTAAATGCTCATGAA
>JAJOJD010000077.1 GCA_021208965.1 Gammaproteobacteria bacterium
TTCATATTGCAACGAATAATCAGGTGGGTTTTTACGACGAGCAATCCTAAGGACGCACGTTCTGGATTATATTGTTCGGATATCGCCAAGATGATTCAAGCGCCGGTGTTTCATGTTAATGCCGATGATCCGAAGCGGTGATTTTTGTCACACGCTTAGCGATGGCTTATCGAGAAAAATTTCGCAAAGATGTGGTGATTGATCTGATGGGGTATCGACGTTATGGCCACAACGAAGCCGATGAACCTTCTGCGACTCAACCGGTCATGTACCATACGATTAAATCTCATCCGTCAACTCGAGCACTGTACGCTGAAAAATTAGTGAGTGAGAACATACTGAGTGAAATGGATGTCGATAATTTGATGTCACGTTATCAAGACAGTTTAGATGCGGGCGAATCAGCCGCATCACGAAACGCGATCATGACGGAGTATCAAACGCCGGATCAGTGGTCAACATTCTATGATCAATCATGGCGTTCGGATTATGATTCACGCCTGAGTGTTGACGAATTTAAACACTATGCTCAGTTGCTCCTGCAATTACCGGAGAATTTTGTTCTGCAAACACAAGTGAATCGCATTATGCAAGCACGTGCCAAAATGGCGAATGGTGAAGTAGGAATTGATTGGGGTATGGCAGAAAATTTAGCGTATGCCTCGTTGTTAGGTCAGGGATATTCTGTTCGATTATCGGGTGAGGATGTTCGACGTGGTACTTTTGCGCATCGGCATGTGGTCTTTCATCATCAAGAAACGGGGGAGGTCTATTCCCCATTAGAGGCTATTAGCTATCATCAATCAACCATGTCTGTCGTCGATTCTTTATTATCCGAAGAAGCGGTTCTTGGGTTTGAGTACGGTTATAGTACAGCGGAGCCGAAAGCTTTGATAATGTGGGAAGCGCAGTATGGTGATTTCGTTAACGGCGCACAAGTGGTGATTGATCAGTTTATCAGTGCGGGCGAACAAAAATGGAAACAATTGTCTGGGTTGGTAATGCTGTTGCCCCATAGTTTTGAGGGTGCGGGCCCAGAACACTCGTCTGCGCGATTAGAACGTTTCTTGCAGTTATGTGCGCAAGACAATATGCAAGTTTGCGTTCCTTCAACGCCCGCTCAAATTTTTCATTTATTACGCCGACAAGTACGGCGTGCTTATCGTAAACCATTGATTGTGATTACGCCTAAAAGTATGTTGCGTCATAAATTAGCTGTATCTAACGTCAAGGACTTTACAGATAAAACCTTTGAATTAGTTATTTCAGATGATCACATTAAAGCACCTTCACAGGTTGTGTTATGTGCCGGTAAAATTTATTATGATTTAATTTCAGCACGCACTGATAGTAACCATAACGTTGCGATTATACGGATTGAGCAGCTCTATCCATTTCCTAAAGACGAAGTACTGAACGCTTTGTCAATTTATCCTAGTGTCAAGCATATTGTGTGGTGTCAAGAAGAACCGAAAAACCAAGGTGCTTGGGGATATATTCGTGATGAGATTTCGTCCTGTCTTCACCATCAGCAAGTGTTACATTACGTTGGACGACCAGCATCCGCTTCGCCTGCCACTGGTTTTGCTAAAGTGCATGCCGCTGAGCAAGCGGATCTCATCAAAAAAGTATTTGATTTATTTTAACGAGGATTATTTCATGAGCACGATAAGTATTAAAGTCCCTGCCTTACCAGAATCCATTGCTGACGCAACGGTAGCGGCATGGCATAAAAAACCAGGTGATTTTGTTAAACGCGATGAAAATATTGTCGACTTAGAGACAGACAAAGTGGTATTAGAAGTTCCTGCGTTAGAAGATGGTGTGTTAAAGGAAATTTTAAAACCAGCAGGATCAACTGTTTTAGCCCATGACGTGTTGGGGACGTTTGAGGCTGGAAAAGTATCAAAGGCACCCACAGAGGTTTCTTCTGTTCCTGTGACGTCTGCTCATGCTGAAGTTTCGCCTCAACCGATTTCGGAGGTTGTTTCTGATCAACATTTTACTCCGGCGGAAAGGCGTTCTATTCGTGCGGGTGATGTTGTCGCGTCTCGTTCATCTATCCGTGCGCCTGTATCGCGTACAGATAACCGAGTTCCCATGACCCGTTTACGCCAGCGTATTGCTGAGCGCTTATTGGACGCAAAAAATAATACGGCGATGTTGACGACGTTTAATGAAGTTAATTTGCAAGCGGTGATCGATCTTCGTCAAAAATATAAAGATGCTTTTGAAAAAAAACATGGCGCGCGATTAGGTTTTATGTCGTTTTTTACACTCGCCTGTGTAGATGCGTTGAAAAAGTTCCCAGCCATTAATGCCTCTATTGATGGCACTGATGTTGTCTACCATAATTATTTTGATATTGGTATGGCAATTTCTACCGATAAAGGTTTGGTGGTGCCCATTGTGAGAGATGCTGATCAATTATCGATGGCAGACATTGAATTAAAAATTGTTGATTTTGCTAAGCGTGCACGGGATGGAAAGCTTTCTCTTGACGAAATGAGTGGAGGGACTTTTTCGATCACTAACGGGGGTGTTTTTGGATCTATGTTATCCACACCTATCATCAATCCACCACAAAGTGCCATTCTTGGTATGCACACCATTCAGCAACGTCCGATCGCTGAAAATGGGCAAGTCGTTATTCGTCCGATGATGTACTTAGCTCTTTCCTATGATCACCGAATTGTGGATGGAAAAGAAGCCATTTCATTTTTAGTCGCTATCAAAGAGTTTTTAGAAAATCCAGGCAAGATATTGTTGGCGGTATAGGCGACGGTGGCTTTATAAAATTCATAGACAGCTATTTTATAGCAGTAGCTTTCGCTCTTGTTTTTTAGGATAATCTTTTTCTTATCCTTCTAAACGAGTCTTCGAGTGGAAAATATTGTCATCCGTGGTGCACGTACGCATAATTTAAAGAATATTCATTTAACCTTGCCACGAAATCGCTTGATTGTGATTACAGGGCTGTCGGGTTCAGGTAAATCATCACTCGCGTTTGATACGCTTTATGCGGAAGGACAACGTCGTTATGTTGAATCTTTGTCCGCTTACGCCCGTCAATTTTTATCCATGATGGAAAAGCCCGATGTGGATAGTATTGAAGGACTTTCGCCGGCCATTTCTATAGAGCAGAAATCAACATCGCATAATCCGCGTTCAACCGTTGGCACAATTACTGAAATTTATGATTATTTGCGTTTATTATTTGCACGCGTTGGTCAACCACAATGCCCAACACATCATCTGACCTTAGCAATCCAAACGGTTAGTCAAATGGTGGATCAAATTCTTTCTTTGCCAGAAGAAACAAAGCTCATGTTGCTGGCGCCTGTTGTACGAGAACGTAAGGGCGAATTTCAACAGTTACTCGGGCAATTACGTTCCCAAGGTTTTGTTCGTGCGCGTATTGATGGGAAGATTGTTGAACTTGATGACGTTTCGTCCTTAAGTCTTCGTCAAAAACATACGATAGAAGTTATTGTGGATCGTTTCAAAGTGCGAAAAGAATTGCAACAACGATTAGCAGAGTCCTTAGAAACGTCATTAAATCTTTCCGGTGGATTGGTCTATGTTGTGTTTATGGATGAACCAAAAAAAGAACCGTTGGTGTTTTCTTCTAAATTTGCTTGCCCTGAATGTGGTTATAGTATTACTGAATTAGAACCCCGTATGTTTTCGTTTAATAATCCAAACGGTGCTTGTTCAGCCTGTGATGGTTTGGGCGTGAAACAAGTCTTTGATGAAAATCGAGTGATACACGATGACGATCTTGCGGTTGGCGCAGGCGCCATACGTGGATGGGATAAAAAAAATATTTATTATTATCACGTCTTGAATTCGCTGGCAAAGCACTATCATTTCACATTGACACAATCGTATAAAAGTTTGCCGGATAAAGTCAAAAATATTATTTTATATGGCAGTGGATCAACAAAAATAGATTTTGAGTATCCAAATCACGACGGTAAGCTTGTGAAGCGTTCCCATGTTTTTGAAGGAGTGATTCGTAGCATGGAGCGGCGTTATCATGAAACAGAGTCTCTCGCGATCAAAGAAGACCTTGCAAAATATCTCGTTCATTTACCCTGTGCGAGCTGTGATGGCTCCCGTTTAAATACGGCTGCTCGGCATGTTTTTCTTGATGGGAAAACGTTGCCAGATATTACACGGATGCCCATTGAAGAGGCAAAAAAAATTTTTTGATCATTTAGTCTTAACGGGTAGCCGTGAAAAAATTGCAGAAAAAATTAAAAATGAATGTTTAGCGCGATTAGGATTTTTAATTAATGTCGGACTAGAGTATTTGAGCTTAGATCGTAGTGCTGAAACTTTATCCGGAGGAGAAGCACAGCGTATTCGCTTAGCCAGTCAAATTGGTTCAGGGTTGGTAGGCGTGATGTATATTTTAGATGAGCCATCCATTGGATTGCATCAACGGGACAATGAACGTTTGTTAAAAACGCTCGATTATTTGCGCGATTTGGGTAACACCGTGATTGTTGTAGAGCATGACGAAGAGGCTATTCGTCGGGCTGATTACGTTGTTGATATTGGGCCTGGTGCAGGTGTGCATGGCGGAGCAGTCATTGTTCATGGTACGCCAGAAAAAGTCATGGCATGTAAACGTTCTCTCACCGGCCAATATTTATCGGGTAAAAAGAAGATTTCCGTCCCTAGAAAACGGGTCAATTATCATAACAATGAATACATTAAAATTATCGGCGCGTCTGGGAATAATCTAAAAAATGTGACATTGACCTTGCCTATCGGTGTGTTGACGTGTGTGACGGGTGTCTCTGGTTCAGGAAAATCAACGTTGATTAATGATACGCTTTATCCGATTGCTGCACGAGAGTTAAATGATGCCACCCAAATAAAACCACTGGCGTATGATCGTATTGATGGTTTGAATCTTCTCGATAAAGTAGTCGCCATTGATCAAAGTCCTATCGGCCGAACACCACGCTCTAATCCTGCCACATACACAGGATTATTTACACCTATTCGTGAACTTTTTTCACAAACGCAAGAAGCACGTGCACGAGGTTATGCGCCTGGCCGTTTTAGTTTTAATGTCAAAGGAGGGCGTTGTGAAGCCTGTGAAGGAGACGGTGTCACAAAGGTTGAAATGCATTTTTTAGCGGATGTTTATGTGACGTGTGATATTTGTCAAGGAAAACGCTACAATCGCGAGACCTTGGAAGTCCAGTACAAGGGTAAAAATATTCACGACATATTAGCAATGACGGTTGAAGATGCCTTGTTATTTTTTGATGCCGTTCCTATCGTCAAACGTAAATTAGAAACAGTAATGGCGGTTGGTTTGTCTTATATTACCTTAGGACAAAGTGCGACAACGTTGTCTGGTGGAGAGGCGCAACGGATTAAATTGTCTCGCGAGCTTTCTAAACGGGATACGGGGCAAACCTTATATATTCTAGATGAACCCACTACCGGATTACATTTCCATGATGTCGCGCAGTTATTACAAGTTCTTCAGGATTTGCGTGATAAAGGTAATACTATTGTTGTGATTGAGCATAACCTCGACGTGATTAAAACGGCAGATTGGATTGTAGACTTGGGGCCTGACGGAGGTTGCAAAGGGGGTGAAATTATTGCTGAAGGTACGCCAGAGTTTGTTGCAAAAAATAAACGATCCCACACAGGAAGATTTTTGAAGAAAATTTTATAAGTATTCCGTGCATTTATTGATAATCGTGCAAAATAACTCGGCTGTTTTTTCCGCATCGTAAATAGCCGAATGGGCTTCTTTGCTATTAAATGGAATATTCGCTTTTTCCATGGCTTTTGCTAAGACCGTCTGTCCATAGGCAGCGGCCGCCAGTGTTGCGGTGTCAAAGGTTGTAAATTCATGGAAGGGATGTTTCTTGATTTCGCAGCGGGCCATCATGGCTTGTAAAAACCCCATGTCAAATATTGGATTATGAGCGACCATGACAGCGCGATGGCAGTTATGCGCTTTTTTTCGGTCTTTAATCTGTTGAAACAAATCCTGTAAAACATCGTTTTCTGGTTTTGCAAATCGAAAAGGGTGATGTGGGTCTATCCCTGTAAACGCCAGTGCTTCAGCATCATAAGTCGCACTGGCAAAGGGTTCGATATGATACGCATACGTGTTTTCGGGCACGAGAAGGCCATGTTGATTATAAGTGACAGTCACGGCGGCAAGTTCGAGTACGGCACTTTTTTTGTAATCAAATCCAGCGGTTTCGATATCAATAACGACGGGGTAAAAACCACGAAAACGTTTTGACATATCCTTATTCATATAAACTACTCCTTATGCACGAGCGTATCCTAATATCATTTGTGTAAAAATAACAAAGGCTAACGGTAAATAAATATAACCGCCAGAAACATCATACCCTAGTCCTCGGATGACTAATACACCACCAATCCATATTAAATAACATAAACCAATAATTTTAAATGTCGGATATTTATCAATAATTCTACTCAAGGTGTTGCTGGCGGCTACCATTGCGATCATGGCCAATAAAATGGCAGCGATCATTGCACTATATAGTTTTGCAATACCTATCGCGGTGACAACATTATCAATCGAAAACACAATATCGATAAACATGATTTGTATGATAACTGAACTAAAGTTCGCATAGTGTTTTATTTTTTTTTCTTCTTTGAATGTTCGTAATGCAGTGATTTCACGAGCAGGGTTGATGATCAAAAATAAGCCTCCCACAATAAGAACGAGATTATTAATCGTGACGGGCCATGCACCGATAAAATACAAGGGTTTGGTTAACGTTGTCGCAAAAAATAGGACGCTTAAAAATAAAATTCTTGTTAATGCCGCAACCAATATTCCTATCTTACGAGCAAGCGCTTGTTGTTGTTTGGGAAGTCGGCTAGATGCAGCAACGATAAATACAATGTTATCCGCATTTAAAATGATTTCTAAAAATGTCAGTGTCGTCAGGCTAAGCCAAAACTCTGGTGATAATAAGTAATGCACAATTTATCCTAAATGCTAGAAAAACTTTCGGTGCTGTATTATAGCAAATCAGTTATATAAGAGCGATACGTTTCGTCGGTAACAAATACGTATCTTCAACAGTAGTGATACTGCTTGCCGCAAATTCTTTATGCGTATGGATCGCGAAAATGATGGAGATCATCCCTATCAAAGAGGGTAAGAAAGCAATCGTCCATATGACTATGGATTGCTGAGAAGTTATCATGCCAGAGATTTTTTTTGAGGTGAAAAAAATAACGGGATGCTATTGGCCATTGTAAATAAAATCAGAGCCAAAAAGAACAGGTTACTTTGGAATAGAAGATCGTGAGTAGAAATATGTGCATCACGATTTAATGTCAGGGGATATCCGCTGATCATGATTGATAGAAAAAGTAAACACATGATAATGGGGTAATAAGGATGTCTTTCAGCTTCTTGCACTGTAATCATCATGGCCGTAATGAGCAGGGGGAAGTAATAATTCCAGCCTAATGGAGAGAGTAATAACATTGATGATAAGGTGAACGAAAATGCTAGACTTAGGGGATTCTTCTTTTTAAAGAAGTAGAGCATGATACACACATAAAGTATGCTGACGCTATGGTATAGTAGCCTTCCCACAGTAGGGATATGCAAGATGGAGGCAGTGCGTTGACTAGTTTCACCCAAAAGTCTTGAGAAAAATCCGTACAGCGAAGCATTCCAGTTTAGGCTATACCATTGGATGTGACCTAATGCGAGGTAAAAATTTTTATAGATATTAATACCATAAAAAAATAATGGAGTTATCCCCATCATCAGGCTAAAAAGCCCAAAGCTCATCAAGGCACGGTATTTTTTTGTTGCAAAAAATAACAAAAAAAATAAAACAAAAAAATAGTTTTATATTGATTGCGAGAGCGAGAAAAAACCCTGCTTGAATATCACGGTTTTTTGTTAAGGATAAATACGAAAAAATGACTAGCGCATTTAATAAAAAGCTCGTTTCACCGCAAATGACGCTAATGATGCTCGGCATATATAAAAAATTTAAACTGATAAACAGTAAAACCATAAGGAGACTTCGCTTTTTCTCCGAAAAAAAATGCAGATATAACATTGATAAAGCAATGATATTGAGGAGAATGGAAACAATATTAAATCCCATGAAAAAGTTTTTATAACTAATATATCGGGCAATTAATGCGGATATCATCAGTGAAAATGGTGGCGATAAGTTTGGAATGGTTTTTGTTGATGCCGAGTGTGCAGCAAGATAGGCGTCGCTCAAGGTATACGGCGGTGTGTTTAGATTTAACATCCAACCTGAAACATAGGCTAATATCATGTCTGTATTCAAATGTTGAGAAATGATCAAATGGATATTATGTGCATAAACATACCCAATCAACGCCATAAAACCAATGATCAGGCTATATGCCATATTACGTCGCATTAATAATGACTCCACCACCCAAGCAACGATCATTATCATAGATGACAACAGATTGACCTGGTGTTATCGAGCGTTGCGGTTCATCAAATTGGACACTTATATTTTCTGTGCTTAATATGTCTAGGCGACAAGGTTGTTCTGTTTGTCGATAGCGAATTTTTGCGTGGTAGGATCGTGCAGGGTCTGGCATATCTCCACTGACCCATGTTAATTGAGAGGCGATGAGTTTTTTTTTATACAGCATGGGGTGGTTTTTGCCTTGTCCAATCACCAGAACATTACGCTTAAGATCTTTATCGAGTACGAACCAAGGATCGTCTGAAGTATTTTGTTTGCCGCCGATTCCAATTCCCTTGCGTTGTCCTAACGTGTAGTACATCAAACCTTCGTGTTCTCCGATGATGTCACCGTTGTCCGTTTCAATTTTTCCAGGTTGCGGCGATAAGTATTGTTTTAGGAATTCCGTGAATTTTCGTTCGCCAATAAAACATATGCCTGTACTATCTTTTTTATTAAAGACTGGCAGCTTGTATTGTTCTGCTAATTTCCGAACATCTGGCTTGTGGAGTTCTCCGACAGGAAAAAAACGTTTTTTAATTGTTGTTCGGAGACAGCATGTAAAAAATAACTTTGGTCTTTGTTGGGGTCGTATCCTTTTCGTAAGTAAGTCTTGGTCAACGTGTGTTCTAATCGAGCATAATGACCGGTTGCAATATGGGATGCGCCTAAATGGTGTGCATAGGCTAAAAATAATTTAAACTTGATTTCTTTATTGCATAAAATATCAGGGTTAGGCGTGCGTCCGGCTTGATATTCTGATAAGAAGTGTTCAAAAACATAGTCCCAATATTCTGCCGAAAAATTAACCTTGTGTAAGGGAATGTTTAAAATGTCGCATACTTTTTGAGCATCATCCATGTCTTTTTTGGCAGAGCAGTAATTTTCTGTATCATCTTCTTCCCAATTTTTCATGAACATGCCTTCGACATTAAAGCCTTGTTGCTTCAATAAAAGAGCAGATACGGAAGAATCTACGCCGCCAGACATCGCAACAATAATTTTTTTTGTCGCTGTCACACAACCTCCGTACGACTTGGCGATTTATTTAGAATAATCGTCTGCATCCATTGTCGTAACGCGCTAATTTCTTCAGGCCAAATTGTGTGTAATGTTTCTGCGACATGCCATTCGACAGAGTAGTGTCGTGTGATGAGTGACTGATGGATAAACTCACCAATACTAAAAGGAACAACCGGGTCGTGTGTCCCATGCGCTAAAAAAACAGGCGTTTTTTCGTTTGCCTGAGATAGGTGGTCAAAAGTCTGCTCACGTTTTGCGGGTAAAGTGGATAATCCTACTATTCCGGCATAGGTTTGTTCTGAGTGCAAGCCCAGTTCTAGCGCAATGCTTCCTCCTTGTGAAAACCCCATCAAAAAAATACGCGTTGAGTCAATACCATATTGCGCTTGTTCATTAGCAATAAGCGTTTTGATCGCTGCACAAGTCGCATCGACTTGCTCTATATTCGAACGCGCCGTATCAAAATTTCGATTTCTCACATCATACCAGCCAGGGACAACAGCGCCTTCGTACAAAGTAATAGGGATGCTGGGGGCTTGTGGGAAAATAAAATGAACATTCGGTAGTGCTAAAGCCTGCGCTATCGGTTTCAAATCATGATTATTTGCGCCTAAGCCATGTAAACAAATAACGCTATGTGTTGGCTTATTTCCTAAAAAATAATCAATGGTTGTTAAAGTTTTCATAGATAGTTTTTTTTTAAGTATCTTGGGTGCTAGTATAGTCAGTAAAGTTTTCAAAGGAAATATAAATGATCGTACGTAAAGCTGTTTTCCCAGTCGCGGGTATGGGTACTCGTTTTCTCCCAGCAACAAAAGCAACCCCCAAAGAAATGTTGCCTATTGTCGACAAACCATTGATTCAGTATGCCGTTGAAGAGGCGATTGCTGCTGGCGTTAAAGAGTTGATTTTTGTCACCAGTAGTATGAAACGGGCGATTGAAGATCATTTTGATTCAAACTTTGAACTAGAAAGTAAGCTGGAAGAGCAACATAAGCATGAATTATTGAAACTTGTACAAGAAATCTTGCCTGCTGGCGTGAACTGTTGTTATGTTCGTCAAAAAAGTGCCTTAGGTTTGGGGCATGCTGTGCTCTGTGCCAAAGAAGTGGTTGGGGATGAACCTTTCGCTGTGTTATTAGCCGATGATTTGATTGATGCGGAAAAAGGCTGTTTATCCCAAATGCTAGACGCTTATCATGAGTATCATTGTAGCATGATTGCAACACAAACGATTGACTTAAAAGATTCTGATAAATATGGTGTTGTTGATGTCACCATGAGCGCGACTAAAGAGAAGAAAATGCACGCTATTGTTGAAAAACCTAAACCGGAGCATGCGCCTTCTCATTTTGGTGTGGTTGGACGATACATTCTTACGCCGCGCATTTTTGATCTTTTAGCGAGAATGAAAAAAGGCGCCGGTGGGGAAATACAATTAACCGATGCTATTTCAGATCTGCTGGCATATGAGAATGTTTATGCGTATACTTTTGATGGTCGGCGCTATGACTGTGGGAGTAAGTTGGGATATTTAGAAGCGACATTTCATTTCGCCTTAAAACATCCCGAGTTAGGGTCGAGTGTCCAGTTATTATTGAAAGAATTGGTGAAAAAATAAACAGAGGATTGTAAAATAGGAGATTAGAATGGAGTCCATTGCCTTAACACCCACGTGGAAAGTGTTACAACAGCATAAATTGGATCTTTCTCGTGTTCATATGCGTGATTTATTTTTAAACGATCCTCAGCGCTTTGAACGATTTTCTGCAAAGCATGACGGTTTTTTGCTCGATTTTTCTAAAAATCGTTTAACGCAATCAACATTATTGTTGTTGTTACAGCTGGCTGAAACTGCTGAAGTAAAATTGCGTTCTTTTGAGATGTTTTCTGGAGAAAAAATTAACATCACCGAACGACGCGCGGCCTTACATTCAGCGCTGCGCAATATGTCTCAAGCGCCTGTGTTTTTAGATCATCACAATATTATGCAGGATATTACGCTTGTTTGGCGTCACATTGAGAAAATTAGTCAGAGCATTCGTCGTCGTGAATGTTTTGGCTTTAGCGGTCAGCCCATCAATACAATCGTCAATCTCGGTATTGGAGGCTCAGATCTCGGTCCTAAAATGGTGACGTACGCATTAGAGCATTTAGCGCATGATGATTTGGCCTGTTATTTTGTTTCCAATATTGATGCGACACATTTGACGCGAGTCTTGAAGAAATGCAATCCAGAAACAACCTTGTTTATTATTTCATCGAAGTCTTTTACGACAGTTGAAACCTTGGAAAATGCTAAATTTGCTAAAGAATGGCTCTTAAAGCATACGACTAACAAAGCACTAAAAAAACATTTTATTGCGATTACCGAACAAACAACGAAAGCGCTTCAATGGGGGATTTCTCCTGATTATATTTTACCTATTTGGGATTGGGTGGGAGGGCGTTACTCGCTATGGTCGGCAATCGGTTTGCCGATTGCGATTATGTTTGGGATGTCTGTTTTTCGTGAATTGTTGAGCGGTGCTCATGCGATGGATGATCATTTTAAAAATGCAGAGTTAGCCCATAATTTACCGGTATTATTAGCGTTGATGGGGGTTTGGAACCATAATTTTTTTCATATGCCGAGTTATGCGGTTCTTCCCTATTGTGAGGCATTGCGATATTTCCCCGAACATTTGCAACAAGTAGAAATGGAAAGTAATGGTAAAAGCGTTGATGTGTTAGGTCGCGACATTCTCGATTATCAAACCGCTCCTGTTGTTTGGGGGGCAATCGGTACCAATGGACAGCACTCTTTTCATCAACTACTGCATCAAGGAACAGCAAAGGTTTTTTGTGATTTTATATTACCGATTCATCCGATAGATGTCGTTGATCAACATCATGACTTATTAGTATCCAATTGTTTTGCCCAAAGTCAGGCTCTTATGCAAGGCACATCGTTAGGAAATATTTATGAAGAATTGTTAGCGCAAGGTATGGAACCTGACGCTGCCGCCGCATTATCAGAACATAAAATGAATGTTGGCAATAAACCAAGTAATACGCTGCTTTTTCCACAACTCACCCCTTATTATTTGGGGGCCTTGATTGCTTTATATGAGCATAAAGTATTCACGCAAGGCGTTATTTGGCAAGTGAATTCATTCGATCAGTGGGGAGTGGAACAGGGAAAAATATTGGCTAATCACTTAATGCCAGCCGTGAAAGAAGGGATAAGTCTGAGCGGTTTAGATGGGTCAACACGATATTTAATTGATTATTATGTAAAATCTAAAAAGTTGTCTATACTGAATTAGAGAGTTTTTTTAGGGTTTTTTTCTCTAACAGCGAATATCCAAGGATGGATGTATGTACAATAAATTTTTCAAGCGATCTATTGATCTTTTTGGTGCCGTTTTCTTCCTTCTCCTGTTATCTCCGTTACTACTGGTTGTTTCGTTGGTGTTATTTTTCACCATGGGATCGGTATTCTTTGTTCAAGAACGTGGGGGATACCAAGGCAAAGTGTTTAAAATCGTTAAATTTAAAACCATGACAGACGAGCGAGATTTATACGGAAATTTGCTTCCAGATGAGCGTCGTTTGACGGCTGTTGGAAATTTTGTGAGAAAATGGAGTATTGATGAGTTACTCGGTTTGATTAATGTCTTGCGTGGCGACATGAGTTTAATAGGCCCACGTCCTCAATTGGCGGAATATTTACCACGCTATACCCCTGAACAATATCGACGTCATGAGGTTATGCCAGGCATTACGGGTTGGGCTCAAGTTAATGGCCGGAATGCGATTTCTTGGCATAAAAAATTTGAACTGGATGTTTGGTATGTTGATCATCTTTCTTTTTGGTTGGATATGAAAATTGCGTTGATGACTGTGTATAAAGTGTTGAAAAAAGCTGACATCAATCAAGAAGGTTATGCTACAGTGAGTGCTTTTCAAGGCGTGGAAAATTAAATCGGAGTGTTATCATGATGTTAACGGTGATGTTTCTTTTAATCTTGGCAACTCTTGTTTTAGCAAGTCTCATTTTTACGTCAGAATGGCGAAAAAAATTGCTGGTTTCAAGGTTATATCGTTTTGTAAAAGCATCATTTCCTGCGATGAGTCAAACAGAAAAAGAAGCGATTGATGCAGGAGATATCTGGTGGGAGGCGGAATTTTTTACCGGTCAACCGAACTGGAAAAAATTACTGTCGTACAAAACCCCTGTATTATCTCAGAGAGAACAAAACTTTTTAGCGAAGCAAGTGCCTCATCTATGTCGGATGATTGATCATTGGGTGATCACGCATCAGTTACATGATTTACCCTCCGATGTTTGGGAATATTTGAAAACAGAAAAGTTTTTTGGATTGATGATTCCTGAAATTTATGGCGGACTAGGATTTTCACCGTTTGCACATTCTACGATTATTATGGCACTCGCGACCCATTCATCTGCCTGTGCGATTACCGCAATGGTTCCGAATTCGTTAGGACCCGCTGAGTTGATTTTAAACTATGGAACAGATGAGCAAAAAAATTATTATTTGCCGCGTTTAGCGGTGGGAGATGATATTCCTTGTTTTGGGCTGACGTCTTTAGATGCCGGCAGTGACGCGAGTTCGATGACAGACTACGGGGTCGTGTGTCGTGGTGAATTTGAAGGGAAAGACGTGATTGGCATCAAGCTCAATTGGGATAAGCGTTATATTACGCTTGCACCGATTGCAACCGTTTTAGGTTTAGCGTTTCGTTTATATGATCCAGACGGATTGATTGGAGAAGAAGTGAATTTAGGCATTAGTGTTTGTCTTATTCCTAGACATTTAGTGGGCGTCGAGCAAGGACACAGACATTGGCCGTTGATGTTGACATTCATGAACGGACCTTCTCGTGGTAAGGATGTGTTTGTTCCCTTGAATTATTTGATTGGTGGGCAAGCGATGGTCGGTCAAGGCTGGCGTATGTTAGTCGAATGTTTATCCGAAGGTCGAGGTATTTCTTTACCGGCGTTATCAGCGGCAGGAGGGAAAATATTGTATGGCCTCACGGGGGCTTATTCACGCATACGTCAACAATTCCATTTGCCGATTGCTAAATTTGAAGGCATACGAGCAGGCTTAGCTGAAATAGCGGGTAAAGCCTTTATGTTGCAAGCCATGCGTGTTTTTACGGTTGGACCCGTTCAGGAAGGGTTGAGCCCTGCAATTGCGTCTGCAATTGCCAAATGTTACATGACGGAAATGGCACGTGATATTGTGATGCTGGCTATGGATATACAAGGCGGAAAGGCTATACAAGTTGGCCCGAATAATTATATGTTGTCCTCTTATTTAGACACGCCTGTTGGCATTACGGTTGAAGGTGCCAATATTTTGATGCGCAATTTAGTTATTTTTGGTCAAGGCTCAGTCCGTTGTCATCCATATTTGCTGCAAGAATTACATCTTCTTAGCGACGAAGGTGGCGATACTCTTGATAAATTTGATCGTGTTTTATGTCAGCATGTAAAGTTTAGCCTTCGAAATGTTGTTCGCAGTTTGCTCTACTCTTTTTCGGGCAGTTTTGCCGCATTAACAGAGGCCCCTAAACCGATAAAAAAATACACCCGTGAGTTGACGCGAATGAGTGCCGCGTTTGCCTTGTTAACGGACGTATCCTTATTGACGCTTGGTGGGGCGTTAAAGCGTAAAGAGGCGTTGTCGGCTCGATTGGCGGATATCCTTTCGTACTTGCACATCGCTTCTTCTGTCATCAAATATTATGCTGACGCAGCATTTTCTGAGCATCATCACGCTTATGTCGCATGGTCTGTGGAGTATTGTTTATGGAAAGTTCAAGTAGCCATGCAGCAGTTTTTTGAAAATTTCCCCCATCCTTATTTAGCCAAAGTGCTTAAAGTGTTGTTGTTTCCGTTTGGTTATCCGTACCATCGTCCCAACGATCGGTTAGACAATGATTTAGTCGAAGCGATGTTGCATGATAGTGATATGCGTAAAGAATTATTGCGCGATTGTGTTTTGGATCCTGTCTTATCCAACCCTAAGTATCTGACAGAAAAAGCATTTCATGAATCTATTCGCTTAGAAGATCTATTGAAACGTTGGTCAAAAATCACCGTTCATGATCTCCTGCCTGAGTATCGTTCGTACGCAGAAAAAGTGAATGCTGCCGTGGCTGCAGGGCGCTTAAATCAAGAAGAAGGAGAAGAATTGATCGCTTATGACGTACTGCGTCGCCGTGTGCTGCAAGTGGATGAGTTTAGTGCTGATTTATCAGTAGTGCTGACGCCTGGTGCTCTGAATGGACAAAAATAGAAAGATGATATATATTTGGTCAAAATAACAACAAAAGTTGATGATCAAATGAAAAACTTCAGTACTACCAGTAATAGAGAACGGGAATATTCTATAAATTCTGATGCTCCTTTGTTAGATCTTTCTGATTATTTTTCTTTTAAAACGTGTTGCTCAATGTCGTTGACGGGTCTTTGGCTAGTGTTTTGTGCTTCAACTGCTTTGCAATCTGTTTTCAATAGTTGGGCTGCGGGTGATGCGCTTAGCACAGGAGAGAAGTGCGATGTTGGTGAATTGTCTTGTTATATTGAACCTAAGGGTAAGGCGCCTGCTTTAAGTATTTTCTTCATTGTTTTTACATTAATCGCAAACACCGCCATTACGTATGTCTTTCTTCCTCTATCTTTAGAGAAAGCAAAGAAGATCTACCAAGAAAAGCGATGTAAGCCATCACTCAGCTGGGCTGGAGTATTTGCCATCGCTGCGGCGGCGATTGCTTATCAACTTAGTCGAGATTCATTTAAATTATCTGTTGATGCCGTCAATTGGGTGCTGATTATTTTAGCGATTATTCCAACATTTTGTTCTCGTTTTGTGGGCTCAAATGAATTAGTTCGCTCAATGTGGCGTAATCTTCCTTATCTCAGTTCTTTTTTTTCAAAAGAGCATCCATTGTTGATGGTTCGTTTGGAAAATGATATCAAGAAAAATCCCTATCGATTTAATACAGACGATATATTTGACACAATGATCGTTCTTTATTCTGAACGTCGATCTTATATGGCTGAGGCTGGTTATTTATTGGCTCAAGCTGTTTTGTTTTGCATTTCTGCCGCCTCTTCGTTGATTATCTGTAACATTAACTTAAAATTGACAACGACTTTGTTTCGACCGGATAGTTTGGCTTTTCTTAGAATTCCAGTTGCAGGTATAGCGACTCTGCCAGCTATATTGTATTACATTTACTCATTAAATGGTTTGCCAGATCGCATGTTGCGAACGTACGGGTTAGCCCAACGTGTTAATCAATACCAAGTCTGGGGATTGTTAGGGTTAGTCTATATTGTTGGGCTAGGGTCATGTGGAAATTTGCTCTATTCTGGCCTAACCGCTGACTTTAGCCGCTTATTATCGTCGTTTGAAGGTGAATCTCTTATTTTAGGAACGGTTGGTGGCGCTATTTCTTCATTATGTAATATTTTCGCCCTGTTGAAGATATTTGAAGATCATGTCAAAACGAAGTTACCTCAAGAAGATAGCGAGCGTTTTGAAGCTCTTGAAAGCAAACTAGAGGAGCTTGTTGCTCAAGCAAGACAGG
The DNA here is from genome assembly GCA_021208965.1 of Gammaproteobacteria bacterium. Taxonomy (GTDB): domain Bacteria; phylum Pseudomonadota; class Gammaproteobacteria; order JAGOUN01; family JAGOUN01; genus JAGOUN01. Next base: position 17,139 of record JAJOJD010000077.1, read on the forward strand.
CTACGCAAACGATGGAGGGCGGTTATTCTGGAGTTAATCCAAGCACTTCTCATAATACTGATAACGAAGAAGGACAAGAAGAAGTAGACTTGACGGAAGTTAAAGAGCAGATACAGAAATCTTTTGTGCCTTTTTTTCAACTATGTGTTTTCTTGTGAAAAAGAAAAATTATATGTGCCTCTGCTTAATGCGGTATAAGAGTGTGCTAGCAATAGGCTTCTCTTTTTGTTAGTATCCTTCAAACGAAAAAGGAAGAGTCCGTATGTCATCATTGCCAGTGAGCATCCAAGAAGCGATTGCCTTCGTTCAGTCCAAAGCACCGAATTTTCGCGCAAAACTTGGCGTTGTGGCCAGTTCCGCTTTATCTGAATTTTCAAATTTGCTCACGGATTCCGTTACTATCCATTATCACGATATTCCAGGCGTTGTTTCAGGGACTATTCCTGGGCATGGTTCTCGTTTGGTATTAGGCTATTTGAATGGCGTACCTCTCGTTTGTTTGCAAGGACGCTTACACCGTTATGAAGGTGCTTCGTATCGCTCCATGCAAATTTTGATCAATTTAATAAAAGGTCTTGGCGCTGGTTCGGTCATTATTACCAATGTGTCTGGTTCATTACGGGCTAGCGTTGGAGCGGGTGAGTTAGTCGTGATCAATGATCATATTAATTTTTCGTTTGATAGCCCCTTGATGGGTAAAAATGATGATAGCGTTGGGCCTCGATTTGTATCGATGACCAATACCTACGATATGGAAATGCGCCGTCAGTTAGCCGGTATTGCGCATGAACAAGGCTTTTATTTGCACGAGGGTGTTTATGTGGGTGTTGGTGGCCCACACTTTGAAACACCGGCCGAAATTCGGATGTTTCAAATGCTGGGAGGCGATGTGATTGGTATGTCAACCATTCCAGATGTATTATTTGCTCGTCATTGTGGCTTAAAATTAGCCGTGTTATCGCTCATCGTTAATTTGGGTGCGGGTATGAATCCAGGCGTAGAATTAAGCCATGAGCATACGTTGGAAGAAAGTGCGAAAGCTGCCGCACGATTGACTCGACTGATTGTTGCCTATATTTCACGGATGTAGAGTGTGGCTAAGCTTTATTTTTACTACTCAGCGATGAATGCTGGAAAAAGTACGTCGCTGTTGCAATCTGATTATAATTATCGTGAACGAGGAATGGAGACATTGCTGTTCACCGCCAGTTTTGATGACCGCTATGGCGTCGGTAATATCACGTCACGGATTGGGCTTCAAGCTGAAGCGATTATTTATGATGAAGAGTTCGATTTTTTAGAATATGTCGAAACGTATTTGATGGAGTCTAGTCGCGTCAATTGCTTATTGGTTGATGAAGCGCATTTTCTCACCAAAGAACATGTGCAGCAATTGTCGGATATTTGTGATTATTTAGATATTCCGGTTTTAGCCTATGGGATTCGTACCGATTTTCGTGGTGAGTTGTTCAGTGGAAGTCGGTATTTATTAGCTTGGGCGGATAAATTATCAGAAATTAAAACAGTGTGTCACTGTGGGCGAAAAGCGAGCATGAACTTACGTATTGATAAAAATGGCGCGGTTGTTTCTGAGGGCGAGCAAGTGCATATTGGGCATGATTATGTGTCTGTCTGTCGTCAGTCATTTTAAAGAAGAGTGTGTTTTTGAAGATCAAAAAATCTAACTAAATCATGGGGGGCATTATGTCGGGTGAGCATGGGGTCAGAAAAAAAACTGAAATTAATTCAGCAAGAGCGTGGCTCGTCTGTTTAGTCATGAGTTTGTTTTTCTTTTATGAGTTTGTGCAAATGAATATTTTTGATTCAATTGCGCAAGATGTTTTAGTGGATTTTTCTTTAAGCTCAACAACGGTAGGTTATTTGGCATCCATGTATTTTTATGGCAATTTTTTAATGGTGATTCCCGCAGGCATGTTGCTTGATCGGTTTTCAACTAAAAAAATTGCTTTAGTGGCCATGATTGTTTCCACCATCGCAACAATTGTATTTTCACAAACACACGCGTTACTGCTCGCGCAGATTTGTCGTTTTATGGCAGGTATGGGCGCAGGTTTTTGTTTTTTATCTAATATACGTTTAGCCTCACGTTGGTTTTCGGCCAATCATTTAGCGTTCGTCACTGGGGTTATTGTGACAATGGCGATGATAGGCGGCATGGTGGCTCAAACACCGATGGCTGTTTTGGCTGAACATGTTGGCTGGCGTTATGCGATGTTAACCAATGGACTGCTCGGTGTTCTTATTATTGTATTGATTGGGCTGATTGTCCGTGATCAGCCCGCTCGTGAAGAAGCCCATGTTGAAACAGAGCACCAACACCTAAAAAAATATGGCGTATTGCACAGTTTATCCTTTGTTATTCGTGGTAAAAATAACTGGTTGGGTGGTTTTTATACGACATTGATGAATTTGCCGATTTTCATTTTAGGCGCATTATGGGGGATGACTTATCTTGAACAAGTGCGCGGTATTTCTCATGCAGAAGCCTCTTATGTCATTAGCATGCTATTTGTTGGCGTGATTTTTGGTTCACCAGCGTTTGGTTGGTTTTCGGATAAAATTTTGTCACGACGTAAACCTATGTTGATGGGCGCCATTATGTCCCTTATCGTTGTGCTGATGATGTTGTATATTCCTCATCTATCAGTGGGATCTTTATTGCTACTATCATTTTTACTCGGGTTTCTCACGAGTTCACAAATTATTAGTTATCCGGCAATTGCAGAATTAAATCCGATTGAGTTAACGGCGAGTGCGGTCAGTATTATCTCACTCGTGATTATGGCGAGTGGCGTTATTGTTCAACCATTGACGGGTTGGTTGATTGGCTTACATTGGGATCATCAAATGGTGAACGGCAAACCTTTTTACTTAAAAGAAGACTTTATGTTGGCCATGTTAATTATGCCGATTAGTTTTATCATTTCTTTTTTTGTGGCTTTATGCATGAAAGAAACCGGTTGTAAGTCAAACTATCCACAGTTGAAAGATTCTGTATGAAAAAACGAGCCTTTATTATTGTCCTAGACTCATTTGGTATTGGATCCTCTGCCGATGCCCGCCCGAGGATTGCGGCGCCAATACTTTTTTGCATATTGGCCAGAATTTTTTCTTAGATATTCCCAATTTATGCAAACTGGGTATTCATGAAGCCTTAAAATTAAGTTGCGGAGAGTATCTTGAGAGTTTACCTCGGTTAAACCATTTTCTAGGCTCCTATGGTTATGCGGTCGAAAAAAGTGCAGGAAAAGATACGCCTAGTGGTCATTGGGAAATGGCAGGGCTGCCGGTATTGGAGGATTGGGGCTACTTTCGTCAAAAACATCAGACATTTCCAGAGACATTGCTTCGTGAGTTTATAGCTCAAGGAAAAATTGCGGGTGTATTAGGAAATTGCCACGCATCAGGAACAGAGATTTTAGTTGAGTTGGGTGAAGAACATATTCAAACCGGTAAGCCGATTGTGTATGCGTCTGCGGATAGTGTTTTTCAAATTGCAGCGCATGAAAAATATTTTGGTTTGGAACGTTTATATGAACTTTGTTCGATTGCACGACAATTAGTAGACCCTTATCGTATTGGTCGCGTGATTGCCCGTCCATTTCTCGGAGAGTCGGCGTCGACCTTTGAACGGACGACGCATCGTCGCGATTTTGCCATTCCACCCTTTGGCCCAACCTTACTTGATCGTGTTGTCGAGGCTGGAGGTGAGGTTTTTGCGATTGGAAAGATTAATGATATTTTTTCTGGTCAAAGTGTCACGAAGATATTATCAGGAGCAACGAATGCTGAAAGTTTTGCGTCATTAATGTTGGCTCAAAAAGAGGCGCGATCGGGAGATCTTGTTTTTGCTAATTTTAATGATTTTGATACCCTGTATGGACACCGTCGAAATGAAATCGGCTATGCTAAAGCATTAGAAGCTTTTGATCGTCAGCTACCTCCGTTTATCGCGGGAATGCAAGAAGGCGATATGGCGGTGATTACGGCAGATCATGGATGTGACCCTACATGGCGAGGAACTGATCACACCCGTGAACATGTTCCGATTTTGTGTTTTGGCCCCAATCTACCGATTCAATCATTAGGAAAACGAGAGAGTTTTTCAGATATTGCTGAAACGATGGCCATCCATTTGGAATTGCCGATTTTTGGTATTGGAAAAATTTTTATTCTCTGTGATAGGGATGATTTTTCAAAATACTGTGTGCGCGGTAGAGTTGTTCGGCAAGAATAATTCGCACGATCGGGTGGGCGAAAGTTAGATAAGAAAGAGACCACTGCATATCTGATTTTTTGAGTGTTTCTTCTGTGTAACCCTCGGGGCCGCCAATCAAAATATTGATCGTCTTTCCCATTTCTTGCCATTCGTTCAATTTTTTCGACAATGCTTCACTCGAGTAGTGTTTTCCGCGGCTATCTAATGCAATCGTGTAGGAATGCGGTTTGATCATATTTATCATGGTTTGGCTTTCTGTTCGCATGATTTTTTTGGGCATCATGCGGGTTCTTTCCCCGTTTTTGCAAAGGGATTTCGCGTACGTCAAGATGAATCTCAGGTAATAATCGTTTTTGGTATTCTTGAAAAGCATGATTGACCCAAGCGGGCATTTTATTGCCAATGGCGATCAATTGAATGTTCATGATAGAGGTGGAGAAGTATTGCTATCGTGCGATTCTTTAATAAATTGATCGATATCATAGTATTGACGTGTGTTAGCTTGCATCATGTGAACGACAATACTACCAAGGTCAATCAGTACCCATTCACCGATGCGGTCATGCTCGATTTTTGCTTTGGCTAAACGACTTTTTTTAATAGCCGCCGCTAAATTCTCGGCAATAGACTCCACATGTCGGCTTGAACGACCGTTGCAAATAACAGCAACACTCGCAATATCTGATTGTTCAGATAGCGCATAGGTGACGAGTTCTTCAGCTTTCATGTTCTCTAAGGTTTCGAGAATCAGTGACAGGAGTTTTTCTTGTTTTGTCATGGTATTATGGTATATCCCTGTTTTTTGGACATGATTATAAACCATTTTCGGCAGTAAGGTAGAAACATCTTCATGTAATGCCAGTTTTCTTCGGATATCGCTTGATGATACTTCTGGCGGATAGGTGTTTAAAAATAAAATGCCCCCTTGTTTGGCATTATTAAGTTCTTTTTTTGAGGTGAGATCATTGCACATATTTTTTTAATGGTTGACTACATTCTTTAATATCACCTCGCCGAGGGACAATCAGCAAATGAACATAGTCTAATAAATGATGCCAATCATTTCCCCATGCCGTGTCTAAACTCACAAAGGTATCCATTCCCATAATAAATGCGAGAGGATGAAGAGGAAACTGCTTACGAAAATGTCGTAATGTGTCAATCGTATAAGAGGGAGCAGGAGAATCTATTTCGTACGTGCTCACATGATAGTGACGGTTATGTTTAATCGCCAAGCGAATCATCTCGAGGCGTTCCGCTGAGCGGGTGTTAAATGCCTCACGGTGAACAGGTTGTCCACAAGGAACAAAATAAATTTCTGTGTTTGGCATTTCGGCCAAAATAATATTGGCTACGCCTAAATGACCATTGTGGATAGGGTTAAATGATCCCCCAAAAATAGCAATAAGCGGGAGTTTTTTGTGTAACATAGCGATTAGTTTCGAGAAAAAAGGCTTGAGAATTTAATCACGGGAAGGAGTAGCCTTACGCTACTCCTGTTCCGTATCAGCATCCTTGCTGATTTTTGCGTCCTTGCCAATCGACCATCCTGGTCAGCAACGTTCCTTGTTGCGGCACTCCTTTTGTGCAGCTTCCCGCCACACATATTAAGCATAGCACAATAATTGATTAAAAATGTATAAAATGGGATTTTTTTTGCCTATTTATTTGGACAAAGCATTTTCTCAAAAATAATATCTCTCACGGTATGCCCTAAGCGTTCACCGCGGTGTTCATATTTCGTGGTGTAACGCGATATTGGGCGAGGCACAAAGTCATTAGTGATAGAGGTATTTCGTAAACAAGAAGAAGTTCTTAAAACAGAGAGTATATGTTGAGCATAGTTTTCCCAGTCAGTTGCGCAGTGCAATATACCCCCATCTTTTAATTTTTCTGCCAGTAGAGCAACGAAGTCTGGTTGAATGAGTCGTCGTTTATGATGGCGTTTTTTAGGCCATGGATCAGGGAAAAAAATGCAAATTTTATCCATGCTAGCGTTAGGAATACAGGTTTTTAATACGTCTACGGCATCATGGCAAAAAACTCGAACATTCGTGAGTTGCTTTGCATGTGTTTGATGTAAAAAAGCACCCACTCCTGGGCGATGGACTTCTATACCAATAAAGTTATGTTGAGGCTGGTGTTGTATCGTATTTAAGAATGACATTCCCATGCCAAAGCCAATTTCAATGATGATAGGGGCTTGTTGTTTAAAAAGAATCTCAGGCTGAATAAAACCGGCAGAATGTTCTAAGCCATAAATTGGCCAAAACTCTGTCAGTGCTTTTTCTTGAGCCACAGTAAAACGTCCTTCACGACGGACAAAAGAGGTAATTTTTTTCATGCTTGTTGGAGTATTCATACCGTTAACGAATAATATTATTGCCTCGTCTAATATTAGACGCCTGAATGCTGGCAATCTTAATCCCATCCACGTCATTTTCCATCGACGTTCGTACGATAATTAATCGTAGCGACATACTTTGTGTTGGAATTTGCACGCTTCCAGAAAATGAAACTTCCACTGGTATATCAAAAATCCAGTAATATCTCCCATTACTGAGTCCTTGATCGTATAAAATGGGCGCCGCTTTCGCCACCAGCATGCTTGAAATCACTTCTGTTGTGGTGTAATCACCTAAATGCGCCATATCATTTAAAATGGATAAATACTCACTTTGTGCCTCTGGCAATAGGTAAAACTGATTGCGATTCAGTTGGGTAGGGTAGTCTTGTAGGTTGTACGTGAATAATTCAGTCAAGGTTTTCAATAGCCATACATTTAGCTCGCTATCATCAAAATTTGGCTTGTCTATGGCGATTCTCGGTGTAATAGTTTCATCACTGATCGCTAACGAAGGGGGATTCAGGGGGGACGCTTCTTCAGCAGGGATATATACGTCTACCGGTTTTTCTAAAACTAAAAAAATAATTAAAAAAACACCAATTAAATTCATGAGTGCAGCGAATGCCGTCGTCAAGACAGTGCGTCGATATTGGTCTTGATAAAAATTACAAAACATTGGCGTTGGAACAGTCAACTCAGAAGAGTGCTCTTTTTTTGTCTGCTCATCCATGGGTTTTTCGTTGCTTTTGTTTGAGAACTTCTACTATATCAAGAAAAGTATGCCTATAATATCCCCTTTTTATTATGGGCACTAAATATTGATTACTATTGAAACAAATCCTATCAGACATACCTTGCAGTCTTTAATTCAGCGGACGCTTGAGCTTCGGGGGTATCTTTGACGTTGCGCTTAAACGTGAGCGTCTCGAAGAAGTTATTCGTGAACTCGAAAGCCCCGTGAGTTGGGGTGACCCAGAAAAAGCGCAGAACTTAGGTCGTGAAAGGGTTCAGTTGGAGAATATTGTCTTAGTGATAGAGGCATTAGAAACTGGTTTGCAGGATCAGCAAGAGTGGCTTGATTTAGCAATCGCTGAGAATGATGTAGACATTATTCAATCGATTCAAGAGGAAATTCCTCTTTTTGAAGAGAAAGTGGAACATCTGGAATTTTGCCGAATGTTCTGTGGTAAAATGGATGCTCAACCGGCTTATCTGGATATTCAATCGGGGTCGGGTGGAACAGAAGCGCAGGATTGGGCTGAAATGCTCTTGCGTATGTATCTTCGTTGGGGGGAACGTCGAGGTTTTACGACGGAGTTGATTGAAGTCTCTGCGGGCGATGTCGCCGGCATTAAAAGTGCAACGATAAAATTCACCGGTGATTATGCGTATGGTTGGTTGCGGACAGAGTCAGGCGTGCATCGCTTGGTGCGTAAATCACCTTTTGACTCTGGAAATCGGCGTCATACTTCTTTTGCGGCGGTCTTTGTCACCCCAGAAGTCGATGATAATATTGATATTGAGATTAACCCCGCAGATTTACGTATTGACACGTATCGAGCGAGTGGCGCAGGTGGTCAACATGTTAATAGAACCGATTCCGCTATTCGTATTACTCATTTGCCAACGAATATGGTTGTTCAATGTCAAAGCGATAGGTCGCAGCATAAAAATCGGGCCGAAGCAATGAAGCAATTAAAATCAAAATTGTATGACCTAGAGATACAAAAGCGTCATGTCGAAAAGCAAGCGTTGGAAGACAGTAAATCTGATATTACTTGGGGAAGTCAGATTCGTTCTTATGTACTGGATGATTCGCGCATTAAAGATCTGCGTACCAAATTTGAGACAGGCCATACGCAAGACGTATTAGATGGCGGAAAATTATTGGATAAATTTATCGAAACGAGTTTAAAAGCGGGGGTATAACAAATGAGCGACACAGCATTTTCTGGTATGCACGAACATGATCTTATTAGCTTACGACGAGAAAAATTAAGACAGTTGCGTCAAACGCAGTTAACCGCATTTCCCAATCATTTTCGTCGTAATGCCTTTGCGCTTGATTTGCATCGCGATTATTCAACCGCCACCAAAGAAACCTTAGACAGTAATAAAATAGGGGTAAAAGTCGCTGGACGTATGATGTTACGTCGACTGATGGGAAAAGCAAGTTTTATTCAACTTCAAGATATGACGGGCCAGATTCAGTTATATGTGCGGCAAAATGATCTCGGGGATGATGTGTATGAAACATTTAAACATTGGGATTTAGGGGATATTTTGGGCGCGGAAGGATTTTTGTTTATCACAAAAACCGGCGAGCTCTCTATTCATGTGGAGAAAATACATGTCTTGACCAAAGCATTGCGGCCTCTTCCCGATAAATTTCATGGCTTAACCGATATAGAATCACGTTATCGGCAGCGTTATGTCGATATCATGGTGAATGAGCAATCACGCCAAGTGTTTGAAACACGGTCGAAAATTATTGATGGCATTCGGCAGTTTTTAATTGCCCATCGGTTTATGGAAGTCGAAACGCCTATGTTACATTCGATCGCCGGTGGCGCATTAGCAAAACCGTTTGTCACACATCATAATGCCTTAAATATGGAGTTATTTTTGCGCATAGCGCCAGAGTTGTATTTGAAACGTTTAGTCGTGGGTGGCATGGAGCGTGTGTTTGAAATTAACCGAAACTTTAGAAATGAAGGGGTATCGACACGGCATAACCCTGAATTTACGATGTTGGAATTTTATCACGCTTACGCGGATTATAACGATCTCATGGATTTAACAGAAACACTTTTTCAAACCTTAGCCGTGTCTGTTTGCGGGCAAACAGAGATTGTTTACCAAGACCACGCGATTGATTTTTCAAAAAAATTTACACGCATGACCGTAAAAGAAGCGATTATGCATTTTAATTCCACGATTGCGTTGAGTGATTTAGACGATATAGAAAAAGCAAAAGCGGTCGCACAGAGCTTGCATATTAATGTACAGGCCCATTATGGTTTAGGAAAAATACAGATCGAAATTTTTGAGGCAACCGTCGAGCATCGTTTAATGCAGCCAACATTTATCACCGAATATCCCGCAGAAGTATCGCCACTCGCACGTCGTCATGATAGCAATCCTTTTGTGACGGATCGTTTTGAATTATTTATTGGAGGCCGTGAAATTGCAAACGGCTTCTCTGAATTAAATGATGCGGAAGATCAAGCGGATCGATTTCGCCAACAAATGAACGATAAAGCGGCCGGTGATGAAGAAGCCATGCCGTATGACGATGATTATATTCGCGCATTAGAATATGGCTTACCTCCGACGGCTGGAGAGGGGATAGGTATTGATCGTCTTACTATGCTGTTCACTAACTCACCTTCTATTCGTGATGTCATTTTGTTTCCATTAATGAAGCAGGAGTCTCGATTCGATGATGGTGTTTGATGAACAGCGTATTTAGCGCCTTTGATGAGCAGTGTATGGATTATGCATTGGGATTAGCTGAAAAGGCTCAATTGGCAGGCGAAGTACCGGTTGGTGCTGTGTTGGCGTTGAATGGCGAAATTCTTTCTGAAGGGTTCAATCAATCCATACAACAAGCTGATCCAACCGCACATGCTGAAATTATTACACTCCGTTTAGCGGCAAAAAAAATCGGAAATTATCGATTACTACATTCAGTGTTGTATACAAGTTTAGAGCCGTGTTGTATGTGCGCGGGCGCGATTATTCACGCCCGTGTTCAACGGGTAGTCTGTGCCACACGAGATCCACGTGCAGGAGCCGGAGGGAGTGTTTTTAATCTTTTAAACTCAGATCAGTTAAATCATCATATTGAGATGGAAAGTGGCTTGTTTGCAGAAAAAAGTCATCGGCTATTACAAAATTTTTTTCAAATACGGCGCAGGAGAGCAAGATGATTGGGATTCTTGGGGCATTACATGAAGAAGTGTTATTGTTGAAAGAGAATATGCATATTGAAGCTGTTCATCATTTAGGGGGTAGAGATTATTATGAAGGCACCTTATTTGGTCAACGAATAGTATTGGTCTTGTCTAATATTGGCAAAGTGGCGGTATCGATTACAGCGACATTATTAATCGATCATTTTGATATTGATTATGTCTTATTTATCGGGGTTGCAGGCGCTGGAAATTCTTTTGTTAAGATTGGTGACGTCGTTGTTGCTGATTTTTTGTTGCAACACGATGTTGATGTTCGCCCTTTTTACAATCGTCATGAGGTTGCTATACTAAATAAAGCCCTATTTGCTGCGGATGAAGCCTTAGCTCATCGATTGCTATCTGCCACAAAAACCTTTTTTTCTGAGCATCTTTCTGTGCATGTTGATCCAAAAACATTAGAAAAGTTTTCGGTCTATCAACCTCAAGCGCACCTTGCGACGATTGCCAGTGGTGATCAGTTTATTCAAGATGCAACGGTATTACGTGATATTCATGATCGAATATGGTCTGGTCAAAACGTTATTTTAGGTTGTGTTGAAATGGAAGGCGCAGCGGTTGCTCAGGTGTGTTATGAATTAAATAAGCCTTGTGTTGTTTTGCGCACTATTTCTGATAATGCCAATCATTCTGCCAGCATTGATTTTCAGGCATTTTTAAAAGAAGTATCCAGTCAATATGCGTTGGGGATTGTTGAGTGTTTTTTTAAAAACTTATAAAACAGCAAGATAGATGATATGCAAATTACCTATAACCTCAATTGTCTTAGACAGCCCCTGACGGGGGTTGCTTATTATACCATCAATATGGTTATGCATATGCTGGAGTTTTATCCAGATGTTGATATGTTTGGTTTTAGAGATAATGTTCTATTATCGAGAGAAGCGATGATGCGGCTTTTTATGACCTTGCACGAAACTTCTGTGCCCAAAGCGCGGTGGAAAAAAAAGATCGTTGAATACGCTAACCAGTCCTATTGGGTGCGATCTCTTGCTCAGATCCAAAAAAATATGTCTCATTCGATCGCTTTAAAACAGTCTATTAAAAATACGATTTATCATGAACCCAATTTTGTATTTTTGCCTCATATTGGAAAAAGAGTATTGACAGTGCATGATACATCGATGTTTGATTGCCCTCAATTTTTACCACGAGGTCGAGCGAAATTTTTACAAAAACAAATGAAACACAGCATCCATCTTTCGGATGATTTGATTGTTTCTTGCCATTTCATTAAAAAACAACTGATTGACCTAACGCATGTTGATGCGCATAGAGTTCATGTCATTGCCCCCAGTGTTCAAGGTATCTTTAGGCCTAAAACTCGAGAGGAAACTTACGGCACATTGCAGAAATTTTCTTTACAGCATAAAAAATTTATTTTATGTGTTGCGACATTAGAGCCGCGTAAAAATTTAATCCGTTTAATAAAAGCGTATCAACAGCTGTCACATGAGATACAAAAGGAATATCCGTTGGTTTTAGTGGGTAGTCAAGGTTGGATGTATGAGGATTTATTGAAAAAAGTCAATCAATACCGTGATAGTCATATTTTATTATTGCGCTACGTGGAAGAAACATCTTTGCTTGACTTATATGCGTCTGCTAAAGTTTTTGTTTATCCTTCTATGTATGAAGGTTTTGGTTTGCCCGTTCTCGAAGCCATGCAGTCTGGCTTGCCTGTTATTGCATCAAATACGACAAGCTTGCCTGATGTTGTTGGTGATGCAGGTCTGTTGATTGATCCAATCGATGAGGGGAGTATTGCTTTGGCAATACAACACATGTTGACCCTCATGCCTGAAGACTATGAAAAGCTGGTTCAACGTTCGTTGTCGCGTGCGCAAGAATTTTCATGGAAAACTTTTTCAGAAAAGTTATATGCCGTCTATCAAGGATTGTTAAGTTGATAGTAGATAGTAGATAGTAGATTTTTCTCATCATCATTTCATCGTATCGAGTATGTACATTTGTGGTAGAGTAGAGGAATATTCGGGTTTATTTTTTGACTTGGCAAAGAATAGGTGTGTTGTATGAAATCGAAAAGAACTAAACACGTTGACGTGATTAAGCCTCTTTTTCTTCCGCTCGAAGATTTATCTCGTATGGGCAAAGAGATTATTAAATTTGCCCGTGATGATTATAATAAAATGATTGGAAGTAGCTTAATTGATGCAAAAGATGATGCAGAAGCGATCTCTTCTTTTTTGCGGGAATTCGTGGACTCTCCTTTGACATTACAATCCTATGCCAAAGAAATTGAACGATTGCTTTTGTGGTGCATTCATGTTGTAAAACTCAATATTTCAAGCCTCAGACGTGATCATTTAATTGAATATCAAGCGTTTTTAAAAAATCCTGAACCGGCAGAATTGTGGTGTGGACCTAAAGTGCCTCGACAGTTAGCAGATGGCAACCTCAATCCTCGTTGGCGTCCTTTTTATCATGGTCTTTCGCCCAGTACTATCAGTAAAACGCTAACGATTTTAGATTCATTTTTTAATTATTTGGTGCAAACACGTTATTTAATCGGTAATCCTTTAGCGATTGACAAACGCCGAAAAAAACGACAAAAAACTAAACCGCAGATTATTGATCGTTATTTAGAGCGAGATGAAATTCACGCGACTTTAGATGCATTAGAAGATTATGCAACACGTGATAATAAACATCTTTTTCAAGTACGTCGGGCACGGTACATTATTCTTTTGTTATTTTATACAGGATTGCGTATTGCCGAAGCCGCGCATCATACCATGGGAAATATTTTTCAACGTGAAGGTGACTGGTATTTGCGTGTTAGAGGTAAGGGGAAAAAGCAGCGTGATATTCCGATGCCAGATGCACTGCTAGCGGCCTTGGCACAATTTAGAAATCAAATAGGGATTGGCTCTCCTGAGCCTAAATTTCGAGAAAAAACACCACTCATTCCCATGGAGAATTTAAAACAATCGATTAGCCCACGTCGAATTGATCAAATATTAAAATGGGCGTTTTCATTAGGGGCCGCTCTCTTTGAGCGTGATCAGCCCCGCAAAGCGTCTAAATTGCATGCGGCAAGTGCCCACTGGTTGCGGCATAGTTATGTGACTTATCTATTAGATACAGGCGCTTCTCTTAAAGCCGCGCAAGAAAATGCGGGCCATAGTGATATTAGTACGACGATGCATTATCGCCATGTTGCATACAATGATAGGCACGAAGAAACGCGAGAATTATCACTCGCCGTATCAGCTGTGCCCAATAATCGAAAAAAGAAATGTTAGAGTAACGTTCAGTTAGAGGATGATTTATACTGATTTGGTGGCTATGGGTGGACTCGAACCACCGACCCCGGCATTATGAGTGCCGTGCTCTAACCAGCTGAGCTACATAGCCATTAAACGAACGCACTATTTTCCACGGATATGAGTATATTGTCAATTCTTTAAAATCTGTTACAATCGATTTTTAGTATTTTAACCTTGCCATGTTCTGAAGGCTGAATATGGTTTTAACCACAAGGAGCCACAATGTCACATTATGAAATCGTATTTATGGTTCACCCCGACCAAAGCGAACAAGTTCCCAGCATGATTGAGCGCTATAAAGATATCGTTAATTCAAAGTCAGGAAAAGTTGAGCGCGTTGAAGATTGGGGGCGTAAACAACTCGCTTATCAAATTAATAATGTTTTAAAAGCGCATTATGTGCTGATGAATGTTGAGTGTGAGTATTCTGTTGTTCAAGAATTGGAAAATATCTTTAAGTTTAATGATGCGATTATTCGAACACTGGTTTTAAAGCAAGACCATGCTATCACAGAACCGTCGGCAATGTTAAAAGAAAAAACAACGCATTCAGAACGTGATCGCGCTTAAAAAAGAGGAGAAGGGTATTATGTCAAGTTTTTCATACAGAAATCGTGGATCACAGGTCGCTATTTCTAAAACAAGTGTTCCAGATTACAAAGATGTTGATTCTTTGAAAAAATTTATTACCGAATCAGGTAAAATTATTCCTGGTCGTGTTACCGGAGCGTCTGCGCGCTATCAGCGTCATTTGACCAGAATGATTAAAATTGCTCGTTATTTGGCACTTATCCCGTATACAGATAAACATTGATAATGCTTGGTCGATTTGCAAATTTTTTGCTAAAGAGAAGTCGGAATGCTGCCTTAGTCGCTTTTTTTTGCAGTATTTTCCCCGGTTTTTTGGGAACACTTAGCCTTATTGTCGTCGCTTTTGTTACTTTACGTAGAGGAGCTAAAGAAGGTTTTTTTGTTCTTTCTTGGGGAGTGTTGCCATTGTTAGCACACTCCTTTGTCGATCAAAGTTACCTTGTTTTTATTGTTGGAAGGGTGCTGCTTTTGTTTTGACTTGGGGGATGTCCGTTGTTTTACGCCGCTCTTCGTCGTGGTAGCGTATTATTACAGTTATCTTTTTTTGTGAGTATCGCTGTTATTCTTTTCTCCTATCCTTTTCACGTATCGTTGGAACAATGGTGGGTCGTGCATATTAGCGATTACATGCAAATAATTGTTGATGAAGGGATACTCCCGAATGATGGTGCATTGTCTACGCTACAGATTGATTTTTTAGCCCAAATTGCGATTGGCGTGGAAGTATTGTTGGCGTTATTAGCGATTTACTTTAAGCTAGCTTTAGCTCGTTGGTGGGAATCAAAGCTGGATAAACGTATATTGTTCAAAAAAGAAATGCTCAATGCAAGGCTTGGCTATTTTTGCTTGATTTTGAGCATTTTTTTAGTTGTGGTTGCGATTTTATCGCGTAGTATTTTTGTGATGACGATGCTGATTCCTTTGTTTGGTTTGTATGTGGGAGTTGGTTTGTGTATGCTGCACTCTTGGATGCAAGGTTATCGTTATGCGTGGTTAGCGCTATCAGGGTTTTATGTTGTGTTAGTAATTTTTCCTTACGTTTCTGCTTTTCCTTTAATTTTAGGTTTGGTTGATAGTGGGTTGAATTTACGGGTAAGAATGTTGAAGAAAAAAGAGGTGTAATGTGGAAGTGATTTTATTAGAAAAAATCCGAAATTTAGGTGATTTTGGAAAAACAGTTACCGTTTCAGGAGGTTACGGGCGGAATTTTTTAATTCCTAAAGGAAAAGCCTTGCCGGCAACAAAAGCAAATGTAGCCGATTTTGAATTGCGAAAAGCAGAGTTTGAAAAGCGTAGTGCAGAAAGCTATTCTCGTGCGCAAGAGCGTCAAGAGAAACTAGCTGTGCTTGATATCGTGATAACTGCGCGTGCAGCTGATTCAAAACTATATGGTTCGATTGGCCCTAAAGAAGTTGCTGATGTCGTCACACAAATGGGCGTTGAATTATCTAAAAGTGAAGTTCGCATGCCCTTGGGACAAATTCGTGTCGCAGGCGAACATGTGATCGGTTTGCACTTACACTCTGATGTCACATTTGATGTTACGGTGAAAGTGATTGCCGAAGAGTAATCGTCATTTATTTTTTTGTGTTTTGCCAAGAGAGAGTTGTGAGCGGTGAGAACGGACGATATAAAAATTCCTCCCCATTCCATAGAAGCAGAGCAATCCGTTCTTGGCGCACTTTTATTAGATAATAAAACATGGCCGCTCGTAGAAGAGCGTTTGAGTGATGACGATTTCTACCGCCGTTCCCATAAAATATTATTTTCCGTTATTCGCTTATTACTGCAGCAAGGTCATCCAGCCGATGTCTTGACAGTCGCAGAACGACTGAAGTTAGATAAAACCTTAGATGACGCAGGGGGAGAAGTTTACCTCTTTGAGTTGGCTAAAAACACTCCAACCGCCTTTAACGTTGGCGCTTATGCAGATATTGTCCAAGAACGTGCTATTTTGCGTCGTTTGATTGCTGTGTCGAATGAAATTGCCGGTGATGCTTTTCATCCGCCTGCAGGTCAGAGTATTGTTGAGTTGTTAGATGCGGCTGAACGTAAGGTTTTTTCTATTGCTGAAAAAAGTTCACGTGGAGCAGGCCCACAGAATATAAAATCGTTGTTAACGGAAGCGGTAGATCGTATTGATCATCTTTATCGTTCTGAGAGTGCTTTGGTTGGTGTCGCAACAGGTTATACCGATTTAGACGATATGACCTCCGGTTTACAGTCATCTGATCTTATTATTATTGCCGGTCGTCCTTCTATGGGTAAAACGGCTTTTGCCATGAATATTGTCGAGCATGTTGCTGTTCATGAAAAGACGGGCGTATTGGTTTTTAGTATGGAAATGTCTGGCGCATCATTAGCATTACGATTGATGTCCTCTCTCGGGAAAATTGATCAACATAAGGTTCGTACTGGAAAGTTGGAAGATCATGATTGGGCAAATTTAACCGAGGCATTAGGTCACTTGTCTGAAGCCCCTATTTTTATCGATGATACGCCAGCATTGTCGCCCGCAGAGGTTCGTTCACGTGCGCGGCGGGTTGCGCGCGAGCATAATTTGGGGTTGATTGTTGTCGATTATTTGCAATTAATGCAAATGCCAGGCTATGAAGAAAACCGCACCTTGGAAATTTCTAGCATTTCTAGGGCCTTAAAAGCGTTAGCAAAAGAGCTTAATATCCCTGTTGTTGCCTTATCGCAGTTAAATCGTGGATTAGAACAGCGAGCGGATAAACGTCCTATTATGTCTGATTTGCGAGAATCTGGTGCGATAGAGCAGGATGCAGATTTGATTGCGTTTATCTACCGTGATGAAGTATACCATGAAGATACGCGGGATAAGGGTATTGCTGAGATCATTATTGCTAAACAACGTAACGGTCCGATTGGAAAAGTGCGCTTGACGTTTCGTGGTCAGTACACTCGTTTTGAAAATTTTACCCCTCAACAAGCCGCAGGTATTGCTTTTGTCTAGGATGTTAGAATGTCTAAGCTCAAACACGTTTATGTCTGTCAGCATTGTGGTTCAGTTCATCCCAAATGGGTAGGAAAGTGCGCTGATTGTGGTGAATGGAATAGCCTTGTTGAAGAGCAGTTGCCTGCTGCCAGTAAATCAATTTCTCGTCAACAGGGTTATGCTGGATCAGTGACGAGTGATGTCATTCGATTGGCAGATGTCGATTTGCAGGAGGCGCAACGTGTAACGACCAGCTTTCAAGAATTTGATCGCGTATTGGGAGGTGGTTTAACCGTTGGTTCTGTGGTTTTATTGGGAGGGGCGCCAGGAATTGGCAAGTCTACTTTGCTATTAGCTACTTTATGCCATTTAAGTGATCAGCAAACAGTTTTATATATTACTGGCGAAGAATCCTTAGGCCAAGTCTCTTTGCGTGCTCATCGTTTAGGCTTATCGCAACATCGATTATTATTGCTGGCAGAAACAGACGTTGAAAAAATTTTAGATAAAATTCGTCATGTTAAACCAAATATTGTAGTGATTGATTCTATTCAAACCTTATTTTCACCGGAATTGAGTGCTGCTCCAGGTTCGGTTAGCCAGGTTCGTGAATCCGCAGCGAGATTAGTCGGATACTGTAAACAATTCCACGTTGCTATGTTTTTAGTTGGGCATGTGACGAAAGAAGGCGCGATTGCAGGCCCAAGAGTATTAGAGCACATGGTAGATTGTGTTTTATACTTCGAAGGGGCAAATGATAGCCGATTTCGTTTACTGCGTGCCATAAAAAATCGTTTTGGTGCGGTCAATGAGTTGGGCGTATTTGCTATGTTAGAAACAGGGTTGAAAGAAGTGAGCAATCCTTCAGCTATTTTTTTAGCCAGTCACGATAAGCCAGCGCCTGGGAGTATCATCATGGCGACGTGGGAGGGCACGCGTCCGCTATTGGTTGAAATGCAAGCGCTGGTGGATACAGCATCCCCACCCAATATTCGTCGAATTTGTGTGGGTATTGATTATAATCGCTTACTGATGTTATTAGCTGTTTTACATAAACACTTACACTATGTCTTATATGATCAAGATGTTTATTTAAACATCGTTGGCGGTTTTCGAGTGTCTGAAACGGGCGCTGATTTGTCTGTTATATTGGCAGTCATTTCAAGTTTAAAGAACAAAATTTTCTCACGCCAATGCATTGTATTTGGAGAAATTGGTTTGTCGGGCGAAGTACGTCCTGTGCAAGGCGGGCAAGAGCGTATTAAAGAAGCAGAAAAGCAAGGTTTTCAGTATGCAATCGTACCCAAAGGCAATATGCAAGGTGTCCGTGCATTTGATCGTATTAAAATTTATGCGATCTCTCATTTGAGTGAATTACAGCGTATCTTGAGCGAAGAGCAAGAAACGTTATGGTCTTCCTGAGTTTATCGTTATGGCTGTTTTATGGCAAAAGTCTGTATCCATATTGAGACATCGCTTACAGATTATTTTCGAACATTTATTGTACAATTTATTTCACTTGAAGGTTGTTATTGTTTGCTTGGCAGGATAGCCAGTGCCTTTGTTATAAAGGAGTAGACAATGCGCCTTCAAGACCAATCATATTGATAATAATAATCTGATGATTGTGAGTCAGTTAAGTTCAGTATATGATCAATACCTTGTAGCAATGTCTCTAGAGTAATAATATGTCAGCCTCTATGCCAACAAAAGCATTAAGTTTTTTTAGCTTGGTCATGATTAACGTGATTGCGGTTGATAGTTTACGTAGCTTGCCCATCGGAGCAGCTTACGGATTATCTGTGATTACGTATTATCTCGTTGCGGCACTCTTGTTTTTTATTCCAAGTGCATTAGCAGCGGCTGAATTAGCCACGCGCTGGCCAACGACAGGGGGAATTTATATTTGGGTGCGTGAAGCGATGGGAACGCGCATCGCTTTTGTGGTGATGTGGTTGCAGTGGGTATATAATGTTATTTGGTATCCTACAATTGCCACTTGGATTGCAGCGACGTTGACTTATGTGTTCAATCCGAATTATGTTAACCATCCGATTTACATGATATCCGTTTCATTAGCTATTTTTTGGGTAGCAACACTTTTGAATTGTTTCGGCATTCGTTTTTCAAGTTGGGTCAGTAGTGTTGGGGCAATTGTTGGAACCTTAATTCCTATGGCGCTGATCACACTATTGGGCGCCGTATGGTTATGTTTAGGTCATTCAACAGAAGTTGAACTTACGTGGCATCATTTTATTCCAGATCTGTCCAATATTAATCACATTAGCTTTATTGTCGCGTTGGTTTTTGGATTGATTGGTATAGAGATGTCCGCAATCCATGCTGGCGATGTGAAAAATCCGGAACGCGCGTATCCTCGCGCACTGTTTGTTTCCGTTATTATTATTTTAAGTAGTTTGATTTGTGCATCAATCGCGATTGCTATTGTTATTCCTGCCCATGAGTTGAATATTATTACGGGTTTAATTGAGGCCTATTCTGCATTTTTCAATGCTTTCCACCTGGGATGGATGACGCCGATTATCGTTATTGCTATTGTTATGAGTAGTATTTCAGGGGTTTCAGCATGGATTCTTGGGCCATCGCGTGGATTGATGATTGCGAGTCAAGATACTGCGTTACCTACGTTTTTATCCAGAGTAACGTCCAAAAATGTGCCAGTGAATTTATTGCTCTTGCAGGGGATGATCGTCACTCTTTTAACCAGCTTATTTTTATTTTTGCCTTCAGTCAGTGCGGGATATTGGCTGTTATCTGCCTTAACAGCACAGTTGGCGGTCCTGTCTTATGTTGGTCTGTTTGTTGCTTTAATTATCTTGCGGCGCCGTTATCCTAAACGTTCATCGTGCTTTTGTATTCCAGGAGGGATGTTTGGTATATACTGTACCGCCTTTATAGGATTATTGGCGTGTATCGCTGTTTTTGTGATTGGCTTTATCCCGCCTGACCAAATCAATGTGGGGAGTACGGTTTTGTATGAAACCTTAATGATCACTGGTATGGTAGTCTTTATTGCGCCAGTTTATTTTTTAATAAAAAAGGGAAAATAATAATGAAAAACTGCATGGTTGCGTTAGTAACGCCAATGTTTTCCGATGGCCGTGTTGATTATCTTGCGTTGCAGAAGTTAATTGAATGGCATATTAACTCTGGCATGGAGGCCATTGTTGTTTTAGGTACAACGGGGGAATCTCCAACGTTGACCGACGACGAAAGGACAAGAATTATTCAAACGGCGATATCTCAGGCAGATAAACGCATTCCAATTATTGTTGGCACGGGTACATATGATACGCAACATAGTATTCATCTTTCTCAACAGGCGATGTCTTTAGGCGCCGATGGTTTGTTGGTTGTTACCCCTTATTATAACCGTCCTACTCAAAATGGTTTGTATCAGCATTTTAGAGTTATTCACGATGCCGTCAATATCCCTGTTATTTTGTACAATAACCCCGGTCGCACAGGCTGTGATTTAGAAGAAAGTACGATCCATCAACTCAGTCAATTAAAAAACATTATCGGGTTGAAGGATACTCATCTTGATTTGACACGTGTGCGTCGCTTAAAACAATTATGCGGTCATGATTTTTGGCTGTGGTCGTCTAATGATAGTAATAGTGTCAATTATGTGCGAGCAGGAGGAAATGGCGTTATTTCTGTCATTGCCAATATTGTGCCTCAAGAGATGACGCAGCTTATGCGCTTTTCGGTTGAGAAAAATGATGTAGAAACAGAGTTGTTACACCAACGATTAAGTGGATTAATCGATGCATCTTCGTTAGAATCGAATCCTATTCCTGTCAAGTATGCGCTGTATCTGATGAAAAAAATTTCCGAGGGTATTCGTTTGCCATTAACAATCCTAGAAGAAAAACATCAACAGGTGATGAAAAATGTATTATTAGCCTTCAACCTCATCAAGGAATTCGACAGATGAAAATCTATGTTATATTCACTGCTTGCCTGTTTTCTTTAGCGGCTTGTCATCATTATACAAATGACTATGTAGAGGCTAAAAATGAGCCGGTCTTGAAAAATCCACCGACAGTAGCTCAGCCGGTCATCAATAATCACTATTATATTCCAGAAAAATCATCGGCATCAGCGATTGTTGCCCCTAGCCTTGTTCCACCTGGTTTAACCGAAGATCAAGCGATAGCGCAGCACCAACAGCCATGATCAGTGGTATAGAATGCATTGTTTAATAGGGATCACACATGGATGCTATACTTTCGGGTTGGTATAAACAGTTTACTTCACTGAATGACTATTATGCACATTTTCTGCAACGTTTTTCTGAGTATGATGCGTTTGTTCAGTTTGGTTCAGGTGTCACGTATGGCGAAGTTTGGCGAATAGCTCAAAAAATTGCTTATTTTTTTCAACAGAATGGAATAGAAAAAGGCGATAGAGTCGCGATTATCCTGCCGAATTGTCTTGTCTATCCTTCCTGTATTATTGCAACACATCTTTCTGGTGGGGTGGCGTTAAATCTTAACCCAGAATACACCGCATATGAATTGGAAGTTCGTTTACGAGATGCTAATCCGCGTTTTGTGATTGTGCTCGATCTTTTTATGGATAAAATAGTCGATGTGTTAGAAAAAGTGGCGATTCCAGTCACTATTGTTGCCTCTACCGGTGACTTGCTTCCTGCGTGGAAAAGAATAGGGCTGCAGTTTTTTTTATGGCTCAGTAAACGTCTTCCAAGTTATACGATGTCCTCTGTGATCTCCTTGCGCAACGTGATTCATTCAGATGTCTCTCCTGATTTATCGCCTATCAAACTTAATCCGTCTGATTTAGCATTTTTGCAATATACGGGCGGAACGACAGGAACGGTCAAAGCAGCTATGTTGACACATGGAAATTTGCTCGCGAATTTAGAACAAATGCGGTTACCCTTTTGTGATCTTTTAGAGGAAGGTCAAGAGGTGAGTTTGTTTGCTTTACCCTTGTATCATATTTTTTGTTTGACAGTTAATTTTCTTCTGGCAATGGGTTTCGGCGTCAAACACGTGATGATTATCGACCCACGTCGTTTGGATTCTGTCATTCGTCAAGCAAAAAAAATCCCGATTAGTGTTATTGTTGGCGTGAATACTTTATTTTATAAACTGCTACAACACCCTCACTTTTCTTCTCTGAATTTATCACGACTTAAATTGGTTGTGGCAGGAGGGATGCCTGTTCATGAATCGGTAGCGAAAGAGTGGAAAACGCGCACCGGTATTTCTATTGTAGAAGGCTATGGTCTGACAGAAACTTCCCCCGTTGTCTGCATTAATCCTTACCGAAATTCTCGACGTGGTTCAATTGGGCTGGCGGTGGCCGATACAGAGATTATATTTTTGGATGATGAGCATCAACCTGTTAACACAGGAGAAATAGGAGAATTAGCGATACGTGGCCCACAAGTTATGCAGGGATATTGGGGGTGTCATTCAGAAGAAACACAGATATTTACAAAAGATCGCTTTTTCTTGACGGGTGATGTGGGGTATCAAGATTCTGATGGTTTTGTCTTTTTGAAAGAACGCAAAAAAGATATGATTGATATTTCTGGGTTAAAAGTATATCCGTCTGAAGTAGAGCAGGTACTACTCGAACAAGTGGGTGTAGCGGATGTTGCGGTTGTCGGTGAAAAAACACCCTCGGGTCATGAACAGGTGGTTGCCTATATTGTTAGCGCTGGTCAAGTTTCAGAACCCAACATTTTATTAAATGCCTGTAGAGAAAAATTAACTCCGTATAAAATACCGAAGAAAATTTATTTTTGTCACAGTTTACCTAAAAATAATGTCGGTAAAGTATTAAAGCGTTTATTGGTCAATGGTGTGTGCTTGCAACAAGAAAGTGAGAAGACGAATGAGAAGAAATAGTGTCTATGTTTATTGAGTGTTTTTTTAGTTGGAGTCAATGTTTATGCAGATTCGCCAAATCTCTATGATGCAGATCAGTACTATATCGCTCCTGGTATTGCTTACGATCACTTCTCAGATAAGCGCGGCTTAAAAAATGGAGCAATGGCTAACCTAAGTGCCGGTATTGTTTTATCCGATGAATTGAGCATCGACGCTTTTTATGGTCAAGCCGCAAGCACTCAACAATCTGGAGATGCCACTACTCGTTTTTATATGTATTCCGCTAGTATTATTTACCACATGCAAAATACTCCGAGTGATAGGTATCATCCTTATATCATGCTGGGGATGGCGGTTACCAATCAAGAAGATCATGAATCCGTCGGTAATACGACCCTATTGGGTACAACCGCAGGGATTGGCGCAGAGTATTTTGTAAACTCTTCCATCCGTATTTTTACGGATATTAGAAATCTGTATACCTTCAGTGGTGGAAAAAATGATGTTATTGTCAATGCGGGGTTAAAGTTTTTATTTGATGTTCCTCACGAAAAAGAAATTTCACTAGAACCAATAAAAACTGACGGTGTGTCAGGGTTTTATCAGTTACAAGAAAGGGCGTGAATAAACACCCCTATGCCCAAATAGCGACAGCCGCCATTAATAAAAAGCCAATAATAACAAAGGTATATTGTTTTAGGTTACAGCACTGCTGAATCATCACCGCACGAGATAAACCGTGAAGTGTACCTAAGTATAGAAAAGTTCCAGCGGCGAGTGAAAAAAAGGTGGGGCCTAATAAAGGTAAATGTTCTATATGCTCACCAGCATAACCACCCAACAGTATACCAAGCGGTGCAATAAAGGAAAATAAGAGAAAATAAACCATGCTCACTCTTGATGACAACGAACTCTTAACTAATTGTATGGCTAATGCAAAACTTTCTGCCCATTTATGAGCGAGAATGGCGACGGCTAGCATAAAAATAATAGACAGGTCTGTTGATAAACCAAGTGCAGCACTTTCAAGAAATGCGTGTAGTGATAACATCCCAAAAGCAAGAACAGCAAAAGAACGACCATGACTGCAACACTGGTGACCGTGGTGCTGCAAAGTTTCTTCGGCATGGTGTTCATCGAGTGTTTGGTGTTGATAGTAATCGCGACTCAAATGTTCAAGCCACAATAAAAATAAAAACATCCCTCCTGCCAATAATGCGGCAATAGGGTACTCGATCCCGGTGTCGATAAAACCCGCGGTTGCCTCGGGCAACATATGTAATAAGCCAACACCTAAGAATACACCGCTGGAAAGTGCTTCACCGGAAGGAAAATCTATCACGGATTGTGTGCTTAAACGTTTAAAAAAAGGTAACCAACCAGCACTGACGGTCATAATGAAGAGGCTAAGAGCCGTGAGGAGTTTTAATGTTAAAAAATCCATACAGTGATCACCGTGTGTTCAGAGAGGTTGATTATCATACATGAGTTTTTAATAAGGTAAATATTTTATTGCATATTGAAGTGATTTGCCGCAAAATCCTTGAATTATTATATTGATCAATATTTAGGCATAAAATATGCATCTTAGTCAGGCAACACGTACGTTAGGGCTGTTTCTCCTTGTGATGTTGATTACGGGGTCGATTGACAGTATACGTAATTTGCCGGCGACAGCATTATTTGGGCCATCATTAGTTTTCTTTTTTATTTT
This sequence comes from Gammaproteobacteria bacterium, assembly GCA_021208965.1. Taxonomy (GTDB): domain Bacteria; phylum Pseudomonadota; class Gammaproteobacteria; order JAGOUN01; family JAGOUN01; genus JAGOUN01. Next base: position 42,142 of record JAJOJD010000077.1, read on the forward strand.
TTCTGCGATTGTCTTCCTGATTCCTGCCGGTTTAGTGTCGGCAGAATTATCCTCGACGTGGACGGAGCAAGGAGGAATTTACGATTGGGTGCGCATGGCTTTTGGCGATAAAATTGCGGTAGTTGCGATATGGCTACAATGGATTAATACCATGGCTTGGTATCCGACGATTTTATCGACGATTGCAGGGTTTTTAGCTTATTTGATCGACCCAGCTTTAGCCGATAATAAAGCGTATTTGGTCACGGTTATTTTAATTGTTTTTTGGGGATTAACCCTTTTGAATTTTCGTGGTATACGGTCATCTGCTCGTTTCGCGAGTATTTGTGGTGTGTTGGGTATGATTTTACCGATGGTCTTAATTATTTTTCTTGGGTTTTTGTGGACAGCGCAAGGACATCACTCTGAATTACACTTCACACTCGAGAGTATGTTGCCGAGCTTTGGCCATACGAATAGCTGGATTTCGTTAACCGCGATCATGACGTCTTTTCTTGGGATGGAGTTGGCAACGGTTTATGTTCGCAACGTAGTTAATCCACAACGGACTTTCCCACGAGCCTTATTAATTTCTGTTTGTTTGATTTTATTTACGATGATGTTTGGTTCATTAGCGATTGCCACAGTACTTCCGACCTCGAATATCCACCTGGTTGCAGGGGTAATAGAAGCGTTTGAAGCATTTTTTTCGGAATATCATATTTTATGGTGCATGCCGATTTTGGCTGTTTTATTACTAGTGGGCAGTGTAGGCCAGATGGTCAACTGGATGATTTCACCGGCCCAAGGTCTGTTGCGAGCGGCACAGCACGGTTATTTCCCTAGATTTTTTGCACAAGAAAATAAACATGCGGTGCCTGCACGGATGTTAATATTGCAAGCGGTGTTAGTTTCTCTTATGTGTTTTGCTTTTTTATTTATGCCGAGTGTGAATGGTTCTTATTGGTTATTGACAGCACTCAGCACGCAATTATACATGATTATGTACTTATTTATGTTTTTAGCCGCCTTGCGCTTGCGTTATAAGTTTCCTTTTCAACCGCGTGCGTTTAAAATCCCTGGTGGCAATATCGGTATGTGGATCGTAGCCATGTTAGGTGTGGTCGGGACGATTATTACTTTAATTGTTGGCTTTTTTCCACCAGATACGATTGATGTAGGTGGTAGTGTGCATTATGAAGTCGTTTTTTCCTTGGGTATTGTCATGATGATTGCGCCTGTTTTTTTATTGTATCTCTATAAAAAATTTATCAGTCAATAACGCTAATATTTTTGTATTTGCTTTTCGTTGGGCAATTTATTATGATCCCCCTGCTTTATAGCGAAGAAGATGCCAAGAGGTGCACGCAAGAATCGGAGAAATCCAATGAAATGTCCTCTATCTTATGTTCGCGTTGCTGTTTTCGGTTTGATCATAGCAACTTCCCTTCCTATTTTTGCGGCTGATTCCATAGAATCGTGTCCCAAACAAGTTAATATCAATACCGCAGATGAGCAGCAACTCGCCACTTGTGTCCATAGTGTTGGTGAAAAAACAGCTTCGGCTATTGTCGCTTATCGCACAGAACATGGTCACTTTAAGTCGGTCAATGATATTGCGGCTGTCAAAGGCGTTGGGAAGACGCGTGCGGAAAAACTTGCGCCTCAGTTAACAGTAGGGTAAGGCGTCGGCTGTTTTTGGTTTGTTTGCTAAAAACGGCCGATTTTTTTCTATTTTAAGTGAATAAATGACGATGACTTCTTTTGATTGCTTGGTTTTAAACCCTGTTTCAGATAAAATGACAGGACTTTAATGGAGATAATCAAGAGAGGGCGTTATGGTGGATGTGGAAGCGCAAGAAGTTGTCGTGAACAAACAAGCGTACGCTGAGTTTTGTATCTTTGTTAAAGAGATTGAGTTAATCAATATTCAGCAGTTGTATCGTGCATTGAAAGACTACTTGTCTTGTCTAATATTACCCCAGTCTGATCAGTATTTACCGATTTTTAAACAGCATTTAGCCGATTCGTCTTCATGGTTACGAAAAGCGAAGTTGCTTGGGCAAATTGAATCCAAACGTGATTTAGCGGAAGAACAAATGACAGATGATGGTTCGGTTAGTTTGTTATGGCAAGACCTGGCCAAAAAAATAAGTTATTTGACACAAAGCTGGGATGCCGAAGCCTTATTATCTTGTCAGCAAATTATTCAAGGAATAGATATGTTGGTGAATGATAATGTACCATTGCCGGATGTCCAAGGAGAAATTATTGATTATGCAACAGCTCGTGGAGTTGTGATCCATCATGATTGGTCGGATGCAATTGTTGAATCGAAATTAACGCATTTACTTCATGATGCATGGGTCAATTCATCCACTGTTCTGTCTAAAATGGCACGAACGGTTACGGTACAAGCTGATCTTTTTTTAAATCGTTTAACTCAGTCGGGCGTAACCTTTGATCGATTCGATGCTCGACAAATTTGCTTATTTGAATCGAATGTTGCTTTATTTCATTTTATTAAAAAAAGCGTTGAGGGATTGAAAAATGTTCTTACTTCTTTACCTCATCCATTAAAAGCGAGGATTTCTTCCCGTTTAGATAAATTATCCGTTGACGAGGTATTAGAACGATATGTAGCGATGTCGCCAAATCAAGGATCTGAGTCTACGCTAGTTGTTGAAAATGCTGAGATTCTCTCCACTATTGATATTGATCCTCATGAAGATCAATGCGAGGAAGAAGAAGCTTTTTTCGATGAGCCAGTGTTCAATGAACCAGCATCGGAAGAAAAGCAGGAAGCGGTTTCTCCGCCAACAGTAAATTGTGGATTGAAAGCTCGGCAGTTGGAACCCGTTTTGCTGAAAAATGAAGAGCTTTTGCAAAATATTATGCGTTCAATGGCCTCATATCGTTTGCAGTTATCTTGTTTTAGTCGTATTAAAGCGTGCTATGCTAAATTTTCTTTATTTCCCGTCTTTAGAAAAATAGGAGCGCAATTAAGTAGTCATCAAACAGTATTAATCAATGCGCTTTCCGAACTACAAAATCTAGGGGATCTTTCGTCGAATGCCCCTGAATTAAATCAGCAATTATCAGCGGTCATTAAATCGCTTGAACACAATTTGGAGCGTGTTAAAAGTTATTTGGCAACCTTAGGTCTAGAGACAACGGATTATAATGTGATAACGGAAATAACCCTTGGCAATCAAAGCTATATGAATTAATTTTTAGATTGCCCGATGCAGAACTTGAGCAAATAGAAGCTCGTTTACAGCGAATTCAGGCGATGCAAAGCCCTTACTTGCGTGCTGCCCTTATCATGAAACTAGATAAAGCAAAAATGAAATTGAATGACTTGGTGATGGCTAATATGCAGTCATGGTCATCTCGTTTTGTTGATCGAGAAACAGTAGAAAATACACTCAAATATTTAGGTATCCATGTCCATCCTTCATATATCAGTAAAATTGCTCCGACGATTCATATTCCTAAAAAAAATAAGACGTCAAAAAAGAATTTTTATGCTATAGCCGCTGACTATGGAATGGGTGCGTGGCGCCAGATGCGTAATTGGTTAGATAAGCCGATGATTGGTTAGTTGATTTTTTTCGTTGGCCAAACAGCGTTCCACTAAAGAATAAGTTTTTGATAGTCTTATTCAGTTGAGTGTTGTTATAGTTCTTCCTGGCCTGAAAACTTTCTAATTGATCGTAGGCCGAATTGCTTTTTAGTACTTGATTTAAAGCTTTTGAATTTTCTTCTGTCACAGACAATAAATCATGATGTGCACATAACATTTTTTTGAGCACCTCAAAGCTTAACTCTTGATAGGGAGTATTTTTTAATCTTTTTTCAAATTTTCAAGAAGAATAAAGGGAATTTGATATTCATCGGTTTTCGATAGCTTACAACACTCGACTAATTCTATAAAAATTTGTGCTAGGCCATAAGCGTCGTGATATTCTCTTTCACGTACAAAATGAAGAGTTTTTTGGCATACTCTGTCTGGTGACCAATATAGATAACTTTCTTGGGTAGTAGTCAAATTTTCACCAATAAAGCATGAAAACTCTGTATCAATAATGTAGACGTCGCAAGAATTTTTATTGTTGATATTAATTAAAACATTGCCAGAGTTGACATCTCCATGGCGTGATCCGTTCGCACTCATAGCAATAAATGCATGTAAGATATGGTGAGCGATCACGAAAAATAATGGATAGTCAAGTCGATCAGAGTTGATGAATCGGTTACAAAACTGATGAATAGCCTCTCCTCTAAATATTGGCATGAGCAGTGCTTTTTCTATGTGTACAGAAAAGCGAATATCAGATTCGTTATTACTGCGAAAATGGATTATATCAATAATTTTGATATTATTGACTAAGGGAATAATGAGATGTGCATAATAAGGATTAGCATTGATTAAATGTCTCGCCATATTTTGAAATGTGTTGTTTACATCAGAATAGTATTGCAAGGCTATATTTAATGCAATGTCATGCAAAGATTGAATATCTTCTTTATCGATAGGGCGTGTTTTAGTATGAAGAGTAGTGCACATAGGGAGAAAATACTTCACGGCATACGGGGCAAGTGGTATCGCTTTCGGCAAGGAAAATATTACGATTTGTGTGAGCGAAGAAAAAGAAAAGTCGTGAATAACTGGTATCACTTGTTTGATCTGACTTACTCGACTGTCTCCCAGTCTTGGCCAACGTTCATCGCTATAAAAAATAGGCTGGCTATCGAAAGTGAGCAATAAGTGAGGATTTTGGTTAAAAGAGAGCATTATGTCACTTCATTTTTTTATATCGATAATACATATTCTGAAAAAAGACATAAAACGTTGGAACAAACACAACGGCGAGAAATGTAGAGGTTAACATGCCACTACAAACGGCCAGACCAATTGATCGTCGTGCGTTCGCACCTGCTCCGCTCGCGAATACAAGCGGTAATACCCCAAAAATAAAAGCAAAAGAAGTCATTAATATCGGCCGAAAACGAGTTTTTGCACCGATAACGGCTGCTTCCATCACACTTTTTCCATGAAGCTCATGTTCTTCACGGGCAACTTCTACAATCAAAATAGCGTTTTTTGCGGCAAGCGCAATCAACAGGACGACTCCAATTTGGGTATACATATCATTGGACATGCCCAGTGGGGCGAGCAAGTTTAGAACGATGGTGGTACCGACTAAAGCGAGTGGAATACTGCATAAAACAGATAAAGGTGTGACCCAGCTTTCATATTGTCCAGCCAGTACAAAATAAACCAAGATTAATGCCAAAGCAAATACAAAATAGGTAGCGTTTCCTGCGATAATTTGTTGATAAGCGGTGCTGGTCCATTCATAGCTCATCCCTGCGGGCAGAACATAATGTGCAGCATCTTCCAGTGCTTTCATTGCTTGTCCGGAACTATAGCCTTTAGCCGCCATTGCAATAATGCTTGTTGAAGGGTAGAGATTGTAGAGCGGCACAAGCGCTGGGCCCGTGGTTTGTTTGACCTGAGTCAATGTACCCAGCGGTACCATATTCCCAGCACTATTGCGCACAGTATAGTGACGCATTTCTTCAATCGTCATTCGTGAATGATCATCTGCTTGAACATACACGGAAAAAACTTGTCCAAATTTATTAAATAGATTCACATACGAAGAGCCTAAATAAGTTTGTAGTGTATTAAAGGCATCGCCGACAGAAACGCCTAACGATTCTGCTTTAAGGCGATCAATCGGGGCTTCCAATTGAGGTGTTTCTGCCCGAAACGTCGTTAATACGTTTTGTAGTTCAGGTTGTGTATGAGCGTATTCAACGAGATGGTTAGTCACTTGTTGCAACTTCTTGTAATCGAATGTTCCATCCGTGAGCTCTAATTGCATTTGTACGCCACCAGACATCCCGAGACCTTGAATGGGAGGAGGAGGGACGACTAGTACACGTGCTTCGGTGATAGTGCCTGCCAAAGCGCTTAATGCTTTATACATGGGTAATAATCCGAGTTTTCGTCCGCGTTCACTCCAATCATCAAACATGACATAGATAACGCCAGCGTTCGCTAAACTTGCACTATTGTCTAATACAGAAACGCCATCAATGCTAATGGCATCGCGAACGCCAGGTAGGGCCATCACTTGTTTAGCAATTTTATCGACGACTTGTTCTGTACGTTTCAATGAGGCAGCATCAGGCAATTGAACGCTTAACACCATGTATCCTTGGTCTTCTGTTGGGATAAACCCTGTCGGTACGTGCGCAAAACCAATGGTGGCAAGAATCACAATAACGGCGGCGATAAAAGAATATCGACCGCTTTTATGGACCATTCGATCAATCATCGCGACATAACGACTTTCCCATCGGTGATAGATACGATCAAAGGCACGGAAAAACACATTTTTGTTTGCAGTTGGCGGAATAGGTTTTAACCATAAGGCGCATTGGGTGGGTTTGAGTGTCATCGCATTAATAGCGCTAATAAGCGCAGTCGCCGCAATGACCAAAGCAAATTGTGCATACATCTGGCCAGTTAATCCTGGCATAAAACCGGCGGGAATAAACACGGCCATCAAAACCAAGGTAATCCCAATAACAGGTCCGAGCAAATGCCGCATGGCTTCAATGGCGGCGGATTTTGGATCTTTACCTTCTTCGACATGATGTGAAACGCCTTCAACAATCACAATAGCATCGTCAACCACGATACCAATCGCTAAGACTAGACCAAATAAGGTGAGGAGGTTAATCGAGAATCCAAGGGCGGACATTGCCGCAAAGGCACCGATAATGGTCACTGGAACCGTTGTCGCTGGAATAAGTACAGCACGGAAGTTTTGTAGAAAAACGACGATGACCAGCAATACGAGTATGCCTGCTTCAAATAACGTTTTATAGACCTCATCCACCGACGCTTTAACAAAGACAGTGGTGTCAAAAGGAATGTGATATTCCATGCCTTCAGGGAAGTTTTTTGCCATTTTTTCAACCGCAGCATGAACTTCTTTTGCGACATCTAGCGCATTTGCACCCGGTAATTGAAAAATACCGATAGCTGCCGTTGGTTTATTGTTAAATTTTGCAATTTGTTTATAACTACTGGAACCCAGTTCGACACGACCAATATCCCGAATTCGAACAACTTTTGCGCTTGCGTTAGTCGTTGGATTTTGTTCGGTCGACGAAGCCGGTATTGCTTTTACAATGATTTGTTCAAATTGAGCCACTTGATCTAATTGACCTGGGACATTGACCGTGAGTTGAAAAGCCGGAATGCTGGCGGTCGGAGAAGCGCCGAGTTGACCGGAGGCAACTTCTACGTTTTGATGTTTAATCGCATTCATGACGTCACTTGGCATCAAGGAATATTGCTGCATTTTTTGAGGATCTAACCAGATGCGCATCGCATATTCGCCACTGCCAAAGACAATAACATTTCCTACACCAGGTAAACGTGCTAATTCATTTTGCATGTTGATCGCTGCGTAGTTATTTAAAAATAGCCCATCGTATTCATTATTTTTAGAGGTTAACGTGATAAATTGTAAAATAGAGGTTGATTTTGGTTGAACATTAACACCTTGTTGTTGTACCGACTCCGGTAGTTGTGCGAGTGCTGCTTGTACTCGGTTTTGCACCAACACTTGATCGTCGTTAATATCAGTACCAATCTCAAAGGTCACGATTAACGTATAGTTTCCGCTATTTGTTGCGGTAGATTGCATATATAACATTCCTTGGACACCGTTGACTTCTTGCTCAATCGGTAATGCAATCGTGTTGATCACTGTTTTTGCATCTGCCCCTGGGTATGAGGCTGTTACTTGAATAGTGGGGGGAACAATCGGTGGATACTGTGAAATCGGAATGGTTTTGACGGCGACGAGACCAATTAATACAAAAAGTAATGCAATAACATTGGCGAGTACTGGTCGATCAATAAAAAATTTGATATATTCTTCATGGGACATCTTTCTCAGTTTCCGATACCGTTAATCCTGGCGTCACATTTTGTATACCTTCAACAATGACGTGATCATTCGCTTTTAATCCCTTTAAAATAGTGGTCATTTCATCGTGAGAGCTTCCCGTTATCACCCGTTTTTGTTGAACGTTATGATTCTTATCAACGGTGTAGACATAGGAACCGATTTGATCATTCATTAATGCGACATCTGGGATAGTGAGTTGAGGGGTTGGTTTCGCTAATGCAACGCGAACCTTAACATATAATCCTGGCAGAAGAGCATAATCATGATTAGGTAGAATACCTCGCATTTCAATGGTTCCCGTTGCTGCATCAAGTTCTGTTGCGGCAAAGTCGAGGTAGCCTTTATGGGGAAAGTCGGTTTCATCCTGCAGAGATACCTCAATCGGAATTTGGTTAATGGTGTCACTATTGACACCGGCTTTTTCAGCGATTTTTCTCAGTTTGAGTAAATCTAATTCATTGATCGTGAAGTAAATATAAATAGGATCCAATTGTTGTACAACAGCGAGTGTTGTGGGGGCACCTTGTCCAACTAAATTACCAACGTCAACGAGATGACGCCCAATTCGACCATCGATAGGGCTTTTAACGTGAGTGTAGCTATAATTAATTCTGGCGTTGTCAACATTTGCTTTTGCGCTTTGAACGGCAGCCGCCGATTCATCACGTGTTGCGCGTGATCGTTGTAAATCGGCTTGTGACGTGGCTTGTTTTTTGTACATTTTTAGTTGACGCAGATACTCCGTTTGGTCGTATTGGTATTGAGCGATATCGCTGGCTAAGGTTGCTTGCGCTTCGGTCCATTGGTTGCGGTAGGGTTCTGGTTCTATGACAAATAGCTCATCACCTTTTTTGACGATACTGCCGTCTGTGAATTGGTAAGCGTCTAAATAGCCGGAAACCCTTGCAACCAACGACACAGAGTTGCTTGAAACCGTATTGCCTGTTTCAACTAAATATGGGGTAATTTCTGTTTTGATTGGCGTGCTGGTTAATACAGTTGGTGGTGGAGGCGGCTCTTTTTTAGCGTCACACGCAGCGCAAAGAAAAGTTAATAAAGATATTAGGCTGATCGTTAGATGTCTTATCATAGTTAGTATCACCACGTCGGTAAGTCAGTTTGTTTCATTTTGTTTAAAGAATTGTTTGGTTCTTCATGGTTTTCGGTTTTAAGTAAACTTCCCCAATCTGTACGATGAGTCATTTCTTGTTTGATATCGTCTGAGATAACATCATGGCCCTCACGGATTTGCCAACCGCCACCTAATGCACGATACAGGCTGATGGCTTGTTGTGGCGTGTTTGCTTCAGCATTCACAAGACTGGTTTGCAGATTTAATTGACTCAATTTTGTTTGGATGAGTTCTGCGTAACCAATTTCTCCCGCTTCATATCGGACTTGGGTGAGGGCAACAGTCATTAAGGCGGCATTATTAGCGGCTGTCATGGATTGTAATGTTTTTTGTGATTCGGTGTAATTTGTTATGCCATCTTGCACTTCTTTTTGCGCGTTTAAGACCACTTGCTGATAGTTAAATATCGCTTGTTGGAATGCGGCATCTTGAGCGCGTACTTGATTAGTAATTTGTCCATAATTAAACAAAGGAATGGAGACAGAAGGGCCGATTGAGTAGGTACGATTAGACCATTGAAACAAGTCTGTTGCGGAAGAACTATCGCTGTTCGATGCGCCATATCCAAAACTGCCGTTTAAAGCAAAAGCTGGGTACAGCTGGGCTTTAATCGCACCGATCCCTTCCGATTGTGCAATGGCTTCTAATTCTGCTTGGTGGACATCAGGACGCTGACGCAAAATATTCTTTGGAATATCAACCGCAATTTTTGTGGGGGCTTTGGGGATAGTGTGTTGCTTTGTTTTAATGAGCGCGTCTATTTTATCCGGAGTTGATCCGATCAGGACAGCAAGCGCATCTTTTTCTTGTTGCAATGACGCTTTTAATGTCGGTAAATTTGCTTCTGTTTGGTGTAGTTGCATGGCCGCTTGTTCAAGATCCGATAAGTTGATTTGGCCAGCCGTATATTGAGTTTTTTTGATGTTCATATGTTGTTTTTGAAGGAGAATACTTTTTTCGCTCAGTGTTATTTGCATCTCATATAAACGAATGGCGACATACGCACTGCCAATTTCTGCGGTTAATGATACCAGCGCATCGTCATAAGCGGCGATGGAGGAAAGAAATGTAGCGTTATCGGCTGCAATAGCGCGCCGGTATTTTCCCCAAAAATCAGGTTCCCAGCTTGCAGAAAAACTCATCGAAGATGTTTCAAGGTTGCTAGGAATAACATCGGCAAATTCACTGCCGGAAGCAATGCGTTGACGAGTTAAACTGCTAGAAATCCCTTGTTGTTGTGGGTAAAGTTCGCCCACTGATTGTGCGAGCTGGGCGCGAGCTTGTAAGACTCTGACGCCCGCACTTTGTAAAGAAAGATTATTGTGATAACCGATAGTAATCAATTGATCTAAAATTGGATCATTAAACGTTTTCCACCATTGTGCATCTTGCGTAGGCGAGTTTTCTACGCCATGATTAGCAATATTCCACTCGTCAGCGATCTGTGTTTTAGGTTGTTGATAATCCGGCCCGACCATCATGCATCCACTCAATAACGTGAGAGTTAAGGTGAATAGACTCATTCCTGTTGTTTTCATAAATTTACAACGCCATATGCCAGTATTACATAAGAAAAAAAACGATGGTTTCTCACTTATTGATGTTCTTGTTACGATTGTGCTCATCAGTATTATTTTGTGGACAAGCACGACGGGTATTGTGACCTATTTTTCTCATCGTAAGCAATACTTATTTATGCAGCAGCTTTATCATGATTTGAAATGGGCGAGAATCGAATCGATAGTGCTGAGCCAATCTATACGCGTTGCCTCCGATGGAGACTGGTGTCATGGTTGGGTTGTTGATGATCAAGAGACGCAGCATATATTCAAGCGGCACGAAGGTATCGAGAACTGTCGGATCGATTTTTCAAGCTTTCCGAGTTTGACCTATTTTCAGTTTTCTCCTCGTGGCCGTAGTGATGAACAAAATGCAACATTTACATTTTTTGATCAAAATCAAAAAATTATGCGTATTATTATTAATAAAGCAGGAAGAGTTCGCTGGGAATAGACTAGCGTTCGTGAAGCAATGTTTAAAAATGAAGAGAGTAGTCATCCTAGAAATTAAAGATAACATCCGTTACACTTGCACCATCTGACATCTCAATAAATAAATTTTATGTCCGTTTTTCATGGCCGTAGCGTTGATCTTAAGATAGTGAACCCCTTGATGGGTGATGTGATTCCTCTTCCAGAATACGCAACGACGGGTTCAGCAGCGATCGATTTGCGGGCTTGTTTGACTGAGCCCTTGACCGTTTTTGTGGGAGAGACAGTATTGGTTCCAACGGGTATTGCGATTCATATGCGTCAGCCTGATATGGCAGGGATGATTTTGCCACGTTCTGGTTTAGGCCATAAGCATGGTCTTGTTTTAGGTAATTTAGTCGGGCTCATTGATTCAGATTATCAAGGAGAAATTAAAATCTCCTGTTGGAATAGGGGAATGGCTGACTACTCCATCACCCCGGGTGAACGTATCGCTCAACTGTTATTCCTCCCAATATTTCACGTATCATTTACTATAGTGCAAAACTTTGACCCGACTGAGCGTGGCGAAGGTGGTTTTGGTCATACAGGAGGTCATTAAACGTGTTACAACATCCTCACGATATTTCCCCAACGATTTTCCGTGCCTACGATATTCGAGGCGTTGTCGGAGAAACGTTGAATACAGACGTTATTTATGCGATTGGTCAAGCCTTCGGCTCGGAGGCCTTAGATCAAGGTGAGACAAGTGTCGTCGTGGCTCGTGATGGTCGTTTGTCTGGCCCTGCGCTCTCTAAAGCCTTAATTAATGGATTACTCTCTACGGGTATTCATGTGATTAATATTGGTCGTGTGCCAACGCCAGTGTTGTATTTTGCAACACACGTATTAGGGACAACATCGGGCATTATGTTAACGGGCAGCCATAATCCTGTCGATCATAATGGGGTAAAAATGGTTATTAAAGGTCGCGCGATTTATGGCGACGATATTTTAATGTTGTATCAGCGGATCCAAGAAAGAAAGTTTTGTATTGGTCAGGGACTGCTTACCCATGAAGAAATGTTAACGCGTTACGAAGAGCGTATTTTGTCTGATGTTCAATTGAAAAAGAAATTGACGGTTGTTATGGATTGTGGAAATGGTGTGGCTGGCGTGATTGCACCACAACTGATTAAACATTTGGGTGCCGATGTTCATGAGTTATTTTGTGAAGTGGACGGAAATTTTCCTAATCATCATCCAGACCCGAGTCAAGAAGAAAATCTTTCTGATCTGATTCAAATGGTTATTCGTAAAAAAGCAGATCTTGGTTTGGCTTTTGATGGAGATGGCGATCGTCTTGGCGTCGTCACTGCAGCGGGAGATGTTATTTGGCCCGATCGACAATTAATTCTGTTCGCATTAGATATTTTAAAAACAAATCCCAACGCGAAAGTCATTTATGATGTAAAATCAACGCGTTATTTGGCAGAGGTCGTCCATAAAAATGGCGGTCAAGCGATGATGTGTAAAACAGGGCATTCGATTGTTAAAGCAAAAATTAAAGAAGAACAAGCGGCGATAGGCGGCGAAATGAGCGGCCATATTTTTTTCAATGATCGTTGGTATGGTTTTGATGATGCCATCTACACAGCGGCTCGTCTTTTAGAAATTATTGCGAATGATGGTCGGGATGTGGCGAGTATTTTTGCAGACATTCCCAATAGTTGTAGTACACCTGAACTTAAAATTAGTATGGAAGATGAAGAAAAATTTGCATTTATGGAGCGTTTAATTGCTTCGGCAGATTTTGGTGAGGATGCCATACTCAACACGATGGATGGTCTTCGTGTCGATTTTTCGTATGGATGGGGATTGGTGCGCTGTTCGAATACCACGCCTTACTTGATCGTGCGTTTTGAAGCTGACGATGAATCAGGATTAGCGATGATTAAAGCAAAATTTCGTAAGCATTTGTTAGAGTTAGATAGCCGCTTAAAGCTTCCGTTTTAAGTTTATTTTCTGAGTTTTTTGAAGATTGTTGTGAATAATTGAGCGGCTCTTTCTATTTCATCTTCTGTTGTAAATCGCCCAAAAGAAAAGCGTAAAGATCGATGTGCCCACTCATCAGATAATCCCATCGCTTGTAACACATGGGAAGGTCGAATACTGAGTGAGGTGCACGCTGATCCAGACGATATCGCTAATTCAGGCAGTGCGCGCATCAAAATATCACTGTCTATCTCACTAAAATGAACATTCAAAATATGACATGCGTGAGTTTTTTTGTCTTCATTTGCACCATTTTTATGAACGTCAGCAATACGCTTAATTTTTTCCCAGAAATCTTTCTTTTAGTGTTCTAATCTGCGTTATTTCATTTTTCATCTTCTCTTGCAAAATTGCACAGGCCTCTCCCAATCCGACAATTTGATGGGTTGCTAGTGTGCCGGATCGTAAACCTTTTTCATGGCCACCGCCATAGAGCAAGGGTTCTAAACGTACCGCTGGGCGGTGTTTCACAACTAAAGCACCAACGCCTTTAGGGCCATAAATTTTATGGGCAGAAAGAGACAATAAGTCAATCGGCAACTTTTTTAAATCAATCTCGACTTTTCCAACGGCTTGCGCTGCATCGACATGCAGAAAACTGCCGTTTTCTTTGACTATTGTTGCAATTTTTTCTATTGGTTGAATGATGCCGGTTTCATTATTGACCATCATGATAGAGACGAGCAAAGTATCAGAACGTAAAGCCTTTCTTAATTGGCTTAAGTCAATGAGGCCATTCGGATGAGGCGCGAGGTAGGATACCTCAAACCCTTGTTTTTCTAAAAACTGACAAACGTCTAAGACGGCTTTGTGCTCTGTTTTCATTGTAATAATGTGTTTTTTGCGCTTTTGATAAAAGTGCGCTACTCCTTGAATGCCCAAATTGTTTGATTCGGTTGCTCCACTGGTCCATATAATTTCTCGAGGATCCGCGTTTAATAAGTTTGCAACATGCGCACGAGCCTCTTCTATTTTGAGTGCGGCTTGTTGGCCATACGAATGTGTTGAAGCGGGGTTGCCAAAGGTTTCTGTTTTTTCTAAGCAGGTGAGCATTGCTGTGATGACTCGTGGGTCAGTGGGGGTTGTTGCAGCATAATCAAAATAAATAGACACAACGTTCCTCATCGTTCAACATCAACTTTTACACCGCATTCTATCTTGATGAAAAATATTTTGCACCCTGATAAATCATTGACTTATAATCAGAAAAAAGTGGAGGTTATTGATGAAGCGTTTGTATGGCTTTTCTTTGTTGGAAATTATGTTAGCTCTCGTTGTCGTTGGAATCGGTATGAGTGTTGTTATGGCCTTTTTTAGTACTAATCAACAACACACAGGAGGGCAGGCGATTGGGAATGATTATTCAACCATCGTGACAGAAGCCTTGAAGCGCTTTACGGATGATGTTGCTGTTTGTAATACAAGCGCTACCAGTGCAACGTGCCCTGTTAACAGCAGTATACAAGGCAAAAAAGTCTACGACTATATTTGTCAAAATTCTACTGACTCTAGCTCTGCGCCACAAGGTTGTACTAATGGGAAAATTTCGACTGATCAATATAATAAACTAAAAGATATGGGTGTCGATCTTCTTGCAACGACAGTGAGCATCGGTGCCTCTAAGAGTGATGTTTAATATGAATTTATACCCTTTTGTCAGCATTACCCCAAATTGGCCAAAGCTTGGCGTTGAATTTAAAGATATTTCTCCACTCCTTGCGGATCCTGATGCTTTTGCGTTTGCTGTTGATGCTATGTATCCTCCCAACGTCCAGAATGTTGATTACTGGGTAGGGATTGAAAGCCGTGGCTTTTTATTTGCGGCTGCTCTAGCCCAACGTTTTCATCATGGATTATTGATGATTCGTAAAAAAGGAAAACTCCCACCTCCGACGGTAGACTTGGATTATGCCTTGGAATACGGTACGGACACTATTCAAATGCGAAAAGGCGAGGGACGTGTTGTTATTGTTGATGATGTTTTGGCAACGGGAGGCACATTAAAGGCAGCGCATGATTTATGTGTGCGAGCAGGCTATGACGTCGTGGGTTATTCTTGTTTAGTTAATTTAACTTTTCTGCATCAACAACGGCCATTTTGTATCAATAGCATACCGGTTCATACCGTTATTGATTATTAAATGTTGGCTGATAAAGTTTCTTCGCCGTTTTCTTGGAAAGATGCGCTTAACATTATGCTGGGATGTGTTTTACTGAGTTGGTAAGTCAATACCAATGAATTGTCTGGTGTGGCGCAAGTGACTGTTGTTGCTGCTAGCGTAGAGCCTGATGACGAAATGACCTGTGATGCGCCGTTGCTGATCATGCATTGAATAGCGGTTGTTTTTCCGTTATAAAAAAGTGGAGGAACAGAAAAAGCGTGGCTATCCGAATCTATAGATGCGGTTAAATACAGTACTAATGATAAAGGATCCATGCTTCCGTTGGGTAAGCTATCGTTATCTTCAGTAGCGGTAAATTTTTGCGGCGAAATCGTTCTTGCATCCGTGTAGATTCCTGTCGCTGTTTGTGTGATGGTCTTTGAAAAAAACCTTTTTTTACGTCAATGATAGAGGTAATCGTATAGGTATTTTCATCACACGTTTGAGTTTTTACGAGAGTACCGGTTGCTCCGTGAGCGTGTACGGAATAGGTGCTATTGGTATACGGAACACAGGGAGGAGTTACACCCCAGCAAGCGTGGCCGATACAGAAGATAAGCAAAGCAAAAACGTTTTCTTTCATCGTTATGATGTTTTTTGTTCTATAGGCGTATACACAACAATATCAGGAGTGCTGTTGCGAGACCATGATACCCCCATCATACTGCTACTACCGTCGTTAAGACGAATAGATTTTTTATTTTCGCCTGGCAGATCGTCAGCTAAAACGCTGTCTCTGCTGTCTCTTATGTCATCTGGTAATTTTTTAAACATTGTGCAATCACCCATCATCAACGATGAAATGTTATTATTGAGGCTATTATCAATAGTCGGGCCAATCGGCGTTAATTGCACAAGATAGTCAACTAAAA
This sequence comes from Gammaproteobacteria bacterium, assembly GCA_021208965.1. GTDB lineage: Bacteria > Pseudomonadota > Gammaproteobacteria > JAGOUN01 > JAGOUN01 > JAGOUN01. The sequence continues at coordinate 58,312 of JAJOJD010000077.1, forward strand.
ACGTGATGCTGGCAGATAAAAATAATATTCCCAGAGTTTCTGATTTTAATAGAGGAATCATCGTCGATAGCCATTGAAACAATGCCGTCATTACTATTAGGGTCAGCAATCGTGAGGCGTAGCTTGGATACATGTCTTTAAACCATCCTGTTCCAAGAAATAAGGACATGCCAATGATCTCATTGAGCAATAAGGCGCCCGCATTGACAGCGGCTGATGAGGTTGCGCTACAGTCATGAAATAGGCGCACAAGCTCGTCGCCAACCGAGCTATTTGAACCAATCTTTATTGCCTCAAATAGTTCACTGCCGGCAATCAGTGCTGAGACTAGCACCGTATAACGCGCCAGATGAAAAACTGCTGGAAGATTATACCAATCGTCTTTGGGACTGTATGCCGTATGGGGAAAGAAGTAGCGTTTTATCGGAGATTGCTCGTCGGAAACTTCTTCAAACCTAGGGGCGAGGACACATTCATTTAATAACTTGAGGATAATACCAGGAACGGTTATCGATGCATTCCAGCCTAACGCTGTCCACTCTTTTCCTAGATGTGATGCATAAAAAACGCCAGCAATCAGCAATAATACCCCAATTTGCAAGACTGTTCCCAGGAAATATACTGGAAAATCATGATGTAGAAGGGTGCTTGTATTTGCGCAAATTTTAAAGAACTCCATCGCGATAGGCGTAGTCATCGCTAGAACGATGAGAGAGGCGATAGATTTTTCGGTGTGAGGAGTTCCGTGAGCGTTGTTGGGATAACATATGAGACCAGCGCATAAATCACGACTTGAGTCGGTAACGACACCATGCTAGACGTCAATAATTCAGCATGGGTCGATGGTTGTTTCTCTGACGATCCCATGGTAACGTCTGTCAAGCGGTTCGGGTCTTGGCTGTTTCCTTCCTCAGGATCTCGAAGAGGTTGATAGGGATTGCTATTCATTATTTTATTATTAAGTTACGATTGATCATTGGCATCGAGTTCCACTTTCTCAATGAGAATTTCGTCCACAGGGACGTCTTGATGTCCGCGACGCATGGTAGTTTTTACGGCTTTTATTGTATCTACGATGTCCATGCCCTCAATCACATGACCGAACACGCAATATCCCCACCCTTGAGGTGTTTCGGCCGTAAAGTCTAAAAATGGATTATCAACGACATTAATAAAAAATTGCGATGTGGCCGAATGTGGGTCCGATGTCCGAGCCATGGCTAAAGTGCCGCGTTTATTTTTGCGGGCTTTGTTGGCTTCATTTTTAATCGGGGGAATGGTTGATTTTTTATCTTCCATGCCTGGGGTTAAACCGCCACCTTGAATCATAAAATTATTAATGACACGGTGGAAAAGTGTTCCGTCGTAAAATCCTTGATTTGCGTAGGCTATAAAATTTTGACTGGTGATGGGGGTATGATCATGATCAAGGCTAATTTTGATTTGGCCTAAAGAGGTATGAATAATAAGGTGGGTAGATGCCATCGCGATCTTTCTCCTGTGTTACGTTAGTCTATCTCTATTTTACTGTATAAGCGTTCAATATCGGCACGTTTATATATCCCTTGTCGATAGGGTGTACTCGGGTCAATCAACACGCGTTTAGCTAGGGCTTCTCGTCCGAGCAACAGACGAAAAGTGAGAGGGTCGCGGTTAGATAACGATAATTGAATCGTCTGTATTGTATTACCTAATCTTAGCGAGGTCAAAATAATATAACGATGTTCTTTATGTCCGTTGGAACTCATGATGTGGCGTTCATCATACATCATCGCTTCACACTTGACGCTAATATCGGTTCTGGAACGCAGCGGATAAAGACTAAACCTCACCCACTCTTTTTCTTCTCTAGTAAATCTTTGTATATCAAAAGCATGAATAGCCGATGTTTTGGCGCCCGTATCTATTTTTGCTTTGATGGCAGGAATATGTAAGTCGGGTAAGGCGCACCATTCAGATCGGCCGATCAATAGCTTATTCTTGATGTCTAGGTCCATAGGTCAACCTTGGTATCGACTATTGGCAGCAATGGGTTTGGCTGCTTTTTCTAGATAACGAATGATTCGAGTGGCAATATCTATGCCTGTCGCTCTTTCAATCCCCTCTAATCCTGGTGAAGAATTGACTTCCAAAACGAGAGGTCCTCGGTTAGAGCGCAAGATATCGACTCCCGCCATTTTTAAACCCATGATTTTTGCTGCTTTAACGGCTATTGAGCGTTCTTTTTCGGTAATAGTAATTGTTTGCGCTATCCCGCCTCGATGTACATTCGCGCGAAATTCTCCAACAGCGGCGGTGCGTTTCATGGCAGCAATCACTTTATTGCCGACAACGAAGCAGCGAATGTCTTCACCTTTTGATTCTTTAATAAATTCTTGAATAATAATATTCGCTTTCAGTCCAGCCAAGGCTTGAGCAACACTTTCTGCAGCTTTTGGTGTTTCTGCCATTAAAACACCGACGCCCTGCGTGCCTTCAAGGAGTTTAATAATGAGGGGTGTTCCGCCGACAAGGTGTATTAAATCGTGAATACTCTCTGCATCAGGAGCAAATCCCGTGACAGGCATGTCAATTCCTTTCATCACTAACAGCTGTTGGGCACGAAGTTTATCGCGCGACCGGGTAATCGCTAACGAAGAGTTAATTGAGTAAACGCCCATCGTTTCAAATTGTCGAACAATGGCCGTGCCATAAAAGGTCCGCTTTGCGCCAATTCTAGGGATAATCGCATCATAGGTCGCCGCAGGTTTGCCTTCATAATGCACGGTTGCGTGATTAGCGCAGATATTGACGTAACATTTTTGGTAATTAATCACAGAGACATCGTGCCCCAAGGCCAAGGCGGCTTCTTTTAAGCGTTTTGTTGAATAGATGGTTTCTTTTTGCGATAAAATAGCTAAGCGCATAGGGTGTTACCGAGATTCTCTCAGGATGAAATAAATATTTCGGAGGTAAATGAATATCCCTGCGCCTTGCCCTAAAATAAAAACGGGGTCTCGGCGGTAAATCGCGTAAATAAATAAGACGATTCCGCCAGCCAAGCTAAAATACCAAAACATATGTGGAATAACGCTACGTTTAATGCGTTCACTGGCGAGCCACTGCAAAATAAAACGCATGGAAAAAAGGAGTTGACCAAAAAAACCCACCACTAACCATATATTTTCTGAATTTAATAGGTTACTCATGAGTGTTTTCTTCAGTCATCGGGTGACAAGGGCGGCGCGCCAACCAAGCAACTCCGAAAAGATCAATAATACCCACCCGTAAGCGTCCCCAGGTATTATATTTTGATACCCCAAATTGTCGCGGAGCATGTTGAATAGGCACATTCATGACAGAGAAGCCATTTCTTTTGTATAATGCCGGTAAAAAACGGTGCATATGATTAAAATGGGGTAGGGTAAGAAATGCTTTTTGATGAAAAAGCTTTAAGCCGCATCCGGTATCGGGACAATTATCCTTCAGTAAGGATCCACGGATTTTGTTCGCAATTTTAGACGAAATTCGTTTGATCCAAGGATCTTGGCGTTTCTGGCGATGACCTGCAAATAGCGTTTTTTCATGGCAGCCAACGTAAGAGCGATGTGCGGCAAGTAATTTTTCGAGTTCAGTCGGCGGGTTTTGACCATCCCCATCTAATGTGGCGATCAATGAAAAACGCGCATGTCTCACCCCAGTATAGACAGACGCGCTTTGTCCGGAATTTTTGACGTGTCTCAAATAAGTGAGATGGGGGTGTTTTTCTTTCAACTGTCGGCAAATATTCTGTGTGTCATCCGTGCTGGCATCATCAACAATCACAATTTCGAAGGTTGCTTTTTCGCTTAATGCCTGCATAATCCCCTGAACCAACGTAGGTAAATTTTCTTGTTCATTATAGGCAGGGATGACGATACTGAGTTCTATCATTAAACACTCCAGGAAGACGAAACCGGATGCTAACTCAGATGCGGATTAAGATCAACTGAGATCTGTGCTCAAAAACAGTTGATCAGGCTTTTCGATTTTGTTTTGAACGGGAATAATCGCCAATTCTGTTAATTGATGATCGTAGGTATATTTCACCATTGTATGCAATGTATTCGCAGTCCTTTCCATGGCGATCGGTGGTGTTGCGTTATGTAAAATATGACTGAGGAAAATAGCCGTTGTGACATCGCCTGTCCCATGAACACTGGTCGGCAAATCATATTTGGGCATGTCATTATGATAGGCGGCATGACGTGTGACTAATAACATCCCCGTTTTTAACGGCGATGTTGAAATGCTCGTCGCTAATATGCCTTGTAGGGACGGGAATTGGCGCAATAATTTTTGGCAGGCTAATAGGGCATCTTCTCGATTGTTTATCCGAGAGTCTGCTAATAAAGACAGTTCAAACGCGTTAGGTGTCACCCAATCTGCCATTCTAATTATTTCCGTTTGAATAAACTCTGCAATCGTTGGTTTAACGTAAATTCCACGGTCATCATCGCCCATGACAGGGTCGCAGCAGTAAATAACGTTAGGATGTTGTTTTTTTAATGTCACGATAAAGTCACGAATCAAATAGGCTTGTTCAATGCTTCCTATGTAACCAGATACCACCGCGTCAAGGTCATGTAAGGCCTTGATTTTTTCTAATCCTGTTAATACTTCCTCAAGTTCCTTGGCAGAAATCGCTTGTCCACCCCAAGAACCATATCCTGTATGATTAGAAAATTGGAGTAAATTTAATATGCTCACGCGGTGTCCGAGTCGTTGCATCGGAAAAACTGCAGCGGCATTGCCCGCATGGCCATAAACGACGTGTGATTGAAGGCTAAAAATATGACCCATGATGAGATACCCCGTCTACTAAAACGATGCGCACAATGCTAGAATCGATTCGGTTATTTTTCAAGTTCCTCATCAAGGAAATATCATGCCAGCTCGCCCCAGTACATGGAAAATGTTGTTGTATGTTACCTCTATGGCCGTTATTGTGCAGTTTGCGGGTGATAACTTTTTACCCTCTTTGCCAGCGATCACGACATACTTTAATATTAGCCAGAGCCTGACCCAATATTCTGTCACGCTGTATTTATTAGGTGGGGCGATTTGCCAGTTTTTTTATGGTCCGCTATCGGATGTGTTTGGTCGAAAGCGTGCTATTTTGACGGGGTATAGTATTTTTACCCTGGGGAGTGTTTTTTGTTTTTGTGCGCCAAGTATTTATTGGCTGTTGGTTGGTCGAATTATTCAAGGAATGGGCATCGCGTGTACGGGACTATTCAGAAGCGTTATGCGAGATTTCTATGAGGGTAAAGACCTCGCTAAAATTGGCGCTGTGGTGAGTATTGCCGCCACAATGACGCCGCCACTTGCGCCCATAACTGGGGGGTATTTAGAGTATTATTTTGGTTGGCGCGCGAGTTTTGTTCTATTATTCCTCATGGGTTTCAGTAGTATTATTTTTTTTGCATTATATTTTCCCGAGTCATTACACCTAGAAAAACGACGTAAGTTTTCTTTTGCTGGTATTTTAAGAAATTATCGTGAATGTTTTTTGAATCGTTGTTTTTTCAGTTTTTCTGTCGCGTCTGGTTTGTGCCTCGGTCTTATTTTTGCGTATATGACAGTAGGAACCTTTTTGTATCAACATGTTTTTGGTTTATCGGCCGTTGCTTATGGTTGGTTAGCCATATTTGGGGTATTTTTTATGCCATTAGGTGCTTATCTTAATCGCCTCTTGATGGATAAATATCCCGTTCATTGTTTAACGGTATGGGCGGCAGGGTTGATTTTATTCGGCTCACTGTTGTTATTTGTTTTTGCTTGGTTTCAGCTTTCTCATATCGCGATGATTTTAATTCCCGTTTTTATTGTGTATATGGGGATGGGCTGTGTGTTTCCGAATAGTTTTACCCAAGCATTTGAAGAATTCGGTCATATTGCCGGTGTTGCTGGCGCTGCATTTGGCGCGATACAAATTTTTACATCAGCGTTGCTGTCAGGAATTGCTGCCGAGCTTCCTGCCGATTCAGTATTGCCATTAAGTCTTTTCTTTCTGGTCGTCAGTTTAGTTTTGTGGCTAACAGTAAAATTTGCAAAAAAAATATCTATTTAAAAAATATAGCTTGCTCCTGCCAATAGCGATGAAGAGGTTGAGCGACTGACAATTGGGCTGTCTGATATAGCACGAGGGAGTTGTGTTAGCGTGTAACCAAATGTCGTGCCGAGATGATCAGAAACTCGGTATTTCAGTGTTAAGCCATAATGAATGGTTGTCGCGCCTGCCGGGCTATATTCTGGTCGAGATGCCGTCACTTCGCTGCCAGATACACCATAATAATAATTAGTAATATCACTGCTTTGCCATACAGCGGTAACAGAAGGAATAACGGTAAACCGTTGATCGTCAATAGGAAAAATTGTCGCGAGCTCGCCGGACAGTGTGTTGCCAGTTGATCGTCCGGTGACGTCATGCAAGGCCTCGACTGTAAATGATAAAGGCATTAAGCGATATTGCATTTGTAGGCCGGTGTTCAATAAGTAAGATGTATCGCTCATGCCGTCGAGTGCATCACTGTCACTTGCGCTATATCCTGCAAATGTTGGTTTCAGAATAACAGCAACGGATACGCCAGGATCTTTATAAGTGTAATACCCAAGCTCATCGCCTTTTAAGAAAAAATTATGCATGCTCAGGTTGAATAAAGGAAAGGGCTGAATAATATTATCCACACCGGTATAAATATTTTGCCCATAAGCGAATCCCAGACCTAGACTATTTGACGATTGAGGATCTGACGTCGTCTGTACATCATCAAGAATACTCAGGGGGAAATTGCTTGCGAGGATCGATGGAGCACTTGTGATGAGCAGTATTGTCAATAATAACGGGGTGATGCGTTTCATTTTTTTTCCTGTTAAATAACGGCCCCATTGTAACATATCCTCTCCTGATGACGAGAAATTTTCTTTATCTTGTTTTAGGTATGATGATCGACTAGGATAGATATCTGTCAAAAGTTCTTTTTTTTCGGGTTGATTATGCGTTTTTTGTATTTTTTTTTATTTCTGTTTTTAGCCTGAGTGTTAGCGCTTATGCAAATAACAACGTTGCTCCCGAAGGGTATTTACTGCAAGATTTATCAACAAACCATATTTTAGCTGAAAAAGAAAGTGATCATTATTTTGCACCCGCGAGTAGTTTAAAAATTTTTACGGCGGTTTCTGCCTTAAAAATTTTAGGCAAAGACTTTCAATTTAAAACAGACATATTTTTTAACGCGAAAGCGATTAACCATGGAGTCCTAAAGGGTGATGTTAATCTTGTTTTTTCTGGTGATCCGTTATTAAAAATAGCCGACGTACAGTCATTGTTGATGACGTTAAAAAATCATGGTGTTCATCAGATCGATGGTCGTATTCTTCTGATTGCTAACGCATTTGATGATAAGCCTTACGGTAGTGGCTGGCCATGGGATCAGCTACATATTTGTTATTCTGGACCTGTCAATACGATTAATTTGGATGCTAACTGTTTTTTATTTCATGTTTTTTCAACAAAAATCGATCAAGCATTAAATCTTCCCGCGTCTGTTGACTGTTCGCAGCGATCTGCGGGCAGGCCTTGTGTTCTTAATAAAGCGGTAACACGCGATGACCCTAATTGTATTTTAACGTTTGATCATGAAGGTAATGCATATAGATTATCGGGCTGTTTGTCGCCTAAGGTGAAATCAGAACGCATGAAGTTGTCGATTCCTGATACGGCGCTCTATCTTAAAACATGGCTTTCTGAAGAGTTGCGTGACATGGGTATTCGTCTAAACGGAAAAATTCTGATGGGTCAAGAGCATCCTCATGGCATACCCGTTGCGACGCATTCGTCTTATCCGCTTAAAAAATTAGTGCGTGTTATGTTAAAATACTCTGATGATTTAGTCGCGAATGCATTGTTTAAAGCGGCAGGCGCACATTATTATCATGCCCAAGGAACGTGGCAGCGTGGCATTAATGCAGAGAAAGCCGTCTTAAAAGAAAGTGTTGGATTTTCGCCGGAGTCATTATTTATTTTTGATGGTTCGGGCGAATCATACTACAATGCCGTCACACCGCAACAAATGGTCAAGGTGTTGATGTACATTCATAACAATCGAGAATTAGCGGATATTATTATCCCTGGGTTACCCGTTAATGGGACGGATGGCACGCTGGTTGCGCGTTTGAAGGATTATCCTGCGATTGTGCATGCAAAGACGGGAACATGGCGTGATGTCTCGTCTTTATCTGGTTATGTGCTCAACCATCATACTCGCTGGGTTTTTGCTGTTTTTGTTCACGGAATGACGACGGTCGAGCGCGGTGATGCTCACCAAGTAGACGCATGGATGAGGAAAGTATTGCCCTTAACGCCCCATACAACGAAACACTCTGCAACATCAGGAAAACCCCAATGAAAAAACGTGGACTTGGTCGATCATTAAACGCTATTTTGTCTTCTTCTGCAGCTCCAGTCCATACAGAAGAACGCACTATTTCGGGTGACGTTTCAGGATTAGGGATTCGCGTGTTGTCCGTAACGCAGTTGCAGCGTGGTACATATCAGCCTCGTCGGGAAATGGATGAGAATACGATTAATGAATTAGCGGCTTCAATCAAAGCGCAAGGAATTTTACAGCCGATTATTGTCAGGAAAAAAGGCGATAATTTTGAAATTATTGCGGGTGAACGTCGCTGGCGTGCTGCTCAAAAAGCAGGCCTAGAACAAGTGCCGGTGATCATTAAAGATATTCCTGACGATGCAGCGATGGCCATTGGTTTGATTGAGAATATTCAGCGTGAAAATCTCAATGCCATGGATGAAGCTTTTGGCTTCCAACGCTTGTCGAAAGAATTCTCATTAACACATCAAGAAATAGCCGATGCGGTTGGTCGATCGCGCGCTAGTATTTCTAATCTCCTGCGTTTGTTGCATTTACCTGAGGCTGTGCAGCGTTATTTACAGCATGGGGATATAGAAATGGGACATGCTCGAGCCTTATTAGGCTTGCCACTGGCTCAACAATTGGCAGCGGCAGAATATGTGGTTGAGAAAAATTTATCGGTGCGCGAGACGGAAAATTATATTAAGCAGTTGCAGCATCTGGCGGAGAATTCTCATCGTGCAACAGATCCTCTTCCTTCTTCTCAGATGATAGAACTAGAAAATCAGCTTTCCAAGTTTTTAGGAGCCAAGGTGGGTATTCAACAGAACATATCGGGAAAGGGAAAAGTTTTTTTTACTTACTCGTCTGAAGCAGAGCTTAATATCATATGCCAAAAAATATTAGCGCGAAATTGACGACGATGAAAAAAATTTCTGCTCGCCACCACAATTCATTAATTTACACAACGCCGAGTTATATAATAACATCGTGAACATGATCTAGAATTAAAATGAAAAAGAGTGGGACCTTTCCATGCTTTTTTTAGGGGATGTCTCTGTATTATTATCAGTGTTATTATGATGAGTGCTGAGAAAGCTAATGTTTGGCAATGATCGTGCGCCTTGGGGTTGATCTGGCTGTTCCGCAGGCAGTGAATGATCAGTGGTCAGTTTTTTAACCGTTTGCTCCAACATTTTAATTAAGCCGAGTTTTTTTACTG
>JAJOJD010000014.1 GCA_021208965.1 Gammaproteobacteria bacterium
TGGTTGAAGAGATGAAGATCATTAATATTGAAAGTTAGATGGGTTTTTGTATATTCTATAGCGGATTTTTTGTGACCAAATCAACGCTGTCGCTCATGTAACGAAAATGACCGTTTGTTAGATGGTCAAAAACAAGGCAAATGTTTCACGGATTAAAAACCAGACGTGTTCACGAAATCAACAAGTGGCGGGAAAAGGCACGATTGTTTCTGTGGGGCCGTGCGACACGAGGTCGTGCAATAAATCGTTTTGCAGATAACGGATTATCTGACAAAACCCGCTGTTTCGCCAGCGGTTTTCTACCTGAACATGCGATTCTGGTAACGGGATGGTATGAAGCTTCAGGAACAATGTAGCCGCGGAATCTTCCGTAGGAAATGTCGTGAGACATAACTGAAACTGCAAGTATCATGCGGTGAGGCGCTAGGAAATTATGATACGGTTAACACATGTGAACTCCGGAGAAACGCCGTCAAGAAAACAAAGCCAACGATACTGATAGGCTTTAACCAAAATGGTACGCGGTTAAGATGTGATTGGCGCATAACACATCGCGAATGTAACACCGTCGGTGAAATTGGAGAACCTAAGTCATAGCTATATTTATTGTACGGAACGTGGTAACCCCATTTACTTCCTGAATTTATTTCAGGACAACTCACCGCAAGGAAAGTTTACGAGTAGATGGGAACGGGAGGTTGGAAAAAGCAAATGCTATGCTGTAATAGTATAGATACAAATTGAAATATCATTTGCTGCGAAAGCAGGCTGACGTCCAACTGGTCTTGATCGTAAGAAAATTTGGAGAATCGATTTGAGAGAGGAAAGCAAATGACAAAAATGCTCACGGCATTTTCTGGTGCACCTCACTATCTTGCAGAAGAATGGAAACTCATTGAATGGGAAACTCTTCAACTTCAAGTGCATCGACTGCAAATGCGTATTGCGAAGGCCTATAGAGAAGGAAGACATAATAAAGTGAAAGCTTTGCAATGGCTTCTGACTCACTCTTTCGCTGCTAAATTATTAGCAGTAAAACGAGTGACGAGCAATCAAGGAGCAAAAACTCCGGGTGTAGACAATGTACTCTGGCGAACACCGCAACAAAAGATGCAAGCCGCTTTGTCGCTCAAGCGACGAGGCTATCAACCTCAACCATTGAAGCGAATTTATATTCCTAAGAAACAAAAAGAAAAGCTTCGCCCACTCAGTATTCCACCAATGCAATGCAGGGCACAACAAGCCTTACATTTGCTTGCGCTGGAACCTATTGCAGAAACAATAGCGGATAAAAACGCCTATGGTTTTCGTCCCTATCGTTCAACAACAGATGCTACAGAACAATGCTTCCTTGCATTAGCTCATCGCGGCTCTGCGCAATACATACTCGAAGGCGATATTAAATCTTGCTTCGACACAATCTCACACCAATGGTTACGTCAACACGTACCAATGGATAAAGTAATGTTGAACAAATGGTTGAACGCTGGTTACATCGAGAAAGAAAATTGGCACCCAACGGAATTCGGCGTGCCTCAAGGCGGCATTATTTCGCCGACACTTTTAGTGATCACTCTCAGCGGATTAGAAGCAACTGTTAAATCTGTTGTCTCTCAACAACGCATTGATAAAATTTATATGTGTTCTTATGCAGATGATTTTATCATCACAGGAGCAACAAAAGAAGTGTTAGAAAATAAAGTAATGCCAGTGCTTGAGAAATTTCTACTCGAACGTGGTCTTGTACTCTCGAAAGAGAAAACCAAGATCACGCATATTGATGAAGGGTTTGATTTTCTTGGCGTTAACTTTCGTAAATACAGCGGAAAATTAATTCGCAAACCTGCAAAAGATAACGTTCATAAATTTCTTGAAAATATTCGAGAAACAATAAAATCAAATGCAACCGCCAAGGCAGAAAATTTAATTCACCAACTCAATCCCAAGATTCGAGGCTGGGCGAATTATCACCGCCATATTTGCGCTAAGCAAACTTTCAACAAAGTACGTGACCATCTCTTTCATGCGTTATGGCGATGGGCTAAGCGTCGTCATACTAGGAAAAGTAGAAAATGGATTGCTGCTAAATACTTTCGCACAAAACAATGTCAACACTGGGTATTCTATGACAAAGTAAAAGATGAGAAAGGGAAAACAATTTTTCTGGATCTCATAGAAATTTCACGTACTCCTATTAGGCGGCATATTAAATTTAAAGCCGAAGCAAACCCATATGATCCAGCATATCAGGACTATATTGCTGAGCGACTTGAGCGTCGCAAGAAAAAGCAATTATTCCGTATGGAAAGATCGTATTGGTCACCCTGGTGGGAGATAAACAAACTTGAGACAGCAAGTCTATAGACTGGACTGAGTTAATTGGTCTTAACAAGGCTTGAGCCGTGTGCAGGGAAATCTTGCATGCACGGTTCTTAGTGGACGGGGCCGCAGTAATGCGGTCCTGTTACACGACTTTTAGGTCAATTATGGGCGTTATATCCTGTTGGCCGTTCTTCATCGAAAATTCGCTCAAATTCAGGGAATTTGGCTCTGATGAATTCGGTAGTTTCTAATCTGAGATAAACTTAACACTGGCAGCCATTGGGGCTGCTCACAGCCGACAAGCCTCCCACGACAGTGGGTGCGTTATGACTAATCCCCTAAATCTCATCACATCCCGCTGAAGCGAGCAGTGCATATTGGTTTGGCGTTAATCCAACCGAATGAGTCAATCGTAACCCAAAAGCAAACAACGGCACTTGAGAAGATCGCGTACACCACAGTAAAACACCTGTCATTGCCTGCCAGAGACAAATGCGAGTATCACATCCACCACTCACTAAACTGGAGTTTACTCGAAGATTTAGACTCCTGGATTCAACTAAAATCGTTTGGCTCTCGAGGTAATTTATATTAAAATCTCTTCCTTTTTATGTGCTCAATACATTATTGTTGTTTTAAATGGGGGGTTGTATGTTTCCTAGTCATGGGAGTTTTGAGGACCAACAGAATATTAATATTCCTGACTCTTTTCGTTGTCCAATTACAACAGAAATTATGGAAAACCCAGTTATATGTGCAGATGGGCACAGCTATGAGCGTGAAGCAATAACTGCATGGTTGCGAGCTCATAACACAAGTCCTTTTACAAATGAAATTCTTCCACATAAAAATCTAATTAATAATATTAACCTAAAGAAAGCAATACAAGATCTATTGGAAAGGCAGCCAGTTTTGCGGCAAGAAAATAGAGATTTTCAGATGGCTGTTGAAATAAGAATAAAGGAATTAGAGTCTGTTCTTGAGAAAAGATCTAAAATTAATAGGACTTATGAAGAAAAAGATCAGATTAGTGAAGATTTCAAAATTGGCTTTCAATCTCATGCCACTTTTTTCCAAAACAGCCCTGATGAAATTTTTCCTTCAGCGCCACCAGAGGAAGGTAAGGTAAATAAAGTGAATGAATATTTAGAGAAACAAGAAGACATCTCGAATAATTTTGATATCGAAAGCATTTCTTTAATAGATGAACAAATTGATGTCGATCTTTCTTCTGAAAGACAACGATTAACTAATCAACTCATGCTCAAAAAAGATGAACTTTCTCGCTCTCAAAGTATGATTAATTTTCAAGAAAAAATAGGTATTTTGGGTTCATTAGTAACTGGAATAATATTTATTTGGTTGAAATTTGGACATATTATTGATGGTAATAAAGCAAATAAAGCTATTGAAGTGTTAGGATTTTTTTATTTGATATCATTTTTTTTGTCTGCACTAAGAAAGGTTTTTTGTTCAGAAGTTATCAGTCCTGCTCTACTTGGAGCTCTACTTTGTTTGACACTTTTCGAAAGAGGCTTCTCCGCTCCTGCCAGCATACAGCGAGAAATAGATAATTTGCAACAACAGCTCGATGCACTTGAGCTCCAAGAGAATGACAGCACTCAAGAAAGGCTCGAATTAGGAATTCAAAATAGACTTTGATAGAAAATACTAAAAGACTCCTTCTGTGCCAAGGACATTATTCGTTGATTTGAAAGTAGTAATAGGGTCAAATTACATATTTGCCCCTTTTCCGTATTTTGCCTATTCGCAAAGAATTGTCGTCAAATATTTGACCAGCCGTGGCTAAGTTATACTTTTACAAGAATTAAACATTTACATTTGACCTGTCCTGAGATTTTCAGGCCAACCTAAATTAGAGATAATGCTCCCTCAACAAAGAGGGAAAGTGATGAAAAAATCTCGATATAATGAAGAACAGATCGTTAGAATTCTGCGTGAAACCGATCGAGAAACCATAGCGGAAGTAGCTAAGCGCAATGGCGTTTCAGAAGCATCGATCTATGCCTGGCAAAAGCGGTTTGGTGAGATGCAGGGTGGCGATGTAAAACGGCTTAAATCCTTGGAATCAGAGAATATCCGCTTGAAAAAAATGCTGGCTGAGCGTGATTTAGAAATTGATGTGATGAAGGAAATTGCGGCAAAAAAATGGTGAGCGCACACGTTCGTCGAGAGCAAGCGCTCTATGCAATAGAGCGCGGACTTAGTCATCGTCGAGCCTGTGCGCTGGTCAATACCAACCGCTCAACCTTAGGTTATGTAGCGAAAATGCCCATGAAAGATGGGCCTGTCATCGCGGCCATGAAGGAACTATCGAGTCTCTATCCGCGATTTGGCTCTCGTCGTATTCGTGTTTTTTTACGGAGAAAAGGAATGGTTATAGGTAAAGAGCGCTGTGAACGTTTATGGGCAAAAGCGGGCTTGCAGGTGCCTAAAAAACGTCGTCGCAAGATAGCCGGGAAACGAGTCTGCATTCCCGTGCCGACAGCCAGAAATACGGTATGGAGTTATGATTTTGTTTATGATGCGTGCGCGAATGGTCAAAAACTAAAATGCTTAACGGTTGTGGATGAATATACACGAGAATGCTTAGCCATTGATGTATCCTGCGCGATTCGCTCCAAACGCGTGATTGATGTGCTCAGCCGACTCATGAGCATCCACGGTGCGCCACGGTATCTACGTTCAGATAACGGGCCTGAGTTTGTGAGTCATGCGCTGCTGGAGTGGGCTCATCAATCGTCGCTAGAGCTCGTCTTGATTGAACCTGGCAAGCCATGGCAAAACGGGACAAATGAAAGTTTTAATGGTAAATTTCGTGACGAATGCTTATCGATGGAATGGTTTAGACATCGCTTGGAAGCGAAAGTAGTGATTGAAGATTGGCGTATTCATTACAATGACGTGCGACCACATTCCAGTTTGCAATATCAAACACCGAATGAATTTAAAATGACATTAGGTGATAAGTTAATAAATATGGGGGCAGTTTTCTCTAGATAGATCTGGTCCTAAAAAACCAGGCAGGTCATAGGGATGGAAAAATGCTAGAGAGTAAAAAAGAATACGAGAAAGACTATAAGCAAATAAAAATCTATGTTGGCCTTCTAAATGATCTTGCCTCATTGTTTGGCTTAGCGATTATTATTTATTCAGGTTATAGTAGTGTCGATTCAAACTCCAAAACACAGGAGTCTTCTAATACTCAAAGTCTTAACTGGTCTGCTATAGGTTCAGCGATTGGCGGTATTTTCCCATGGTTTATCATGTTTACCATTAGTCAGATGATTAATCATTGGCGTATTCATAAAGTTCAAACTATTTTAGAAAATTATCAACATGAAAGACAAAATTTAACTTCATCGATTCACTGGACATTACTAACGCGCTATCAAATTTTTTGTCAATTAGCGATACAGGATATTTTTACTGATCAAAAATTAGCGCACGAAGTAGCTCTGCGATGGATCGCTGAAAAAGTGAGTTATCATTTTGATGATAATGCAAAAAAAGCACTAAATGATACGGGAGCTGTATTAAGTACTACCATCAGTTTTCTTAAAAACCGAACGCTATATTCTCGATTGTATATGGATGTGCTTCCAATGTTTTTATTATTATTATTCATGGTCATTGGAGGTTTTTTAGGGCAGCTGACTAAGCCAGATCAATCGGTTGTTATAGTTCAGATATGCGCACTAATATTGTTGGGCCTGATGGCAGTATTAGCAAGATTCGTGCCGGCCGCTTCCCAATTTTTATCACGTGGAGATCTTGATAAAACAATTAACGCATTAGAGATGGTAGGTCTAGTAGAAAATTCAGCTAGGATGCTCTTTAATGATTTAAAGGAAAGCTTATCTCAGGCTGATTATAGTCAAATAGATCAAATTTTAACCAATAATTTAAGTTCTCCTGCTTATCAGGTGAGCATAATCCCAGATGATCAAATTTTAAGTAAGCGAGCAACATATAGCTTACAATCAAATACTCCTGTTGTAATAAAAAATTCAGCATCAATTTTTTTTGCGCCATCATCAAGATTTTTTGAAGCAGCCATTAATAATGGCACGAAAGCTATAAATGAACATTTATCTCATGAACTTGACAGTTTAAAAAATAAAATTATGCAGTTGTATCAAGACAGACATCTTGTATTATATTCAGATAAGTTAATAAAAATGCACGATAACATTGCCAAGCAAGCCAAGTTTGATCCTATGAAAAATAAATTGACCCAGATCATGGCTTCATTGCCAGAAAATGACAACAGCGTTGAAACAGTACGTACAAAAATAAATCAAGCTATAATACTAATAGATAATTTAAAATTGAGACAAGAATGCTATAATGATGCTCTGGACGTCCGACAGAGGCATGGTTGTGGGTAAGTTTGACTCTTATAGAAACAATGAGGATTATAATAATATACTTCTTTATGATACGTTTCCATCTTCGGAGAGTACCTTAGCGAAAAATTTAAAAGAAAATCCAAAGCTGTTAGTCTCCGAGACTGCTGCATCACCTTCTTTGATTACGGTTATAATTGCCAACGGTTGTTTATTTTCTGCGGATAAAATTTTGCTTGAGAACGGTCAGTTTGTTGAAAATGCCGATCCATTTTATTGCGGAACAACGAATAATTACATGAGCGACCTCTTTACTTCTGTAGGCTTAAATATTTACCTTGCGCTCATGGCCTTTCGTTTTTTTTCTAGTTCTAATCTAGTGGAAAAAATCCAAGATCAGATACACGTAAAAAAGACTCACTACGATTCTTTATATTGGGTCAATATAAAGAATAAAAAGCAGCCGGTTACCTTTGAAGGTTTTGAGGCGGAACAAATTAATCAATATACTAGTCAAATTGCACCATATTTTATGAAAGAGGCATGTAAAATTACTGAATTGGAGTCAGAGCTTCATCATGATATTTCTGTGCTCAGACGAAAAGAAATACAAAAAAACCTTGGAGATTGGCATTTAAAAGTTGCTCGTATGGAAACCTGCCGCTGCAGTACTTACCTTTATTTTCTTAAAAAATCACGTGAATATTATTTCAAGTCTGATTCAGAAAAAATGATTGTCGTTGACAATATTATAGCTAATTATGACTCCATGTTTTCACAAAATTTCTGCAGTGATATGATAGGTTCTTTAGACTTTTCGTACAACCATATCGATAGTCCTTATGAGAGCAGCCAAGAAGAAAATAAACCTTCTCTTCCTGGCAATAGCACATGGTCATATTTTAAAACTTACTTTGGCTGTATATTCGAGTACTCCTCCTCACGAGTAAAAACAGAAAATGAGAATGACTCTAAAAAAAAATTATAGGCACGTCGTGTAACAGGACTATATTGCTGAGCGACTTGAGCGTCGCAAGAAAAAGCAATTATTCCGTATGGAAAGATTATATTGGTCACCCTGGTGGGAGATAAACAAACTTGAGACAGCAAGTCTATAGACTGGACTGAGCTCATCAGTCTTAACGAGGCTTGAGCGCAGTGCAGCGAAAGTTGCACGCTGCGTTCTTAGTGGACGGGGCCGCAGTAATGCGGTCCTGTTACACGACAATAGCTATAATCCTCGTTTACCCACACTCGATTGCCAACAACATTTTCTTGGCAGCTATGACAATTACATTCCTATATTTAACGACTTAACAGAAGGAGATCTCACTCATGCGTGCGCCAAGCGAAGCGCGTAACAAACAGTCGGTGAAAATCCGATCTATGCAAAGGCTAACCACCGGCATAGAACCAACCATAACACAGCAAATGGTGACAAATGCTGTGAAGCTTATGAAAGGGACTTATCAGGCTGCAACGCAAGTGAAGGTATTGAGCCCCGAAACGTTCAACATTATAGAGGC
>JAJOJD010000063.1 GCA_021208965.1 Gammaproteobacteria bacterium
AGTGTCGCACACAGCGCTTCGGTAAATGTGGAAAGAAATGGCATGCTGATGCCACTTATTTAAAAATTGAAGGACGTTGGTGCTATTTGTATCGTGCGATTGATAAAGAAGGAAATTTAGTCGATGTTTATTTGAGTGATGTTCGTGATCAAGCAGCCGCTGAAGCATTTTTCGAGCAAGCCTCAAAAACGACAGCTATTCTTCCAGCGCAAATCACAACAGACAAAGAGCCCGCACTATACCCTGCGATAAACAATGTCTTTGGTGAAAATACAAAACATCGTGATATCAAATATATGAATAACATCATTGAGCAAAATCATCGTGGCATTAAATCTCGTTACAAAGTAATGAAGGGATTTAAAAATATTTTTAGCGCTTTAATCTTTTGCACGGCATTTGAAGAAATCAGACAATTCTTTTTGCAAAAATAAAACGCGCAGTGAGCGCCGTAGTCAATTCATGCCTAAATTTTGTGAAATGCAAAGTTTATTAACAACAGCTGCGTAGAATCTAAAGAAAATCATTCGCATTGACATGCCGAGTGCCCAAAATTGACAGAACCGTATAAATCCTTCCATCGTCATCGATGGCAACGAAATAAGCTCCGCTCAAGGTGGAGTATATATATTTCAACTTTGAAACATCGTGCTTGACAAGCTTGTAGCCAAAATTACATTGCTTAAGCTCGGCATGTTCTAACATTGTTTCTGTCCATAAGACTCCTCGTAAATCTGATCCTGTAAAAGTTACGTGACGAATAGAAGTGCCAATTAAGTCGGCGCCTAATGCAATGATTGCCCCAAGGCTTGCATGATCAAACCCCCAGTCTGCAAGTGAAATTCGTGCTGCAACCAAGATGCTAAAAGCAAGATCAGCTTCTGGTTTTGGTCCTCTTTGTGTCGATTGTACTAGGTGCATCAGTTTAAAAAACAAATTTTCTGGATTATTTGTTTGCGTGGCTTGTTTCAACAATACTTCTAAAAAATACAAAAATAGTTCTTTTGAAAATAGTAGTTTTAGTTTTTTTTTACAAAAATTTAAAAATATTTCTCGTAAATGGACGGGGATGTTTTCAAAAGATTGCTCTGCAAGATGTAAGAGATATTGAGCTGCTAGAAATAATTTAATAATCTCTGGAAAATAATGGGTTTTAGAGTGCTCACTAAATAAATATGAATGTCTGCGTCGCACTTCAATTTTTTCATTGTACCCGGTTAAAAGTTTTTGATAAGGATCTCGCCGTTCAGTTACTGTTTCTATGCTAAAATTTCCGTAGTCAAATTGTACGGCTTGTTTTTGATCAATAAACAACAAAAAAGCCAGTTGCTGATTATAGAGCTGTAATTCGGCTATCGACAGATTACTTGGTTTTTTACAGTTATACGAAGCTTCGCAAAATTTGTTAATAATTTTCAACAAAGTTTTCTCTGTGATGGTATCATCAACATCATTAGTGTCTAAGAATTTTGGGAATAAAGGGAGCTTTGCAAGGTCATAAAGTTCGGGATGTTCTTCGGTTAAACGTTGTAATACCCTTGCTTTTTCTGGAGAAAAATTTTTATCGTATAAACTTTTGAGTTGTGATCGAGATAGCGGAAGGAGCTGATAAAAATTTTCTTTTTCAGCCATTGAAAATTCAATAGGAAAAAAATTTCCGCGAGTTAAAATAAAAATTGTTTGTTTTTTCCTTCAAAATACTGTTTTAAATCGAGTATTGCTTGATCGTTGAGAAAATAACAATCATCTAATATAAAAAGGAAGCGTTGATGGCGATCGTATTCTTGCCGTATATTATATTTTACTCGTATTACAGTTTCAATTTTATCATTTAGTTCATCTTCTTGAAAGTGTACATAATCTGCAAATAACTTGGGGTCTATGTAGATGGGTATTGCGCTTGATTTTCCATTAAGAAATCTTTTCCATAGTATTTCTTCTAACTTTTCGGCAAAAGTGCTTTTCCCAACTCCAGTAAGCCCAAGCATAATGCTGACACAACCCAATCTTAAGGATAATATTTCTGCCACCGCATGTATATTTATTGTTGTGCCAAGATGGTGAACAGAAAAATTATCATGATTTTTTTCTATTTTAGAACCCGCAATACGAATTTTATAAGCGCTTCTTAGGGAAGATATAAACTGTCCATGTTTCGCCGCTTGTCCAATTTTAAGAAGCGACACAGTTAATACTTGTAAAAACTGCGGAGATTTTATGATGGAAGCGTGATCTGTGTATGTAATTGTATATTCTTCATAATCTTGACTATATTGCCTCCATGATTCTGGCTCTCCTTCGTTGATGTCAACTTCTTGTCTATGGCTATTATCCGCCACAAAACTTGTTATGTTATACTTTAGGCTAAAATCTAAGTTGTATGACGAAATTAAGTTAAATCTACATGTTTCTATCAGAGAAACCAAATATAGTTTTGACGGCGTGTTTTCGATGGCTGATAAATTAGTATTTACGTCGTTAAATATGCTAGTTAATGCGCCGTCAATGTTTTCATCATGTTCATCTTCGCAAGAAAAAACAAATTTTTTAAGACCGACTTTTTCTACTAGTTGGTGAATGATGTTAATGATTCTACGTTTAAACTGAGAAATATTAAGGGTTTTTAAACGATGGGGCGCCATAGAATCTATGACAACTAATCGTTGAAAATTTTTGCTTGTCCCATTCAATGACTTCCATAAAGCGTCGATAACGATAGCGCGCCGCCTCAAGGAAGATTGATAAACGCTCAGCTTCATCCGTGCTCGATTGATGCCGACTAATGAGATCCTCTTCCCGAGAAAAAGCCCCTCCTCGCTCTTGCATTAAACGATAATCAGCCGCATTTAACCCACGAGCACAATAAAACTTTGTTCCAAGAGCCGATAACTCTGGCGCAGGGTAAACACTTTCGTTTTGGTGATGCTCTTCATATAACTCATCCAGCTCAATACGACGACAAAGTAATTGATAGGTACTGGCTTGTTGGATGAACAGGTTTTCTTCCGTTCCTTCTTTGGTAAATTTGAGATTTAAAATTTCACCCGGCTCTTGTATCGTTATCAATTGCAGGGTTTTACCTTCTTGAAACTTGATCAACTTAATGAAGCCATCAAAAGGCAACGCATAATATTGCTCCGCATCATCTATTTGTTGTACTTGCAGACTGCCCGTTACCCCTTCAAATACCTGCAGCGATGAAACAGAAAGTTGCTCTCCACTTTTTTGCGTTAAAGCAAAAACCTCAACCTGTTTTTTACATTTGACGAGCAAATATCGACCCGTTTTAGAGAGCGCATAACTGTCAACCGGGCGATTACTCAATCCTGCGATAACCACCAAGTCTAATGTCTGCATGGAACGCACTTCTAAACAACCTTGGGCATTCTTCAAGATGAAATGATAACGCAAACCCTGACAACTAAAGTTAGGTAATTCAAGGTTCTTTTCCTGCATTACGGTTAATTTTTCCGGGTTCAACGCTATTTTAGCAATTTTTCCCCAACCTAAACTATCTTTATAATAAATAAGATGCCCAGAAGATTCGATAGACAGAAAGCCGCTAAGCGTTTTAATCTGTCTTTTCGTTTTTATTTCTATTTTTTGAGCGCAATCAAGATGATTAATGTCAACTCGATAAACTGTGGTTTCATCTTTGAAAAGAATGAAACTGTCTTCAAGCACCATCAACCAGTCTGGATCCAGATCATTCCATACTTTTTTAGCTTCTGAGCGCGCGGCCTGAAGATCTCCTGTCTGAAACAAACGTGCTCGCGTCTTTTCTCTAAAAAGAACCCATTCTTGATCAGGGGATATAGCCAGCGCAGTAAAAGGCCAGTCTAAAAAACTTACTTTCCATTGGTTATCATGCCAAATAAATAGTTTACTTTGCACCTTGACAATCACTAATTCTTTTTTATCTAATACCCAAAATTCATCTATGATACCCTGGGTCGGGATTACCATAGCCGCACGCTCCTCAATCAAATTATTTTCAAACATGACATCACTGAAATTGGCTTCATTTAAACATGCGCCATCCCATGAGGTGTCCGCAAAATATGCTGATTGAAAGTTCGTGCGCGTGAAATTACCTTCATCAACTTTTGCACCACGCGAGTGAATGCCTGATAGGTCTTTGTCTTCAAAGGAACAGCCAAGTGTGACAAGAATGGTTAAAACGTTACCCGCAGCAATCGCAATATCGTGTTGTGATTTAGATTGCTCTAGTATTTTCCATAATACTTTTTCGAGCTCTGGCGCCGCTTTCAACATATCTTTCATAAAATCTAGAATCGATGGCTCTTCATGAACTGAACGTTGATTTAAAAAGCTAGATGTGCTAATCGAGTCAATTTCTTCTTGTTGTATTAGCTCTATTTCCGCCATTAACATTTTTGCCGTAAAATATTCTAATAACGATTTATGACGAAATGATTGGTTACGGCCCACGCAAATAAGCGGCGCACCATAACGAGACGCAATAAGTGAGGGAGAATGATTACCAAAAAATCGATCCCAATAGTCTTCAACTTCTCGAGCAAAGCGATAATCATCCCCTTTGTCTATCACGCTGTTTATTCTTCTGACAAACATATTCGCCGCCAAATCCATCGAAAATTTCCTAAAGGAGAGTACTTCATCAAATTTTTTCGGAATGATCATTTGATCCGACAGCAACCTCAATTTATATTTTTTGGCTTCTAATTCTCGCTCGGTGAATGATTCATAGACAAAGGCACGAGTGATTTCTTTGCGAGGATCGTCTTCTTTTTGTAGCGTAGGTAATATGTCTACAATAATTCTTAACATAAACGGGGTGGTAATTAATGCATTTAATCCTGGAATTTTAGCAATCGCCTCTTCACACGCTTGAATACTATTGAAACCGGTTAATCCCTTGCTGATCATTTTAGCAAAAAAAGATTGCTGTTGGGCTCGATCAAAAGGACGGATATAATATTCGCGAACGTTCGCCACTGAAGAATCAGCGAAATAATGGTAATAATTTCCTAAACTTAGTAAATATTCTGTTCGAGAGGTGATCAGTACTTTGCATTCCCACTCATCGAATTTGTTTGAACGATACAAATTGTCTTTCGCTTGAATTTCATCAAAACCATCTAAAATAAACAACAATTTAGTACGGTCATGTTTAAGCTGCCTCACGTCGTTATCGCTAAACCCTTCATTAATCAATGTACCACGAATCGCGTTTCGAATAGGATCTTTCAGGCCGGGTAGACTCACAAATACAGGAACCCAAGTCACTCCATGTTGATATTCATTCCACAAAGCATGCTGTAGGTAACGACCAAAAAGTGATTTACCAGAACCTGCATTACCGTGAATTAACAATACTTTTTCTTCTGTATTTAAGAAATTACGAACTCCTTCATATAAATCAAATAATTCATCTTTTTTCCCACTTTGGGTAGCATTCACAGGAATATACGTTTCCAGATCTTGGTTCAACACTGTATTATTCAAGGTTTGGTAAGAATCATAACGCATGCCTTCAATGCTATAGAAAAGAGGGTATTTAGTGCGTATCGCTTCGGCCACATAATCATTGGTTAAGGCTGGGGTTTCTGTTGGGTAAGAAAAATGGGGATCTGCTGGTTGAAGTCCAATCAGTGCACTGGTGGCCCAATAATCTGAGACTAAAGAAAAATCGTTACTCCAAAACCCTAGCCCCTCTCTTTTACGACTTTCGGCATATCCATAAACTTCCTGTGCTGCAGATTTTGCAGCACGTTGTAACATCGGCTCGGGAATCGAGCAGGCATTGAATAGTTTTTGTAACACTAATTGTCGCATACTCCTGTCATTACCATAACGTTCTGGGTGAGTAAAAATTTTCGCATAATATCCGACAGCCGCCTCACGTGCAGGAAGTAAACGCTCATTATTTTTAACACTCACAGCAATCAATTCATTTATCGTTTTATCATGCACCATACGATCAAGAATCTCGATTAAACTAATTACAAATTGTGTCGAAAAAGCATTATTGGAAAAGCGCGAACTTTGCCGGCGTTGTTCACCCTCTAATTCAAAAATATAGTCAAAAAATTTCTTAGGATCGTGCTGAGCCATCAACTTCAAGGTGCGCACGTGCAAAAACCAAGTGTGTTGACTACCTTTTATCGCACCTTGTATACCTTGCACCGCTCCGTAAATACCGATCACTGAATTAATAATGTCGCTAGGAGATTTATCCAGAATAGCAAAGCCGAGCTGAACAACTCCATTCACTAATTCATAAGAAGCACTTAACCCTTGCTCCCAATCTGTTTTTTGTTCGGTAACTCGTAAAAAGGCTTGTTTTGCATACTCTACTGCAACAGCATGGTAGGGATCTGAGGTGTTAGAAAGTTCTTCGAGACACTGTGTAACATTTTCTAATTTATTCTCATCAACATCGACAATATTCACTGTCATCGCCGTATCTAAAAGCGCATTTAAGCTCGCTAAGCCACGTGAAAGTATGCTAGGGTCATTCACTTTTATATTATGCAACCGTTCTGCCACTATAGACAAAGCTTCCATGATATCATTTGCGATAAGCATGTTTTTATCTGCATATTGAAGCAATGTTGTTAAGGCGTGCACTTTTTCTTCGCTAAATAGCGCTTCATCGCGAATCTTAGTCACCATCGCAGCCAATAAAAAATGTAACAATTTGGCGTTTTTCAGCATCGCTAATGGCGCGATATTTTGCAAATGTTTCTCATTCACGACGGTTGTATGCGAAAATGCTTCGATCATTTGCTGAGCAATTTCTTCGATCTCGCATAATTGCGCTGGTGATAATTGATATTCGTTGTATACATAAGCAAGCTGAACTGCATGGAAACTACGATAATTAGGCGGTGAAGGCAGGTTTACATCGACTCTAGAGCATTCGTATTTTTGAACTACCCTGTTAATAATATTCATATCATCAAATGATTGTTGCGATTCAACAGAAAGTCGTCCTAACAAAAGCGCTATCTCACTATCTTTAGAAGATAGCTTTCTTTGTTGAATGCGCTGACCGGCTAACCAATATACGGATAAAGTACTAGCCTCATCTGCGTGAGCAACCAAAACCGATGGCCCTAGGTAACTGCAACCATATTTAGCTATCGTTCGCCGAATCAATGCTTCTTTTTTAGTTTCATCATTGATTGTTAGTAATGCGTTAGCTTCCGTGAAAATTGACTGAGCTTCTCTATCTGACAAGGGAACTGAGCACGAATGCACCCTGTCAATCGATTGCCAATACGCAGTCAGATGCTTGTCACTAGCTTGCAACACAATCGTAGTCGAACCTACGTTGTCCGAAATCGCTTCTCCAGGAGAAACAGGAATTACTTGCGTATAATGCCAATAATCATGCAGTCTTTCCGCGCTATTAGTCGGTAAAGCAATCAGCATTTTATACGCATGATCTTGTGCTGCCTCCAGATTTTCTTGTGGTTTTGCAGCAATTAAAGATGTTCGACGCTGTGGCCTTGAAAGTCCAGATTGCATAAAGATTCCTTAGTTTAGTACGGCTTTGTTGAATGGTTCAAATTTTACACAATATTACTGCTTTTAAGCCAGGTGAGTATAATCGTTCGCCACGAATCATACAATGTCGGATGCCAAAAACAATGCTCTGCTAGAAAGACGATTTATGGTGCGCCCAAAAACTTGGACAGGAATTGAGTTAGACTCCTTTCACACTTCAATGCACTTGAGGAGTGATAAATGGGAAAGAAACAAGCCAGTTATAGCAATGAATTTAAATTCAAAATTATCA
>JAJOJD010000037.1 GCA_021208965.1 Gammaproteobacteria bacterium
CCCTTAATTTTAGAAAAAAATGTCTCCACTCCCCAACGCAAAGAATATAAATAATTAAAATCTTCTGCAGTAAATTCTTCTTCATTAAGTAATGAAGTGGCTAAAACCTCGATCTCACCCGAAGATAATTCTAATCTGATTAATCTTATTTTAATTTTTTTAGGCAATTTTTTTTCTTCAACTTCCTTTTTGTGCTTAATAGGCGAATTTATTGTCACAATACGACTTGTTACCGTATTATCATCAAACACTGCTTGTACTTCTTTAAACGAGATTTTGGGAAACCGAATAATAAAATTCTTCTTATTCGCCAATAAAGTCGCCATAAAATAATAAGAAGCATAACCTCTATCATAAAGTAGAAGATCATCAGACTTTAATGCGTAGATCATCTTTATCGCTTGATCAACTTCATACGAAGATCCATGGCCTAGAATAGAAGAAACAGCAATATTGTTTAAGACGTCGTAACAAGCCTGGTAACTTGCTCGTGAATATTCTCCTAATGCCCCATTTGCTTGATTTGCAATAGGCTTTGATCCAAATTCATTTTTTATGGCTTCGCCTTGCGGCAAAGTAATTTTAGAACCATCAAAAGCTAAAAGTCGATATCCTCTAAACCGCTTGATATCACCATCTCTATAATAAAGATCAACAATATCCGTATTGAGCTCAACATACGCGGTATGTTTCAGTTTTTTTCTTGCTTTGGTAAAAGCACCGGATGTAATGGTATAACACTGCTTGGTTTCTAAGATGAATTCATTGAGCATGAGCTGTAATGACTTTACACTGTTTCGTAAAATAAGAACAAAAACGGTAATAAAAGCGAGCTTTCTTACGCGAATAAAAGCTGTCGGGTTAGACTTATGTTTATTG
Organism: Gammaproteobacteria bacterium; assembly: GCA_021208965.1. GTDB lineage: Bacteria > Pseudomonadota > Gammaproteobacteria > JAGOUN01 > JAGOUN01 > JAGOUN01. The sequence continues at coordinate 880 of JAJOJD010000037.1, forward strand.
ATATATTCCACGCTATTGAGTTTCTTGCAAATTAATGACACTGCTTCATTTTTTTCATAATCACTATTCCTTTAATTAAGTCAAATTTAAATAGCGCATAATAGCAGAAAAAAGCAACTACCCAAATAAATTTACTCGTCACAAATTGCTTAATTCAATGGCAGTGATCCTGGCATGGGGCGAATAACAGCTTGCATAACATGGCGATATTGGTGGTCTATAGCGTAATGATGAGTTTACTGACAGTGTGTGATTTTTTTCCTGTTATTATGAAAACATTAAAACCGATTACTATTCAAAGCCTTGTTTTTATTACGGCGATTTTGGGATATTATATCAGTGGAAAATATGACAATATAAAAAGATTGAGGATTTACTTAGACCATCTTATTAGAAAGTATTTATTTTCATGGCATTCTGAAGCAAAAGCTGAAAATTCTTATCAAAAATTAATCGATAAAACGGATAACAACATCAACGTCATCTGATAATGCGTTATTGACAAGTAAGTGTATTAACTTCATTTAACTAAACGCTATTACCCTTCATAGTACAGTTTTTTTAAATGGTACATTTGTTGATTAAATCCTGGCCCTCACATGTGGCAATAAAATGTTGCAGTGTTTGCTCTATTTTTTGCAAAGCTAAAATTTTTTCATGAATCGCATTTTGTTTTTTTAAAACAAGATCTCGAAGTTTTTCACACTTGACGGTTTTATTTTCTTGTAAATCTAATAGTCCTTGAATTTCTATAAGTGAATATCCGACTGATTTCGCATTTTTAATGAATTGAATGCGTTCAACAATATTTTCAGAGTAAACCCTATACCCAGAGTGGAGGCGTGTCACAGAAGGAAATAACCCGGCACGTTCATAATAACGAAGTGCGACTTTGCTCACTTGTGTATGTTTTGCTAATTCGCCAATAGTAAGATGTCGCATAAATAGCCTCCTGTATTGGTTATTTTTTAGACATATTGATACTCAATAATTCTCGCCTCATTATATTGACATTAATCTTAAGGTTCAAGTTAGACTGTGCTTGTTTTTTAAATTTTTAATCGTTTTTTTTTTAATCGCAGCAGGTGTCATTATGAAACTAGTATTTAAAATCGAAGGCATGGATTGTGCCAATGAAGTCGCTATTCTTAAACGTGTTTTACTGCCTCTCGTCAATGAAAGGGAAGAACGCCTTACCTTTGATTTGCTCAATGAAAAATTAAGTATTGAACAGATCGACACTTTACCCACGGTAGAAACGGTTACTCAAGCTGTCTCGGAGACGGGGATGACAGCTGTTTCATGGAGTGATCACGTGAGTCAGGCTCAAGATGATAAAACATTTTGGGAGAAAAATGGACGCACCATTATGGCGCTTGCCAGTGCTTTAAATTTAGGGGCGGGGTTGGTCGTGAATGCAGTCGCAGATAAGTCGGCGCAGGCGTTTGTTGGCGAAGAGCAAAACAATCAACCTTATCCTCCCACGGCTGCAATTGTTCTCTATACCGCTTCTATTATCACAGGAGGTTGGTATGTTTTTCCCAAAGCACTGCGTGCTGTTAGCCAATTTCGTGCGGATATTGATGTATTAATGGTCACAGCTATGATCGGAGCTGCGGCGATTAATCAGTTGTTTGAGGCGGCTACTGTTGCTTTTTTATTTGCTTCTTCGTCGTTTTTAGAGTCTTGGAATGTCGCCCGTGCGCGGAAAGCGATTCGCGCATTGATGAATCTCACTCCACCAACAGCTCGTGTGAAACAGAGTACTCTTACAAACACCCACCACGATCATGACCACAACCATGATCATGAGGGGCATAGTCACGATCATGATCACGACGCCACGTTGGAAAGATTAGAAAGTCAGCAGGAGATTAGAGAGTTACCAATTGAAAAAGTCACCGTTGGCGCGACAATTATAGTACGTCCTGGTGAAAGAATTCCTATGGATTCTGTTCTCATTTCAGGATCCACAGAAGTCAATCAAGCTCCTATTACAGGAGAATCTATGCCGGTTAGAAAGAACGTAGGCGATGAATTATTTGCAGGAACAATTAATGGTGATAATGCTATTGAATGCAGAGTGACAAAAGCAGCAGCTGATTCTACTCTGGCACGTATTATTCACATGGTTGAAGAAGCGCAATCACGAAGATCTGAGAGCGAACAGTTTGTTGAAAAATTTTCAAAATACTATACACCATCAATGATGCTATTTGCTCTTGCAGTTGCGCTCGTAGCCCCGCTTGCAACAGGTGCTGAATGGGCACCCTGGATATATAAAGCATTAGTTATTTTAGTCATCTCTTGTCCTTGTTCGTTAGTCATTTCAACACCCGTCAGTATTATTGCTGGTTTAAGTGCAGCTGCTCGTGCTGGCATTCTCATTAAAGGGGGAATACATCTTGAAACACCTGCTCGACTTAAAGCCATCGCCTTCGATAAAACAGGAACGCTAACTAGTGGTGAGCCTACTGTACAACAGCTTATCGCATTAGAAGGGCAGAGCGATGCAGAGTTGTTAACGCTAGCGCTTGCATTAGAAGAGCATAGTAATCATCCTTTAGCACGTGCTATTCGTCGTCGAGCAGAGGCTGAGGGTATCGTTGTTAATAAATCAGCAAGCAATTTCTCGGTTATTCAAGGAAAAGGAGCTGAGGGGGTTATTGATAATAAAGTATATTGGATAGGAAGTCATCGATTAGTACATGAAAAAATGGGTGATAATGAACCTGCTGATGTGCACGATAAGATGGTGGCACTGGAGGATAGTGGTCACTCTGTCATTGCTATGGGGCATGATCAAAAAATCTGTGGTTTAATCGGGGTTGCGGATACCTTACGACCGGAATGCAAAGATGCTATACAAGAGTTAAAGCAAGCGGGGATTCAATCCGTTATGTTAACGGGGGATAATCAAGGGACAGCTAAGGCAATTGCTGAGGCGGTGAAAATCGATAAATATTGGTCGGAATTACTACCAGAAGATAAGGTAAAGCAAGTAGAGTCATTGGTATCGAGATATAAATATGTTGCTATGGTCGGCGATGGCATTAATGATGCTCCAGCAATGGCGGCGGCCAGCCTTGCTATTGCTATGGGTGCCGCAGGTTCTGATGCCGCTATCGAAACAGCTGATATTGCACTTATGTCGGATGATTTAGGAAAACTTGCGTGGTTGATCAACCATTCACAGGGAGTGCTTAATGTGATTCAACAAAATATTGCTTTTTCAGTTCTTGTAAAAGCGCTTTTTGTTGCTTTAGCTTTTGCAAACAAAACGACACTGTGGATGGCAATAGCAGCAGATATGGGGACGTCATTTCTCGTTGTTTTTAATGGTTTGCGATTATTAAATATGGATAAGAAGCATCTACTTACTCAAGGACAAGCAATCTCTTCTGGGCAACAAATAGTGCCAAAGCTATCAACGTCAAGATATACTGCTTTTTCTCAAAGCTCGGGACATATTGAGTTATCTCAATACGATCATAGTCATGATCACGGCCACCATGATCATGGAGAGGATAGCGGGCACGATCACAGTCATAATCATGACCATGAACATAACAGTAAAAAACACTGCGGTCATGATCATAAACATGCGCATGGTCATCAGGCAACGGGATTACGCTTGGGCAGTCAAAGTCGTTAAACGTTGGGTGTGCGATCAACACGGCCGCACATTTTTTTATGGAAAAAAACGGTTGCATTATTCAATGCAACCGTTTACAGGTAAAAAATTAGTATTATTCGAAATTGCAGTGATGGCATGAATGAGGGTAGTATAAAAAAATAATAATAAAAAATCCAAATAAGTTCTGACAAGATCACATTAACTTCTTCTGCGAACCCACGTAATTTTTAAAGAGGGAATGGATGAGTAATTGTGAATGTCAAAAAATAGCAAAAAATGCAGAAAGAAAAATTTTATGGATTGCTTTATTTTTAAAAGCCCTTATGTTTGTGATGGGTATAATTTTCGGGCAGCTGGCACAATCTACAGGCCTGATAGCCGACTCGTTAGATATGTTATTAGATGCGCTTGCTTATAGTATTATCTTAATGGCGGTAGGTCGCAGTGCGCAGTTTAAAATTATTTCTTCCATGTGCTGTGGAGTATTGCTTTTTTACTTGGCATTATTGCTCTCACAGAAGTGGTTAGTCGCGCGTGGTTAGGTGATTTACCGAATAGCACGATTATGATCATTGTCGCCAGCTTCTCTTTAATAATTAACGCCAGTATATTAAAATTATTCACACCTTTTCGTCAAGGCGAGGCATATTTGAAAGCGACTTGGATATTTACCTACACTGATATTATTGTCAATTCAAGCGTGATCTTTTCAGGTGGGTTCATTGTTTTAACACATTCTCGCTATCCTGATTTATGCATAGGATTTCTAATCAGCTTATATGTCATGACAGAGGGATGGAAAATATGGCGCAATGTCAATCGCCATTGAGATTCTTGAATGCTGTTTACATGCTGAAGAATGTGTGGTTATAAAAAAATGCTCGCATTATTTATGGAAGATAATGACAATGGATGTCTTTGTTTGTCTCCATACAAGGGTTTGTTTCAAACTGAAAAGTGGTATGATGAATCGAAAATTCTTTTTCCAGTATCATACGTAATGCAGGTAATAACTGTTTTTCGCTTGAATACGCACCATCATAGACAATGTGAGCCGTTAAGCTGACTTTATTGCTACTAATAGCCCAAAGATGAAAGTCATGTAAGTTAAGAATGCCTGGTATTTTGCACATAGCTATTTGTATAGTTTTAATATCCATTCCTTTGGGCACTCCCTCTAAAAGAACATTAAGCGTTTCTTTTAATAATACCCACGTACGTGGTAAAACCCACATGCCAATGGCAAGCGCAATAAGAGAATCCATCCAGGCCCATCCAGTAAAATAAATGGTAAGTGCTGCAACGATAACACCAATTGATCCGAGCATATCACTCCATACTTCTAAATAAGCACTTTTAATATTTAAACTTTCGTCTTTACCACCTTGTAACAATCGAATACTGGCTATATTTACCGCCCAACCAAAAGTAGCAACAATCAACATTCCTGTCGTGTGAATGTCAGCCGGTGTTTTAAAACGTAAAAATGCTTCATATAAAATATAAATAGCTACTAAAAATAGCAATATTGAATTAAAAGCAGCTGCTAAAATTTCGAAACGGTGATACCCAAACGTTCTGCGTGTATCCTGAAACCGTTTGGCAATGCCCATAGCTACGAGCGAAATAGCCAGCGCACATACATCGGTAAACATATGTGCCGCATCTGACAAAAGTGCTAGGCTGTTTGTCAAAAAACCGGCGATTATTTCCGCTATTAAGAAGGCTGATGTTAGGCTTAATGCAATCCAAAGACGTTTTTCGTTTTGGTGGGAAGCAGTTGAATGCACATGTGCATGATTTCCACTCATCTCTATATTCCTGTTAATACTTATTCTTATTACTACACACTCTAATATGAACGCATAATAGCACATTTTTGTTTGAAATGTCGTTTGATATCTAACCCCATATAGAGGTGCGGCCCCGATTGTAAGTTTAAATTCTGATAATATCCTTCCTGTAAGATGAAAAACCTTGTGTAATTTATCTTGCAGAGAGCGAAAAGATCTCCCTCTCGTTAACAAGAGAGAGAGACGGGCGTGAGCGACCGAGCCCCGATGGATTCTAACAATCGTCAGGATCAAGGTACTCTAGCCCAAGCTCTCAATACGTTTGAATAGTTGAATGGGATACTTTATGTACTCCCGATTACAATCTTAAATACTCTAAACTTATTGAGGCTACGACATGAAATCATATAACAATTATCTTGGTATTGATATTGGAAAAATAGTTTTGTTGCTGCAATTCACGGTTCAAAAACAACAAAATCTTATGATAATACTGCTTTGGGAATAACAGATTTTATCAAAGAAAAAAAAGAAATATTGAAAACAGGACTGTGTGTGCTTGAGGTTACTGGTGGTCATGAAATGCATCTTTTGCTGTGTTTATGTGACGAAGGATTTTCTGTTCATAGAGCCAGTGGAAAACAAGTAAAAAGCTTTATTCGTTCCTATGGCAATGAAGCAAAAACAGATGTTATTGATGCACGAAGTCTTGCTCGTTACGCTCAAGAACGTCATGCATCACTTTCTTTATTTAATCCTCCTGGCCAGCATGCTTGCCAGTTATTTGAGCTTGCGCAAAGAAGAAAAGATTTAAAGCAAATGCTGGTCGCTGAAAAAAATCGTCTTCAAGGGCCCAGGGTCAATGGCATTAAAAAAAGTATTGAAACGATCATTGAAGCGCTAAAAACCGAAATACAGGAAATCACTACTGAGATGAATAAACTTATTGATGAAGACAAGGATTTAAAAGAAAAACAACGTGTTTTAATGACAGTTCCTGGAATAGGTCAAATCATTGCAAATGATTTATTAATACTAATACCAGAGCTTGGAAACTTAGATCGCCGTGAAATTGCATCATTGGTTGGTGTTGCCCCGATTGCGCATGATAGTGGCCAAATGAAAGGATATCGGTACACCGGGCATGGTAGAGTGGGCATTAAACCAATGCTGTTTTTAGCGGCAATGTCGGCAAGAAATTCGAATTCTTCTTTACGTATTTTTTATGAATCTCTTATTGGACGAGGTAAAAAGAAAATGGTGGCTCTCACTGCGTTGATGCGTAAAATAATTGTGATAGCAAATGCGCGGCTCAAAGAAATTACGGTGGCGTGATTGTTATAAATCATTTATAAAAATATCTCGAAACATAGTTGATTCTAACCAAATCGGGTTAAATCTCAAAAACGTAATGATTTAGCCAAAAATAGAAAGC
>JAJOJD010000079.1 GCA_021208965.1 Gammaproteobacteria bacterium
CCCGAGCGCCAAAATGCGAAGGTTGCGGTATTAGTCACTACTGTCGATATAAGCACACATAGTTGTTATCATCTCACCCGTCGCAGTAAGTATACGCTCAATAGGAAAAACAAAATAATCGGTAATGATGCACCAAGCGATGCAGGAACACGATACACAATGCTAATTTGCCCAAATAATTGGCTGACTAAATAAAATCCCAGACTGACGATAACGCCCATGAGGACTCTTACACCGACTGTTCCAAAACGTGCAGATACGAAAACAAAGGGAATAGCTAATAGCATCATTACTAACATTGCGGCGGGTTGAAGTGTGCGTTGCCAAAAATCTAAAGGATAACGATTAAGAGGCAATTTGGCTTCTGCACGATAACGAATGAAATCATATAGCTTAAACAAGGACATTTGATGAGCATCATCAAAGTTATAGGTTAACGCATCTGGTTTCAGAGAAATATCCCAAACGTCATTTTCTAAATTTTTTGCAGAAGTGTGGTCGTGAAATAAAAGGGTCTGGCGAATAGAAGACGCAAGCCATCGGTGATCACGATATTCAACTAATTTCGCCCATGCAATCAATGTTAACTCATTTTGATGATTAAAGTGATAACGCGTCACACCAAACCAACTGGCACGATCTAGCACTCGAGTGATATGAATAAAATCATCGCCGACATGTATCCACGCTCCTTTTTTTGTTTGTACGACAGGATGACCGGTTATCGCTTCTTGTTTCATATAATGCGCTTGTAAGGATAAAACTGGTGCCGCAATTTCTCCAAAACTGACCGCAATTATTCCAATAATAAAAGCAGAACAAAAGACGGCTTGAACAACATTGATTAAAGAAAACCCTGATGCACGCATCACTAATAGTTCATTACTAGACGCTAACGCGCCTAAGCCAATCAAGACGCCCAGTAAACCTATCATCGGAAAAAATGAATAAAGATCCGTAGGAATAATCATCGGAACGTATAGCAATGCCTTTGAAATCGTATAATTCCCATCGCCAATATTGCGTATTTCATTTGAGCATTGAATGAAAAGATCGACAGCAAAAGCAATCGTTAACACCACCATCGTTGATTTGATAATCGTCATGATCAAATAACGTTGTAATAAACCTATATTCATTGATTACACTCGTCTATTGTTGAAAGCTAATATAAGGATGAGCAGCAATAATAATCCATGCACGCACCATAAACCTAACCAAGCGGGAATTTGCCCATGTGACATCCAACTTCGTCCGATAAAAATTAAGTTGGCATAAATAATATAAATTAATAATGCAGGCATTAATCGCTGAAATCTTCCTTGTCGCGGAGCAACACGGCTTAATAATTGTGCCATAATTGAAAGCAACACCACTGAAATGGGTAGCGCCATGCGCCATTGCCATTCAACAGCATAATGAACGTCGTGCTGGGCTTTTTTGAATAGGATCCAGCTAGGCAGTTCATCTTTACTGGTAGACACAATATCTTCTTCTTCAGGCAACTCCACCCCGTATTGTTTGTACGTACTGACATCAATATCCTGGCTGCCTGGCGAACCTTGATATCGATGGCCCTGTTGAGCAACAATAAATAATTGATGGCTATTAACATCACGTTTTTGAAACGCTTCTTTTGCAGCCGTAATTGTCCAACTTCGCATTGCTGAAGGATCATCACTGTCTAAGGGTTGTAAATCAGCGACAAATAAATCTTTTGCTGTTTTATGGTCTCTAGAAACACCTCCAACATAAATAACACGTTGGCCTTGCTGGCTAATTTTAAACGAGCCAGGCACTAAAGCTGCCACTAAATTTTTGGCTGTTTTTGTTGTCATCAAATTGTTTTTTTTCTCCGCTAAATAGGGATTTAATCCAAAAACCAACGTGGAGACAATAAGAAAAATGATCCCGCTGATTGACAAGGTAATACGAAATAGTTGCCAATGGTTCATTCCCGCTGAAAATAAAATAGTCATTTCTTGATCGGCGTAAAGTCGACTGTAGGCAATTAAAATGCCTAAATATAGGCCAAGCGGTAATAGCAAACCTAGAAGGTACGGAAGCTCAAGCATAATCAGATGTAAAATGACGCTGGCGGGTATTCCGCCTGTTGCCGCCTGAGAAAGAAAGCGTACCGTCTGATTGCCTAAAAAAACGAGGACTAATACCAATGTCACGGCAAAAGCGGTGCTGTAGACTTCTTTAGCCAGATAACGAGTGATAATCATTGTAGTACTTACTATAATTCAGGGTATTTAACATGCAAGCATTTTACATGCTTTAAGAATACCTATACAATGATTATTTATCCTTCAAAAGGAATTAAGCATGACCCTTTTATTCAAAACAGCCACGAATTTTACTGCCATGACCGATTGTTTGATTTTACCTGTGTGGGAAAAAAAACATTTATTAAGTCATGCTAAAAACATCGATGGCGCGCTTGATGGCGCATTAACCGCTTTTTTAAAAAAATCAACTTCTTTGGAAAATGTTGGCGATGTTTCTTTTTTTTCTCCAATGAGCAAACGCGTCAAAGCCACGCAAATTTTGCTCGTTAATCTAGGTAAACCTGAGGGATTAACGAGTGCCGCTTTTAGAAAAGCTATGGAAAAAGTGGCAGGATACCTTGAAAGCCAACATTACAAGTCTGTTAGTTTTTCGATAGATGATGTGTTATTAAAAGACGCCGATATCAATCATACGATACGCTTTATTGCGATTGCTCTACAACATGCCACATATCGATTTGAGCCGTATAAATCAGCGCCTAAAACATCGGCGTTACGAGAAATAACGATCGTTACCACAACGCTTGATAAAAACTTAGAAGAAAGCATCAAACAAGCCTCTGCCATTGTTCAGGGCATGACGACAATGATGGACTTGGCCAATTGTCCTCCCAATATTTGTCAGCCAAATTATCTGGCAGAACAAGCCAAATTATTTTCAAAAGCATACGAAACGATCACTGTAAAAATTCTTGATGAAAAAGCACTCAAAAAAATTGGCGCTGGCGCAATTCTTGCGGTAGGTCAAGGAAGCCAACAAAAATCCAAACTGATTATTCTAGAATATACCGGAACAACTAAAACAAAAGCGCCACATGTTCTTGTTGGAAAAGGAATTACGTTTGATACTGGTGGTAACAATCTCAAATCTTTTGAGGGTATGCTCGGAATGAAGTACGACATGAGTGGTGCGGCATCCGTCTTTGGCGCGGTGAAAGCTGCCGCTGAGTTAAAATTGAAAATCAACTTGATTGGCGTTATTGCCGCCGCAGAGAATATGCCTGGTACGGATGCCTATCGACCAGAAGATGTTATCACAAGCCTTTCAGGGCAAACCATTGAAGTATTGAATACGGACGCTGAAGGTCGGCTTGTTTTGTGTGATGCATTGACCTATGTGGAGCGCTATAAGCCTCAATCCGTGATTGATATCGCGACATTAACGGGTGCAATTATCACCTGTTTGGGGGATGTTAATAGCGGATTGTTTAGTAATGATGAAACCCTTGCTGAAAAAATTCAGCAAGCAGCAAAAACAAGCCAAGATGGTGTATGGCGATTACCAATAGGCGAGGCCTATGATGCGATGCTAAATTCATCGATTGCTGATATGAGAAATATCGGGGGTGCCGCAGCGGGATCAACGACTGCCGCGTGTTTTTTAGCGCGATTTACTAAAAAATATGCATGGGCACATCTGGATATTGCCGGAACGGCTTCTATCAAAACTGGCTTACACCGTGCATCAACAGGCCGCCCTATTCCGTTGCTGGTTGATTATCTACTACAGCTATAAAAGGACAAAAAGCTAGAACGTAGCGCTAAAAAGCTGTTTAAAAAATAATATTTAACAAGCACTTGGTTACTCCAGCATAATTGGTTTATCATGGATTCGATCAAACTTATATTTTTAAGGAAATGTCGATATGCTGGCTAGTGTACTTGCTAAAACAGTAACAACTGTTTTTTATAGCGTTCAACGAGTTTATCATATTAAAAAGCAATCTGAGAAAAATAGAAAAAATATTGCGAATTTAGAAGAGAGAGTGAATCGACTTGATACATTGTTAGACAAGTTTCGCCAAGATCCCGCTTATGTCTCATTTGTTAGAGAGATTAACGAGACGTTAAATCTAGCACGAGAATATATCGCTTTATTTCGCACTGACACTTTTTATCAAAAAGGAATACGTACTTTTTATGTTGATAAAATCAATAAAGAGGTGATAGAAAAAAGGATAGAAATCTCGGAGGCAGTTGAATTTGCATTGTTGAGAATTGTAGGTGAGCTATCTTCTTTGTATCAAAAAAACACCGAAACATCGATTACTCTACAGTCAAATTTCACCTCTTTGCACAGCGAGCTCAAAACGCTTAATCACAATGTTGCGACGTATTTACAAGCGATTCAAGAAGCGAACAACTTATCTAATGAGGAAGCTGAACAAGAATCTAGGCACACCGAAGATTCTCATCTAAACCAACTGGCAGAACTTCTCTTTGATCAACACACCGTATTGGATCAGTTTAGCGACACAGTCACGCGTATTCTTGAGCAATTATCGCAAAGGGTGGATAACCTAGAACTCTACGCAACAAAGACGACGGAACAGCTGAATCAGGTATCTCAACAAATAACACTTTTATCTTCTGCACGTAGCTTGCCGATTTCAGTGAATCATGACCAATGTGATTTCATACGTCACCGTTTAAAAATTTGGTATCAACGTGATGATATTGCTTTAGTGCGCCTGGATGTCGGTGATGAGATGCGAACTATTCGTGTTGATCAATTATTTATTAATTTAGCCATCGTGGAAGAAAATATAAAAAAACGGCAAGAAGAAGTGATAGCTACGCAGCGTTATCAGAACATTCATCACGAAGAGCGTGACCAAGAGAGATCATTTTACCCAACAGATACGATTGAGCGTCAGCAGATTGTTAAAATTGAAGAACTATTTGATCAACACGTCCATGGTTCATGGGAAAGAATCCCAAGCTCTGTACTGATGTTAGGTCGAGCGGGGGTCGGTAAAACGACATTATGTCATTATCAAACTTATCGCTGGGCAACAGACGATTTGTGGTTGAAAGAAATAAAATGGATTTTCACGTTTCAACTCAAGAAAGTAGCCAACCATCGAAAGCTGGAACAAGAGCAGCGAATTCATCGTATTCTTTATGAAATGATTTTATGCCATTTCCCTGATTTGCTGTTGGAAAACCAAGTGGAAGCTTTCTGGCAGTTGCTATTACAGAGTCAACAACCTATTTTGTTTATACTCGATGGTTATGATGAGGTATCTGATCGCCAACATCCTGCTTGCGAGGCGCTGATGTCCGTTATGACGCATTGTCCAGGCTCTGCGTTGAAAGTTTTAATTACTTCTCGGCCTTATGCACGCATTAATCAACCTATCGATATTGTTTTGGAGAATATTGGATTTATTAAAGAAGATATCCCACGATATATTAAAAGATATTTTGACCATACGGACGAGGATACTTCAAAACAACAGCGTTCAAGAGGCTCTTCTTATGTTTTGCGCCATGGAAGCATCGATGCGCCTTTGGAAGATCTTCTCATTAATTGGCTAGATGACCGACCCAAAATTCGCCAAATTTGCTCGGTTCCTATTCATTTAGAACTCCTATGTAGTGTTTGGCAAGTGAATTCTGATCGTTTAATCGTAGGTGACGTTGTTATGTCTGATCTCTATGGGTTTATGATTGAAAAAATTGTAAGACGCTATTTACGCAAGACATTATCAGAAGAACGTTTAAACACGCTCAAATTACTGAACAGCGAACAAGTTATGGCTTTAACCGAAAGCCAAGAAATTATGAATTTTTTAAAAAAACTGGCTTATGAAGGAATTACGACAGGAAATATTATTATTCAAAAAAGATTGTTTTCACGCGTCGTTTCTAACTACTCGGACGTTTTATTGAAACAAGGGGGGTTACAGCGTTTACTCAGCACTGGCTTTTTAAAAGCGGTAGGAGATTATAATGAAGACCCCTTGGAAATGGATTATCATTTTATTCATCTCAGTTTCCAAGAATATTTAACCGCATGCTATCTATCTCATGCTTTTCTTGATGAATTCAGCAACGACGGCACTAAACGTTTTATTGATGAACACCGTTATGATCCAACCTATCAATTGGTTTGGACCTATGTCGCCAACTTGTTAGCAGAGAATAAAACGGCACTTAGGAATTATTTTCGCCTCTTAACGCGTAGTCCTCGAGATATTTTTGGAATGTATGAGTTGGATTTGCTGGTACGGTGTGGAGAAGAGGCAAAATGGCCGGATACTCCACTCATGCAAGCCATATTATCCTATTTGGGTCATTGGACACTGTGTATGAGCAACCTCAATCTTCAAAAAAAACCTCATGAACGATATTTTTTGCATCATATGATTCGCCTGTATCATGATTGTCCTCATGCTATGTCACGGGTTCAATATAAAGATCAAGTTGGCCTACTCAATTTACTGATGTATGAAGCTCGCGATCGTGTTTGGATTGATGCAATAGAGCAAGCGCTAGCCGCGTACGCTACCTTTGCTAATCTTGGTTGTGATTTTGTTTTTTATACTAAGCAGCTCATTAGTCATAGCGTAAAGTCTGACATCTTAAACGGAATAATTAACATTTTATTATCTCCTCTCTATGGAGCACTCAAGGTCATTTCGTTTTGTTTACATGCGGTCATTTTCCTCGTTGGAAATTTTCCATTATTGTGGTTTTTAAAGCATCTGGAATATACTCGCGGCATACAACGAAATGTCCTTAACTTCATGGGTCAGTTTGAATTTAATGATAAACAATCTGTCGTGCGTTCGCTGGTATTGTTAACACATTCCGATCCGAAATTGAAATTTCGGATGATGAAAGCCTTAGCCAGTATACGTTTCGCACCTGAAATATTTCCCTATGTTACTCGTACATTATTGAAAGTATTGGAAGAAGAGCCAGATTTTGCTATTCGGAAAATATATTATCAACAACTCGTTGATAAATTAAGTACTCACCTAGGACATAACGAGGCCCTACGTTTTTTTAACTACACCCTGTACTATTTTTGCCAACACTCTTTCAATCCATTTCGTTCTCGTATGTTAGAACAAGCACTGCAGCCTTTTTACCCTGCTTGGGTCGTACAAAAAGCCGTGATATGGTCGGAATATATAGTGAAACAACGGATTTTATCTCGATTAGTCCAGAGAGACCCACATAGCCGAGATGTGTTATTCTGTTTAGATGGCTTAATTCTATTATTAAATCATCATGTTTATGCACGTGATCAGGCGGTATTATTAGAAGCAATATTACCGTTAGTCACTTGGCAATATGTTGACTTGGTTGAACCAACCGTAAAAATGCAATTTGAACAAAATTTGCTTACCGTACTTAAATTTTTGCAAGAACCCCGCAATCAGCGACGACGATTTGTTTTTGAAGAAGAAAGGCGATTTCCGATCATGAGCCGAGTATGTTGTAAAAAACGACAGTTTCGAATGTATTCGATGTTATTAATTGACATATTTAGCGTAATGATTATCGCTATAAAAGAAAAACAATTATCGTTTGAAGTTGAAAAAGAACATATGACTCGATTACATCAACTATTTTCTGAAGCCTCTCCTGAGACAATATTTTCATTTGACAATTACTACAACACAAACAGAATGGTGAGGATGTCG
>JAJOJD010000072.1 GCA_021208965.1 Gammaproteobacteria bacterium
TTATGAGCATCCTCTTTTCTCCCCGTGTTGTACAAAAAATCACAGGGCATTTTACCTCGTTTAGGGGGGGGCAATTTTCAACGCCAATTTCACCTCTCAGGGGGTCATTATTCAACGCCAATTAACACATCAGTCAAAAATGGAGGTTCTTCCACGGAACCCCATATCGACACTGGATATTCTACGATAAAATAAAAGACAAAAAGGGAAAAGTCACTTTTATTGATCTCTTAGAAATTGCGCATACCCCTATCAGGCGGCATATTAAGTTTAAAGCCGAAGCAAACCCGTATGATCCAGAATATCAGGCATATATTGCTGAGCGACTTGAACGTCGTAGGAGAAAGCAATTAGTTCGATACTGCAAATCACACTGGTCGCCCTGGTGGGAGTTAAATGAACTTGACGAAGTGAGTGTATAGACCGGACTGGTTTGATAACTGGTCTTAACAAGGCTTGAGCGTAGTGCAGCGAAAGTTGCATGCTGCGTTCTTAGGAGACGGGATTGCAGTAATGCAGTCCTGTTATCCGACTATAAGCGATTGACATTGTTACTTAAATTCTTTTCTTCAGCAGCATCAGTTGTTAAAAATATACCTGTGGATCTTAATCCTGTATTCATGAGTTTTGAAGTGCTTTTTTTAATACTTGCGCGCCACAACTTTTGGTAAAGCTCACATTTTTTTAGCAACTCATGATGTTTGCCTTGAGAAATAATACGCCCATGATCTAATACAATAATTTTATCCGCATGCTCAACCTCTGATAATTTATGAGTAATGATTAATGAAGTTGTGTTTTCACGGCCGTAGATAATTTGTTGTAATACTTGAGTTGCAGAATGACTATCTAATGAAGAAGTAACTTCGTCAAAAAATTGGATAAAAGTTCTCTTAAAAAGCCCTCTTAAGATAGCAATTTTCTGTTGCTCTCCGCCAGATAAAGATTTTCCAGCTACTCCTACATCAGTATTTAATTTATCAGGTAAGCCCAGTAAAAATTCTTTTAAATTAACTGCCTCAGCTATCTCCAAAATTTTTTCATCAGTCACGTCTTCTGGATTTTCTGCGCCATAACAAATATTCTGCCTTACACTTCCTTGAAAAAGATTTGGATTTTGTCCGAATAATCCTATATTTTTTTGTAAACTCTTGAGGCTTATTTTAGAGATGTCCTGCCCATTAATTTCTATTCTTCCACTACTTGGGGAATAATAACCAAATAACAAATTAAAAATTGTTGTTTTTCCTCCACCACTTTCGCTTACCAATGCAACTTTATGACCAGCAGGTATAGTAAATGACACATTCTTTAAAATGTGCTCTAGCGTTCCCTCTTTTGAATGAAAAGTAAAATCCACATTTATAAATTTAATTGTTGGGCCAATTTCCGAGCTAAGCTTAAATGGTTTATCATAGTATAAATCAACTACACCGTCTGGCATCTTTAGTTTTCCAAAAACTAAATTTAAAGTTGGAATGGCAGCAAATAATTGATTAATTGCCTGACCAAATTGAGGGATGAGATTAGTTAAGCTCATAAAGTAAGTCACAATGAATATAAAATCTTGCAACGAGTATTTTTCAGATTGGATATTTAAGCCAATATATAGAGAGGCTAAAATCGTACAAATAGACACAAGAATCTGTTGAGCCAGAGCAGCTTGAAGATCAAGCGTTTGAGCCATCATTTCTGCGTTAGTTAATTTATCTAGTGATTTATTAACATCAGATGTGGCGAGATTTAGCTTGCAAAAATCATAAATGACCTTATATCTAGAAATAACACTAATAACTTTATCCCAAGCTGCGCCCCGGGTTTTTAACAAGTTATCTCTGTAAATAACAATTGATTTAGATGATATTACTCCCCAAAACATAGTTACTGACATTAGAGTTAAAAGAAGCAAACTGATTGTTTTATCAAATTTTTTAGATATCCAAACGCCACCGATAACGATCTCTAGCATAGCAGGAAAAATATGCGTTAATATTAGTGACCCGAGGGTTCCAAGAGTAAATCCTTTATCAATCAAGAAAACCTTATCTGAGTCTGGAGTATTGATATCTTCAATCAACGTTTTTTTAAGAAAATGCTCAGTTATATCTTGAATAATTGCTTGCCTGGTATTGAGTATTACAGGCAACATAATCTGATCTCTAACATTCAATATTGAACGAGATAAGAAATAACTTATCATAGAAAGTATAATCATTGCTCTTCTGTCCATTGATACAGAAAGTAATGTTTTATTTTTTTCTTTACTGGATAAAAATTGAATTGTTTCGCTAAGTAAATAGGGCGACAAAAAGTTTAAAATGATGCTGAGCATTGATAAAAGTACAGCGCTTATCGCATACGGTTTATTTTTCTCAGAAAACGTATAAGCAATTAGTCGGTTTAAAATATATCTGAAGGATGCTTCATCATGAACGGGCTTAGTTATTAGCGAGGTGCTTTCATAAGGGTTAACTAATATTTTTTTTCTACTAAATAGATGTTTCAAGCCTAATCTCATATCAAAATCCTATTTGGTGATTTCTTAGAAAGAATACATAATAACATAAGTGCGCCCGATGTGGTTAAGATTGCTGCAAATAATAATGGCAAGTAGCGGAAGTTGTGAGAAAAACAGTAAGCGGTCAGGCTGTATAAAAAAAATAGCAGTCCTGAGCCGAAAATCCTTAATGACATAATAAATCCCATCAATGCGCCTTGGTGTTTATCTGGAAATTTTGAAGACTGTAATGCTGTTAAATGTGTAACAATCATACTAATACAGGCCCCTATTATAAATAAGCACAAGTATAGTACAGCCAGAGAGTGGCAGAAGTATATAGTGAACAGCGTTGCTGCAACCACGACGGCACAGATACAAATAATACTTGTTTCTTTTAAAGAGGTTAATATATTACTAATTAATATTTGGCCTGTTATTACTTTTGATAATGAAATTGCAGAGGTTACTAATCCTATTTCAACAGTTGATAGCTGATATCTATCTGCAGAAAATATTGGTAAAAATTGGTATATACTATCAACGCCGAGTGTGATTAAAAAACCAACAAGAATAAGCTTTAGCAAATACCTATTATTTAATAATATTACATTTACTAATGATAGTTTTTCAGTAATTTCTTTTTTCAATTCAATACTTTTTTTTGTTTCATTAAAATATCTATAAATTATTCCTAAAGCTATTGCGTGTAACAAAGCAGATACGAAAAATGGAAATGAATATTGATAGTGGTGTAACCAACTGATTGTTAGTAACCCTCCTGTTACCGGGCCAAAAATCCATCCTAAAGTAACAGCAGCATTTATTTTTCCAAAATATTTTTTTCGCTGTTCGCTAGGGAATAAATCAGCAATACTAGCATAAGCAATTGCTGAATTACCTTCAAAGGCTCCTGCAACAAAACGTAAAATTAATATCATCCCAATAGAAGACAATTTTACTGCTACGGCAGTTGCTAATTGTGCTAAAAATGATAAAAGTAAACATGTTATTAATGTATTTCTTCTACCAAACTTGTCGGATATTATACCTAATATTGGTGTTGATATGAACCCACCTATAGGATAGAGCCCAAGTGAAACGAGCAGTAAGGTATGTTGATTAATACCGTGCCAATGAGTATTTAAAAAATGTGATGTTAATACAGGAATTGGCATTGTAAGCGCAAAAAAACTTAAACAGATCGTAAGTTGTAGGCTAAAAATTTGTCTTTTTATACTATTGGTTTTCATCAAATATAAACAGTTTGTCTTCCAGGTAATACAGTTCTTTGAGTTGTATTCCAAAAAGCAACTTGAATCGCAATTCTTTCTTCATTGTGATGTATTATTTTATTAACACTATGCCAGGAGTTTTCACTACGGATAAAAAAAACAGATTGCTGATAGGTTGGTGTAAATTGATTAGTTATTTCTTGATTACTATTTAAAAAACATAGCTCTCCCCCCCACTCTTTCTCCCAACGTTCATTTAGAAAAATCATATGTGTAGCTCTTACCTCTTCTTTGTCTGTATGAGAAGATATATAATGATTATGGCCGTAACGCTTCAGTGTAATTTCTTGATAAGCGTCACTTAACTGCAATCCGCAAGCATGTTCTAAAGCGTCAATATAGGCTTTACTTTGTAGTTGTATAATCAGATTTTGCCAAATAACTGGTAGTTCAGGATCCATCATGGTTTTTCTTTGAGAAAGTGGAATTAAAATTTTGTTCAGTACCTGATAAGCTTTGTCACTCCCCTCTGCTCTTGAAGATAAAAAAAAATTACTTAGAGGCAAATGTGCAAGAAGAGATTGAATATCTTCAAAAGACAGTAAATTCTTTATTAAATTATAATGAAATGGAGTCTTTTGAAGAGGCGAATTTTTGATAGCGTTGATATCCAATTTTATTGAAACGTCTTTATTGAGATTACTCACTAGTATTTCTCCAAAATTCCACTTGCATTGTTAAACGATTTTTTTTTGGGCCGCTATTAACGGATTCAACCATATGCCAAGCTTGCTCAGATCGGGGTAATAACACTGAGTAATACGACAATGGTAAGATTTTAAAACACAATGAGTCCATACTTTCTGACTTCAATATACCTAAGCATCCACCTTCTTGGGGGCTCCATTCAGTATTGAAGTAAAAAATCTGTGTTAATACTTTATTAGTATTATCCACATGTGGAGAGACCCACCCTCCTTCAGGAAAAGAAAATAAACTAATCGTTAATTCACAAGTAAAAAGATCTTCATCAACAAGCTGCATTACTTGTGAAAGATATTTTTTGCTAGATATTTCATTAATTAGCTCTTCCCAACAAGGATTTAAGAGCTTTAGATTTTCGGTTTTCATGTTATTAGAAAATAAAGACACGACACCAAATTTATAATGCTTTTTATTGCCTGTTAACCGAGAGCTAAGATTGAAGGCTCCAAATTCAGGATATTGTACAAACAATTGTTCTTGGGCTGTTACCGTCACAAGATTGGTTAGAATAAAAAATACGTATGGTAACTCGATTTTCATAGGATTTTTAAATGAATTCCAATTTATCATGAGCTTCTTCTATTCTTTGATTAGTTTAAAATCTTCTAAACGGCTATCACGACGTATATCACAAGTAACACAGTGAAATGATCCGCCAAATGAATATACATGCCTGAAATCTACAGGAATCACTTCAAACCCTAGTGACTTAAAGAGCTTAATATTAAGCTCTTCCTGACGCTCTACTACTACTCTTTTGGTATCTAATAGCAAAATATTCATGCATAACCATTTACTAGACAAATATAATGGCCAATCGCTTGGTAAACAAGGTGCCGCTGCTTTTACTAAATCCCAGCCTGCATCTTTAAATTGTTGTGCTTGTAGGCATGGTCGATCTGGGTTTATTAAAATTAAGCCGGGTCTTAAGGGAACAAAGGTTGCATCAATATGCATTGGATTGGGATCTTTAAATCTTATTTCTTGAACGCGATGCGTTTCTTTCAAATGTTGAGTCAACCATGCAATAGCTTTCTCATTGGTAACTTGACTGCGTTGAATAAAAATATCTTTACCCATCCTCACGACATCTGCTGCATCAAAACATATTTCATGCTCAGTAGTGACAAACTTATTTTCTCCAGCAAGTTTATGCCTATCTTCAAGGCTTGCTATCGGATAGTCTGCACAATACAATTCTTTTGACATTGAACCTTTGGGAGCTTGTGTCCATTGACACCCCATGTCTAGATATTCCTGCTTTAAGTTTTGATAAGCGAGAAACTCGAAATAGCGTGAAGGCCAAGCCATGGGCGCTTCAATGACTTCGTTTCCAATCACAGTTAAAACATCACGAGGCATAGCAGCATATAATCCGCTCGTTTCAATATGTGGTGTTTTATACGTTTGAGTGAAGTCAAAAGGCGTTGGTCTCTTAACAACAATCCCTTCTTGTTCTAAAATATGCACAAAATCATTTAGCTCTTTTTCTGCTTTATTTACTAATTCTTCTGGAAATGGCTTTCCAGCATTTTTTGAAAAAAATGGCCAGTAGTCTGGGTAGGAGCATGCTTTTACAGTAATGTGTAAAGGAGGTACCGTCGCTCCTTTTACTGTCCCTACAATAATTTCTTGTAACGGGTCCCAGTCGTTATGACTATTAATTCCAACTTTATTCACAATTCACCTCAATACATAACAATTAACACACGAATATTATCGCCGCTTCAGGCTTCTTTATTCAAGCTGAAAACCAAACATCAATAATTGTTCAACAAGTGATTCATAACCACGCTCTAAATGTTCTAAACCATTGAGTATAACAGTTTCAGGTGGATTTAGTGCAGCGATTAATAAACAAGCGGCGGTCCTTAAATCAGTTGCTAGCAAAGTGCCGCCACAACGCACTCCACTCGGCTCAATAATTAGTTCATTATTTTTTTCATGCATTTTAAAACCAAGCCTGTTCAATTCTGATACATAGGCAAACCTCTTTTTCCAAACATGCTCTTCAATTTTTGAAACGCCATTTGCGTGAGTCAGCATAATAGCAAATAACGGTTGATGGTCACTATAAATGGATTCACTAGTGACGATAATATGTTGTTTACGCAGCTGCATAGGCGAGGAAACGGTTAGTTGCCCGCCGTCACCACATAGTGTAATACCCATGCTATTTAATATAGTCAACTCATGCTTTAAGCCAATACTATCAATGGCCCAGTCAACATTCTCCATGACTACTTGAATTTTATGATAAACACTCAGGGCAATGTAAGTCATTATTTGACTAACATCTGCGCAAAGTCTAAAAGGAGCTGGTGAAGATATGTAATAATCAGGCGGCATAATGGTAATCGCATCTTTAGAAAGGGTCGTACGAAAACCATAACTTTTAATAAAATCAACTAAAAAAATAACATCCGGCTTCTGATAAGGATTAAGTATTGTCGTCATCCCTTCAGTGACGAATAAACTGGCTAAAATAGCTGTCTTCGTTGCTCCTGACACTAAGGGACCGGTGAGAATATCACTTCGCTCAGAGTAGTTCATGATGTCAATAATTTGCGCAGTGAAGCGTGAGCAGCTTCCTTCTATACGTCTTCCATTTATAGAAAATTTTGCTCCAAATTTTTTTAAAATAGATAACATATGACTAATTGGACGCTTCCCTGTCAAAGATTCATCACCAATGGCACAACCCCCTGTTCCGCCTATATCTATTTTTTTAAATCTACCCAACAATACCGGAAGTAAATAAATAGCCCCATGTATTTTATCGGTCAAATGCTCAGGGATAGCTTTAGAACAAGCATTCGTTGTATTAATAGTTAATGTATCCTGAGATTGGTGAATAATGCAGCCCAAATACTCCATAATTTCACAGAGAATTTTTTTATCCAAGATTTCAGGTACGTTTGTTAATATGATATTACTTGATGAAAGCCCAAATGTTGCAAGCATACAAGGAACCAACAGGTGCTTAAAACCACTCACCCATACTCTCCCCTCATGAGGCTTACCAGGATGAATCGCTAATTGAACTGATGAATTTTTAGACATGTTACAAGTTATGACGATGCAAAAAAGGTATAATAGTCGTTATTCTGCTAAAAATCGAT
>JAJOJD010000030.1 GCA_021208965.1 Gammaproteobacteria bacterium
ATTTGGGGCGTCGGTATGATTTTTGCACCGCGTCGCAAAAAACTAATAGTGAACGGCGTGTTGTGATCAATACGATTGGTCCGACATGGGAGGGCAATCAAGTATGGTTAATTTTAGGCGGTGGTGCAATTTTTGCGGCGTGGCCAGCCCTCTATGCGTTAGCTTTTTCAGGATTTTACTTTGGACTATTATTGATTTTATTTGCCCTCATTCTTCGTCCGGTTGGCTTTAAATATCGGAGTAAAATTGATCATACGTGTTGGCGTGCCGCCTGGGATGTGGCATTGTTCATTGGTGGTTTTGTTCCTGCGTTGGTGTTCGGTGTGGCGATTGGCAATGCCCTTCAAGGAGCTCCATTTTATTTTGATGAAACTTTTCGTAGCTTTTATAGCGGTACTTTTTGGGGCTTGCTCAATCCTTTTGCGATTCTCTGTGGATTCTTGAGTGTCGGCATGATGATCATGCATGGTGCCGTTTATTTAACGATTAAAACAGAAGGCGCTGTTCAAACACGCGCTAGACGTTATGCCTATATCGGCGCGATGGTGACTATCCTTTTGTTTGCTGCTGCGGGGGTGTGGGTTTCACATGATCTTGCTGGTTATGTTTTGATTAGTGCGCCTAATGTCGCGGGAGAGTCAAGTCCGTTTGGTGCAACAGTAACTAAAGTTATGGGTGGGTGGATGCATAATTATAGTCTTTGCCCTGTTTTATTTTTTGTTCCTAGCCTAGGCTTCTTAGGAGCTCTATGTGCAGCGTTACTTGTTTTTTTTCAGTGTCACCGTTTGGCTTGGATTAGCAGTGCAAGTTCTATCGCTGGGATTATTGCCACGGTTGGCATTAGTATGTTTCCTTTTATTTTGCCTTCCAGTATTCGTCCGAATATGAGTTTAATGGTATGGAATGCTTCATCCAGTCAACTGACTTTGTTTATTATGTTGGTGGCCAGTATTATTTTCGTCCCCATTATTTTAGCTTATACGAGTTGGGTTTATTATATCATGCGGGGTAAAGTGACTGAAGCTTATGTGCGTCACCATGATCATGACGCTTATTAATTTAGGAGAAAAGCTATTATGTGGTATTTTGCTTGGATTTTAGGAACAGGACTCGCCTGTTCCCTCGCCATTTTGAATGCGCTCTGGTATGAGCTTCGCAATCAATAATTTCTCTTCTTATTTCGGGCCAGCTGCTTGAATGTTTTCTGCCACCGTGAATTTTTTGAAGTTTTCTTGAAATTTCGTTATCAGCTCAGCCAGGTTTTCCTCGTATAACCCTTGGTTTTTGTTGGCCGTTCGTGGATCGAGTAACGTCTTGTCGACCCCTTCGATATGTGTTGGAATCTCTATGCCCAGCTTAGGGAGAATCATCCATTCTGCATTAGCCAGTAAGCCATTTGTAATGGCTTTTATAATGGTTCGTGTGACAGGGATGCTTAACCGTTCTCCACCTTTGCCGTATGCGCCACCTGTCCAGCCAGTGTTGACCAAATAAGCTTGTGCGCCCGTTTGGTTTAAGCGTTTAATCAGTAAATCAGCATAGACTTGTGCCGCGCGTGGGAAGAACGGTGCGCCAAAGCAAGCGCTAAACGTAGTAGAGATGCCTTTTCCTTGCCCCACTTCAGTGCTTCCGACAAGGGCGGTATATCCACTTAAGAAATAATAAGCAGCTTGTTCTTTCGTAAGTTTTGCGACAGGCGGAAATACTCCGTAAAGATCACACGTTAGAAAAACAACCGCATTGGGGTGGCCCGCCTCATTCGCTGGCAAACATTTTTCTATGTGAGAACGAGGATAAGCACAGCGTGTGTTTTCAGTATAACGTGTATCGGTATAATCAGGGTTCCCATGCTCATCGAGGACAACGTTCTCTAAAATAGCCCCTGAGCGAATGGCATTAAAAATGACAGGCTCATATTTTTCAGACAAATTAATGCATTTCGCATAACAGCCTCCCTCAAAGTTAAAGACACCTTCGGTGCTCCAACCATGCTCGTCATCGCCAATTAATAGCCTGTCTGGATCAGCAGACAGGGTGGTTTTACCGGTTCCTGATAGTCCAAAAAATAAGGATACGCTTCCATCATCGCCGGCATTAGCCGCGCAATGCATCGGTAAGACATCTTGCTCTGGCATCAAAAAATTCATCACGGAGAACATGGCTTTTTTCATTTCTCCCGCGTAGCGCAAACCACACAGTAACACTTTTTTCTGTGTAAAATGGATGATTAAGGTGGCATTGCTATTAACACCATCCTCCGAAGGGGATGTCTGTAGTGAAGGGAGACATAACATTTGCCAATCTTTTTCTGGATTAAACGGCAGAGGAGTGTCAATGAATAAATTCTTAACAAATAATTGTTGCCAAGCGTCTTCTGTCGTAACTTGAGTGCGTATACAAAATTTTTCGCTCGCGCCAATTTGAAAGTTCGAGACGAAGCATTCGGATTTTGTGGCTAAGTGTTGTTGTGCTTTATGCCATAACTGTTCAAAACTTTCTGGTGATATGGGTTGATTGACGACTCCCCAATTGACGAGGTTTTCGGTATAGCTATCTTTAACAATAAATTTATCTTTGGGGGAACGTCCGGTGCGTTCTCCTGTTAAAACAACCAGCGCTCCGTTGTTATCTAATCGACCTTCTTGACGGTTTATGGCATGGTTAATTAATTGCTCGCGAGTTAATTGGGTGTGTTGAGTTAAGTGATTCATGTGATTTCTGCCTGGATTTATTAAAGTGTCCTATTCTAACTCAAGGGTTTCTGAAACAACAAGATTCTTTTATATCTGAGGTGCTGACACAAGCAAGCCATCGCGTACTCAAAATTTAGCCTTAAAAACTAAATACAGACTTTATAATATACGCAATGAAAAGAAATTTAGCTCAAAAAATAAGCGAATTACTGATGCGATCACTTGAAAAGTATGTAGAAGAGCATCAACTGCCTTTTGGTCTTGTGGTCAATCAAGCAGATGATATCACGTGGATAACGCGAAATATTTTGCAAGTTCCAATGCAATGGCTTTGAATTCTAAATTTATTGCACATTTTGTAAAATCTATGCTATATCTAAGAAAGTCAGCACGGATTTTTGCTGATTAGGATGATGATTAATAACAAGGATGCATATCATGAAACTAAAATTCTCGACGACTTTTCTTTTAACGGCATTGTGTTTGTCCGGTAGCCAGCTTTATGCGGCGGAAGCGGGTAACCCCTACAAATTAAACGCTATATTGAAAGGTCAATCACAGCTGAGTGAACAATTGAATTTATTGGCGAATTGTGTCACGACGCTGCAAACTCAGATTGAAACCACTGCCGAAACCCAAGGGGGAGGTTTAAGTTCATCATTGACAGATTATGACACGGGTCCAACTTTTGATTATGTTCCTTCAGGTTGTGCCCTAGTGATGAAAACAGTTACAGTGACTGCCGATGGACTTTTAACGATTACGACACCAACAGCTCCTTCAGCAGGGGGCGCGGCTAATGCTGGTACCAGCACGGCCTTATATGATCAAACTTTTGTCTTTACGCCCTATGTTGACGCGGCTGAAACAGCCTATAGTTCAGCGAACTCTCAGCCAGTGGGTATACAGTCATGGACCTGTAGTTATGCAGGCGGTGGTACTGCGGTCAATTTGAAAAGCCTCAATATCCTAGGGGTCTCAACGAACGTTCTTGCTGCGTCACCTTTACCGCTTAGTTATTGTTAATTTTGTTGGTAATTGGTAGACATGACGGTGAATAAAAAAATACGCAACGTATGTGCGTTGATGCGCCATAACACCATATTTTTTATGGTGTTATGGCAGTATACTGCGGCAGAGGGTTGGCTTTTGCGGCAAACGATGACTTTTTCAGATGAGGAAACGCTGCAAGCGCATGTTTCACCACTACTTCATCATTATGGCCGATCGCTTCATCTTCGTTGGGTGGTGCATTACGATGACTATCTTAGCCTCTTAGTGCAAGATAATGGTTTAAGTGGAAAGGCATTGAGCAAGGGATTGCCCTATCTTCTTGCTGAGCAATGCCACATCGATGTTAATGATCATCTTCTCATTCATTTTAATAGTAGGCATCTTGGTCACGTCCATGTTCTTGCTATTCCCCGTGTACAATTACAGCGAATACTCCCTTCTTGGTTACGTGAGGAACAATGTTCTGTTATAGATAGTTATGATTATAGTGTGGCGAGTGGTGTCGTCGCTATTTATGGTGACAAGCAGCCGATGGTTTTATTGCAACATAATAATGGCATTATCCGATGTTTATTGCTAAACAATGATCGTTTATGCAGTATACAGGAAACATCGTTGTTAGAAGAAAATTCTAAAACGCCGTCCGAACAATTAACACATCGTTTATGTCACTACTTTTCTGATTATCGTGAAAAGGCTGTTTTGTTTATTGGGTTAGACAGTCATTTGCCAATCCCTCACTTGCCAACACCTTGGAGTTTTTGTGTATGGAGCGAAGGAAAATCCGCCGAAATTTATGAGAGTAGTTATTTGCCATTAATGGGTTCAGGATTACGTTATGTCAATCAATAAGCTCAGTGAGTTTTATTCTTTTGTTGACAGAGATTCGTCGGGATTGTCTATTTATCGATGGATCGTGAGAAGTGTGTTGGTTTGGTTTTTTTTTCATTGTATATTAACGCTATTTTTTGTTTGTCAGTATTTTTTTGCTTCGATGGAACACCATAAAATAGTGTCAGCTAAGCAAAAGTCTCTTTTGCAGTATAAGCAAAAAAATCATGAAGTTGTCGGTATTATATCAAAAAAAGAATTTATTTATCGGAGAGGAAGCGATATTTATTTCAAATATTTATCTTCTTTTGATTATGTTGATTTATGGTTAACGGCAATAACTATTGAGTTAAACGAAGAATCAATTACCTTGTCTGGTCGTATGTTGGCTGCAAAAAATATCGAAAACTTGATAGAGGTTTTGCAAGAAAAAATAGTCCTTTTCATGCCTGGGTGCTGATTTCAACAGATATTGAAAGAAAAGATAAAGAACAGCCGTATGATTTTATAATGGTTTTTAAAAGAAGGAATAGTTCATGATCAAGAAAAAAATATTTCTGTCTTCTTTGATTTTTTTTATTGTAACCCTTCTAAGTATAGTCTGGTGGTATTCGGTCAAAGAACCCTTAGTGAAATCTACAGAAATAGCTAAAAAGCAGAGTCTAGAAGATCAAAAATATATGGATAGCATCAAAAAAACGCCCTCATCTTCACATGAAATTTTAGAAAAAGATCTGATGTCTCCTTCGCATGTTTCAATGGCATTGGTGATAGCTTCGCCTAAGCAAGATTTTATATTAAATAATTTAAAGAAAGAAAAGGTTTCTGACTGGAATGGGTTATTTAAAAATAACTACGAAATTAATGGCATTTCAACCTATCAGCAGTTTATTTCTTTTTTAAACGCGCTCAATAAAGAATCAGGAATTTTTTTGAGTCAATAGAGTTTCGAACGGGAATGTATCCTCATGGGAATTTTATTGTTCATATCTATGTTTATAGTCGAGTGAAGTAATGATGACGAAAATTAATTTTTACTTTTCTCGTTTTTTTTATGTGCTTAGGCTCTCATGCTTCTTATGCTGAATTCTATGATCCGATGAAACCCTCTTCTTCTAGGATGATCGTTCATGCTATTTACCTGAGTAATAAAAAAAGGTAGCTATTATTAACGGAGTTCGTTATAGTGAAAAAGACTATGTTAATGGATGGATGGTTAAAGAAATTAATAGCCATAGCGTTGTCCTTGACAGTAATGGAGAAACAGTCAGATTGTCTCTTGCGCAATCTTTTTTTAAGGATGAATAATGATAAGGTATATTTTTTCTATAGCGGTTGCTTTTTTTTGTGTTTCTTGTACATCGCCCGTCTCTCAGTTAGATCAAGACACCACAAAACGTTCGAATGCTTTGCTCCAAGAAGCGAAAAACTCAAAAATTTCTCAGAAAAATTTATCCGTTTTGCCTTCCACGGTTGTCTCCAATCTTACCCCGCTACTGGTTGACAATACGATTGACTCGAACAAAGCGACGTTTGATCTTTCTGTTAAAGACATGCCGGTTAGAGATTTCTTAATGAATTTAATGCAAGACTCAGGCGAAAATATTGTGATCTCTCCAGAGTTAACCGGAAACATTACGCTTACGTTGTATCATGCAACGGTGCCAGAAGTCTTAAGAACATTGCAAGTGATGTATGGGTTTTATTACACAAAAACGAGTTTGGGTTATGAGGTTTTGCCCAAAAAAATTGAGGCGCGTGTTTTTTATGTTTCTCATATTAATTTATTACAAACGAGTGATAGTGTGATGACGGTAAAAGGCCCCGAGCTTACAGACTCCTCGAATGCTAATGGTGCGAGTGCCAGTCAAGATGGCGTCTATGCTAGAGGAGGTACTGCCTTGATTAGTCATTTTGGGGAAAAAACATTTTGGCTTGAAATTAATGAGACGCTAAAAAGTATGGTTCAAAATGATACGGGAAGTTATGTAAACACCAATACTAACACGGGAGTTGTTGTTGTTGCGGCTTATCCTGATACGTTAAAAAAAGTGGCTGAATATTTGCAGGCGATCCAAGAAATTAATAATAGACAAGTGATTATTGACGCTAAGATTATTGAGCTAAGCTTATACAAACAATATCAAACGGGTATTAATTGGGGACAAACAGGATTAAATATTGCAACAGATACCGGTATTTTTAGTATTACGAATCCTGTGAGTATGACGGATATTAACTCTGTTGTTACACTGTTATCAACGCAGGGTGACGTGAATGTTTTATCCAATCCTCGTATTTCAGTCATCAATAATCGCCCTGCGTTAATCAAAGTTGGTAATGATAGTTACTATGTTACATCGGTAAGCTCTGGAACAACGCCCGTTGGTACAACCGCGACAGTAAGCTCGGATGTTGGATTAACACCATTTTTTTCTGGTGTTTCTTTGAATGTTATTCCCAGTATTATGCCGAATGGAACCATTAAACTCTATATACATCCTATGGTTAGTTTAGTTAAAGATGATGTTAAAGAAATCACACTATCAGAAACTCAAACATTAAGTCTTCCTCTCGCTTCATCAGATATTCGTGAAGCGGATAGTAATATTGAAATGGAAAGTGGACAAATTATTGTTTTGGGTGGATTGATGCAACGTATTAGTCGTACGCAAGCCACTTCTTTTGCCGGGTCCAGTTGGAGTGAAGCGCATCCAGCCCGTAATGACTCAGGCGTCGTGACAGAATTAGTCATTTTGATGAAGGCAACGTTGGCAGATCAACGTGTCTGGCAAAATGAGATTAAAACAGTCTCTGATCAATATAAAAGTATTCAATAAGGTTGGTCGTCATGAAAAAACGTATTGCATTTATAATCGCTGTTTTTTATTGTTTAATATTATCTGACCAAGCTTTCTCGGATGTTTTAGACAGTCAGAAAAAATCAATATCTTCTGATGTCAAAATTCATAAAACAGATGATAATGTTGCGGATTCCCTTAGGGTGCTTCTCTTAGATAAAATAAATACAGATGAACGAAATAATGCATTGCATGTTTTAGATCAGCAAGCTCAGGACGTCTATATTGATGTTATTGAAAAAACATCTTCGCAGCTTATTATTGATGGGCATGGTGATTTTGCTATTGCGTTAATCAATATGGGGTTAATAAAATATCCTGAAAGTATTGACCTTAGGCGCTGTTTGGCAACGGTGCAGTTTCAGTCTGGAAAGATTGATCAAGCTAAAAAAACGCTGACTTCAGCGCATCCTGATATTGAAAAAAATCAAAAATATTATCAGCTGTTAGCAATTGTTGATATAGAATTAAAATTATTTTCTGATGCAGAGTTATTGTATACTCGCTTGATTCAGTTAGATCCAAACAATCCTGAGTTGTATTTAGGTTTGGCAATTTCATATCACGGTCAAGAAAAAAATAGTTTAGCTGCTTATTATTATCAACAATCGCTCAAGAATGCGAAGAAGCCTTGGGTTTCTGAAGCTTTTGTCATTCAGCAGCTTGATATGATGGGGTATGATATACCATGAAAGAGAATGAAAAGGTCTCTTTTGTAGATTTCTTATTGCAGACAGGTTTTATCAGACGTGAACAATATTCTGCTATTGATTTGGCGCAAAAAGATGGCAATTTTTCTGATCTTTTATTGAATCATTCGTCTGTTCTCACTCCTATGAAAATAGATGAGCTTTTCAAGCAATTCTCTTTCTTTCCGCAAACAAATTTGTCAGATTTACAACCTTCCGTAGCTTCTATTCTTCCAGAATCGATCGTTAATCAATACGGCCTTCTTGTTTTTCGTGAGCAAGATGGTTGTTTTCATGTTGCATTATCAAACCCATTAGTGATTGAATCTATTGATTCTGCATCAACTTTTTTAAAGAAAAAAATTAAAATATTTTTGTGTAAGAAAGAAATTTTAGAAAAAAAATTTTTTCTTTGTATAGAAAAATTTATCATGCCCACCATCTTTCAGTGTTAAGTGTTAACCAACTTAGCTCTACCGAATCTTCCGATGATGTTAGATAATGTTTTTGAAAAAACAATGAAATATCACATACTGAAAAGCTAGTGAATTCTTTTTGGAAGATGCGTCATGTTTACATGCTTCAGATATTCATATTGAGGCCAAGGCGATCGAATTTTTTTCGTTATCGTTTACATGGTCGTTTGTTAAACAGGCGTCATGTCTTCATCCATCAGAGATATTCTTATTCGTCATATTTTGTCGCGATCAAACGGGGATATTTCTGCGTTAAATATACCGCAAGATACGGCGTTTTCTTATAAAACTCAGGAAGGAGAGATGCTCCATATACGAGTATCGACGGTTACGAGTATTGGTGGGTATAGTATTGTTATGCGCTTACTGACCATGAAGGTTTTAGATGGCGTTGAGAGTTATATTAAAAATCCCGCATTGCGAAATGGCATTATGAATTTTTTGAAGCAGCGTAATGGCATGTTTGTTGCGACAGGGCCAACGGGTAGTGGAAAAACAACTTTTCTATACCATATTCTGCAAGATATAGTTCATCGTGATCATGCGCAAGAGAAAATCATGACGATTGAAGATCCTGTAGAGGTTATTTTGCCTGGCATCACACAGGTTCAAGTGAATGAAAAAATTGGATTAGACTTTGAGGATATTATCAAAGTCTCTTTGAGGCAAAATCCTGACGTTTTAATGTTGGGGGAAATTCGAGATACGACAAGTGCCATGATGGCCATGCGGGCCTCTATTACTGGCGTTATGGTTTTTGCAACTATTCATTCTAGAACAGCAGAAGAAGTCGTTTTTCGACTCAGAGATTTAGGTGTCCCTTCGGCAATGATTGCGAATAGCTTAAAGTTTGTTGTTTCAATGCGATTAATTAAGAAACTATGTGAATCTTGTAAGGTCAAATTCAATGATGTTGAAGAGCGTTCTTCTTTTGAGAAATATTTTCCTCATTTATCCTTCGAAGAGCGCGACAATCTTTTTTCGCCTGTCGGTTGTGAGTTTTGTCATTCTACAGGGTACAATGGATTTATTCCTGTGTATGAATTTTTTTCGATGACGAAAAAACAGCATCATGCATTAGCTGAAAGCAATTTTTCAGAGTTTAAGCGTTTGTTGGATGACGAAGTTAACGGTGAAACATTATTTAACCAGGTGTCTCGTTTGTTTAAGTTAGGGGTAACTTCTATTGAGGAAGTTTATTCTGTCATATTTGTATAAAACGGGTGGAAGTATTTTATGAAAGGATTGCTACGATATTATTTTTTTATATATCAAGAGAATATTTTTTGTCCTAGATTCGTCATTGCTTCATCATCTGCAGATGCCTTTAGAAAAATATCTTCGAGAAAGAAAACACCCCTATTTTTTATGCCTGTACCGCATATTTTCTTGTTTTTTTTTCTCTGCTGTTCTTCGTTTTTCTCGTGTGGGGCTTTCTCAGAAAGCTTGCCAACGTTGGTGGGTAAAAGAAATGGCAGATTTATTGGGGTCTGGGTTAAGTTTGCCCGCCTCTATCGAGGCGACAATATATAAGACAAAAATTTTTGTACAAGCTAATGTTATATCAGCTCTATCATGATTTGTTTTCAGGCGCATCATTTTCTGATTCCGCGCGTAAAAATCAACTGTTTACGCAGACTCAAAGTGCAACCATTCAGTGTGCAGAGAAAAATCAATCTCTTCGAGAAGCTTTTTTAGGCATTCATGAATATCTATACTATCAACGTTCTCGTCGTTCTAAGCAATCTATTTTTATTTATCCATGTGTCTTTATGATTATTATGACGGTGTCATTTTCCTACTATGTTGCGAATAATGTGTTGAATATTTATATGTTTGATTTGTGGCTTCAAGGGAAAAAATTATCTTTTTTTTCTTCGCTGTTTATGTTGTTGTACTCAGGCTCGTTTGCTCGAGTAATCGTATTTATTTTAATCGCTATTTTTGGATTAAGGCTATTATTTTATGGTGTTTCTTTAATTAAATATGGGCCTGTTCGTCGAGTGATAGATCGTATTATTTTGCATATACCGATTAAGCGAGCAATCGTTTTACGACGTGAATCACTATATTTTTTTTCCTCATTGTTGTTTTCGTTAAAAGCGGGTCTGCCGATTCATCAGTCTATTTTTCAGGCGAGCTTCGCTATTCAACATTATATTTTTCATGGAGAATTGCTCGAGGCATATAAAAAAATTTATGCGGGTTGTTCGATTGACCGTGGCCTGCGGGGCTTATCATTTGTTGATTTTTCTGAAAAATTAACACTCACTAGCTGTTTATCTCATTATGCGTTAGATAAAAAAAATCTCGATGACTTGACTCGCTATACCTATATTCGATTAGAGAATATGGAGCGTATGATCGTAAAATTGACAAATATGTTTTTTGGTTTTTTGTTGCTTGGGCTTGTTTTGTTTACTTTATCGTCAATTTTTTATATTATCGCGCTTGATTATTTTTAGCTGTATTTTGTTGGGTAAGTTCAAATGCGATCACTGAATCCATTAAGTTTGATGGCAATAATTCTGCTGATTCTAGAGGGTATTAACTTTACCTTTGCGAGGTCACGGCAATATATAGAAGCTCGAGCGTGTTTCTCTGAAAGAGATGTTATGCGCTGTCTGCAAGATAAATCTCGGTCCTTAACGTTACCGGGGGTAGTGGGTTTTTATAATGACGCTCTGTCGATTGCGCATGATGTAGGCGTTAGTTTTGATCATGTTCTCATGGAGCATGCTACATTGAAGGGCTATATCTTAATGTCTGACCAATTGTCGGACCCAAACAATCCCGTTAAAATGCTGGCAAAAAAATTCAATCGTGACATTCCTGCTAATTGTGTTTCGAGAATTAGCTACCAGCTGGATATTGCTGAGAAGCTTCATCGCCGTGGTATGTTTGTAGCGATCAACTATATTGTCGATCGTTTAAGAGAGTATGTTGATGCAATCGGCTTGAGCCAATCTGATCCGGCGAGGTGTCGAATAGAGAATTTATTTCGCTATGTTAACGATAATTTGCTTCAAGGCGGAAGGTTTTATACAAAAAAACATACGAAGAAAAACAGTTAATGAGTTTTTTGCCCCTTATGGCCCTAATTATGATTGTGAGCATGTTGCATTTGCTGACCTTTCTGGGAATAATCCTAAGGATTATTCGCTGTAGTATTGGCGATATTCTTATCGTGTTGTTTTGTTTGAGTTCGTCGTCGTATGGCCAAGATTCTGTCCCATCTGTATCTCTGTGTTCTCTAGTCCTGAATTCCATTCGATGGTGTTTTTTTGAAACAGAACAATCACGGTTGACCCTAGGCTAAAATAGCCTAACTCTTGTCCGGCAGATAGTCTAATATTTTGTTCTTCATAATCAATATGTGTCACGCTGCGTTGCTTGCGTGGAGGAGTTATTTTCCCAGCCCAAATAGTGCTGATGCTCCCAACAATCATAGCTCCAACGAGAATGACAGCCATTTTTCCGATGCTGGTTTCAAAAATAATAATAACGCGTTCATTTTTAGCAAATAAGCCATCAATATTTTCTGCCGTTGTTGGGCTGACAGAATAGAGTTTTCCTGGCACATAGATCATTTTTAATAGATTTCCTGCGAGTGGCATATGCACGCGATGGTAATTATGAGGAGCAAGATAGATCAATCCGTAGGCGCCGCCGTAAAAATTGTGGGCAAGGATTTGATCATGCGCTAATAATGCTGACACGGAATACGGTTTTCCCTTGGCCTGTAGAAGAGTATCTTCGTCTAAAAAACCGTGTTGGCTTAAGCGGCCATCAGCAGGGCTCAGTATGTTATTTTTATTATTGTGAATTGGCCTTGCTTCTGCTTTTAAGCGTCGAATAAAAAAATCATGAAAAGTGTCATATGCGAGGGGATTTTTTTCAATCGCTTCGGCCATATTAATATGATAACAGCGATTAAAAATAGTAATAAAAAGGTTTTTGATGAAGGGGGTTCTGCAGTAGGCAAGTTTGCCCAGAAGAAACGTGAGCGAATATTGAAAGAAGGGGGTCTGTATAAATAACTTACATTTTTGGGTGATCTTCATAAAAAAGGTTAACAGATTGAAACGAATGGCGTATTATGCCACAGGTTTCAACCTGTCTACCATGGCTACTATTCTGTTATCGCGCAAAAACAAAAGTAAGCGCCGACGTAAAACATATTTACCAAGGAGTCTGAGGTGTGATGGAGTAGAGCTGAAAGTAATTGTTTGTCGGTAAGAAAATTTTTAATATTATTTAAAGGCAAGCTGAAATATATTTTGTCCATTGCTTTCACCTCCATAAAAACCGTTTCATCCATCAACTGCCTAAATCCTCAGCAGCTAGGTAGATTCTAACGAATTAATATTAAGGAAACCTTATATCATTTGATATAAAGAGAAGTTTTTTATTTTTCTGTTATCTGATGGTAAAACGTCCTAGAATCATTGTTTTTTATCAAGATCAATCATCAAAAAATAGGACGAAGACATGAAAGTGAAAAGAACGGTGTTGATGGTATGCACTCTGATTGCTTTATTGGTCATTTTGAATTTTAGTCTTTGGAGTTATGCGAATAACCCCTTGCAGCTACAGCCATGGACGAAAACAACGATTGGATTAGACTACAGTCACTTGCGTAAAAAAACCTCATTAAATAGTGACGTGTATCCTGATGTTAATGATATTGATCGAGATTTAGGACTGCTTGAAAACAAAGTCTATGCGATTCGCACGTATACACTTTCTGATGAGGGGGATAAAATTCCGAGCATTGCCGCTCGGCATCATTTGAATGTTGCGCTTGGGGCATGGTTGGGATCCGATCAAGAAAAAAACAGGCAAGAAATTGATCGTCTAAAGCAAACCTTGCACAATAATCCGCAGAATATTGTGCGGGTTATTATCGGTAATGAAACTTTGCAGCGCAAGGATTTATCTGTTGCACAGTTAATCGATTATATTCGTGACATTAGACAAGTTGAAGAGCGCCCTGTGAGTACCGCAGAAACATGGTTTAACTGGATGTATCATCCTGAATTAGCCAAAGAAGTTGATTACATCGCTGTACATTTGTCTCCATTTTGGGCAGGGGTGCCTGTAAATGATGCGGTTGATTTTGTGTTTGATCAATATCACCAGTTGCAGAGAGCGTATCCAGATAAGCCTATCATTATCACTGAAGTGGGCTGGCCTTCTGATGGTCAACCATTTGCTCGTGCGATTCCTTCACGCGAAAATCAGGCGACTTTTTTGCGAGAGCTCATTCGTAGAGCAGAAACAGAAAAGATCAATTATTATATCCTAGAAGCCTTTGATCAACCGTGGAAAAACGCTTCAGAAGGATCCGTTGGGGCTTATTGGGGTATTTTTAATGTTGATCGACAAGCAAAATATCCTCTTAATGGTGATGTGTATACGGTGCCTGGGTGGCAGTATTGGGCGGTATGGGCATCTGTCTTGGGCAGTGTCATGATAGGAATTTTTATCGCTGCACGCCGGAGTATTCGGTTGCCCGGGTTATTGTTTTTGGGATTAGTGGCCAATCTTGGCGCTTCTGCTGTACTCTGGTCGATTTGGGTATTTTCGCATCGCTATCAAACGCCTATGACGTTGTTTTTTTTCTGTTTAACGGTTGTGATGCAAATGGTGGCCATTCTAGTGGTATTAATTGAAAGTTTAGAAATTATCGATGTGATTTGGTATCGAAAAACCGTCCGACTATTTCAACCCTTATCTCCGCCACTTAATTTCCGTTATCCTAAAGTGTCCTTGCATATTCCTATTCACAATGAGCCTCCTGATATGGTGTGTGACACATTAAGAGCGGCATCTGCATTAGATTATCCCAATTTAGAAGTGTTAGTGATTGATAATAATACAAAAGACCCGGATGTCTGGCAGCCTGTTCGTGATTATTGTCTTGAATTAGGCTCGCGCTTTCGATTTTTTCATTTAGAGGATTGGCCTGGATATAAAGCGGGTGCTGTTAATTATGCGTTGCAGCAAACGGCGGAAGATACTGAAATTATTGGTGTTATTGACAGTGATTATAAAGTGTCGCCGGATTGGTTAAAATCGATGGTGCCGTATTTTGACAATCAAAAAGTAGCCTTCGTGCAATCGCCGCAAGATTATTCTGATGAAAAGGAAAATTTTTTCAAGGAGTGTTGTTATTGGGAATATGCAGGGTTTTTTAATATTGGCATGGTGCAACGCAATGAGTATAACGCTATTATTCAGCATGGAACGATGACGCTCATTCGTAAGTCTGCCTTATTGCAGATGGGGGGGTGGGCAGAATGGTGCATCACGGAAGATAGCGAGTTAGGTTTAAGTTTATACGAAGCAGGTTATGACTCTGTTTATGCGAATCAATCGTTGGGGCAAGGGTTGATGCCAGATACGCTCTCTGCTTATCGTGGCCAACGTTTTCGTTGGGTCTATGGTGCAATGCAAATATTGAAAAAGCATTGGAAAAATTTTTTGCCGTTTAGGCGGTCCCCATTAACACCGGCGCAACGTTATTATTTTTTAGCAGGTTGGTTGCCTTGGTTTTCTGATGCGCTTACCTTGTTGTTTACTATTATTACCATCATCTTGACTGGCGTTATGTTGTTTGATCCCCTGCATTATACGCTACCGAGCGGTGTCTTTTTGCTGCCAACCATCGGTATTTTTAGTTTTAAAATTTTAAGAAGCTTGTGGTTATATCGTGCCAGAGTTCCCTGCAGTATTCGGCAGTCTTTTGGAGCTTTTTTAGCCGGATCTGCATTGACGCATACGATTGCTCGGGGGGTCTGGAAAGGGTTGTTTACGAATTCTTTGCCTTTCTTGCGAACGCCGAAAAATGAAAAGCGAGGGGCTATTTTTAATGGATTACGCAGCATCCAACAAGAAATTGTCTTATTAAGTTTGTTAATCGTTTCGGCTTTTTCCGTCAGCCAACATGTCGCTTTTGATAACTCACTGGGGAAACAGTGGTTAACAATTTTAATCGTACAAATGATTCCATACGTTTCAACGGTCATTGTTATGCTCGCTAGCGTTTGGCCAGTGAAGAATAGGGTGCCAGCGAATGCTTAGCGAGCTTTATGTTTTCATAAACCAATCTCTGGGATTAATCGCTTGTGTATTGTGTCGCAGTTCAAAGTATAGTGCAGGGTCTTGGAATCCGCCGCTTGCGCCAACCGTTCCGATAATATCTCCCGTATTGACGTAATCGCCTGCTTTTCGATTGAGAGTGTCATTCCGTGCATATAAGCTCAGATAATGATCGCCATGATCAACGATAACGACAAGACCGTACCCGCGCAACCAATCCGCGTAAATTACTTTGCCGCTATAAATGGCTTGAACGGGCGTGCCGGTTGCGGCCTCAATTAAATCGCCTTGCCAGCGTACGCTGTCATTTGCCATGGGTTCTTGAAATAAATAGCGTATTTTGCCTTTGGTTGGCCAGTGGAGTTGTCCCTTTTGCTTTGAAAAGCTTAAATTCTTAATTTGTTCAGTTTTTGCCAAATTGGCAACGATCGACATCAGTTGTTTTCGGTTCTCGATCAGTTGGTCTAGCGCTTTTCGATGTGTATTTAATGTTTTATTAATGTTGGTGATTGCAGACTGTCGATTTTTTTGTGCGTTTTTGATGTCATGAATTTTAGTTTGGTAGTCA
Organism: Gammaproteobacteria bacterium; assembly: GCA_021208965.1. Lineage (GTDB taxonomy): Bacteria > Pseudomonadota > Gammaproteobacteria > JAGOUN01 > JAGOUN01 > JAGOUN01. The sequence goes on from JAJOJD010000030.1 coordinate 16,237, forward strand.
GTAATCGAACGTTGGTGTTGAGTTGTTTTTGAAGAAATAGTCATCATTAATTTATTTAACTGACCTATCGTTTCACGAACCTCATGAATTTGATGGATGATGGCGATATCTAGAGCTTGATAATACTTTAAAAAACGCTCGGTTTTTTCAGCCGATTCACCACTGAAGTAGATACCTAAGCGGCCTTGATGTTGTAGTCGATAACTGGCGGCGAGCAATTCCTCTAGGGCATCTTGCTGTTTTTTTATTTTTATATCGTACTGGTGTTTTCGTGCTTTCGCATAGATAAGCTGTGATTCTTGGCCTTTGATTTGTTTAGATAGTTGCGTTATTTTTAGCGTTAATGAACTGATATTTTTTTCAGCCGTTTTTAATTGCGTATTAAGGTCGTTAAGATTTTTTTCATCGGTTGAAATTTGTTTTTGAACAACAGAGATTTCTTTTTTGATAGATGATAAATCTTCCGTTGGCGATGTTGAGGGGGCAGAGAGGGCGGTTGTTGTTATAAACAAGCCGCATGCACTAGTCATTAGTTTGTTCAAGTTCATTCGTATCATCGTATTCTTTCTTAAAAAATAAATAAGTCACCCGTACCGTATCATATGCTCAAAAAGGTTTTTTTGCGAGAATATGTGATAGACTTCTACAATTTTTAGGGTCTCTTTGATGAAAAAACCTCTTGTTCTTTTAGTGGACGATGATCATGACTTTTCTGACTTGTTGGCAGAATACTTAACGGGTGAGGGTTTTGATATTCGAGCGGTGTATGATGGTGAACAGGGTTGTATCGCAGCGTTGGATCCTGCTGTTGCCATCATCATACTAGATGTGATGTTGCCGAAAATGAACGGTTTTGAGGTATTAAGAAAAATAAACAGACAATCAGTACGCCCATATTAATGCTGACAGCGAAAGGGGATGAATCTGATCAGCTGACTGGGCTAGATATTGGTGCTGATGATTATCTACAAAAACCGTGTAGTCCAAAGTTATTGCTTGCACGATTACGTGCTATTTTGCGTCGTATCGATAGCAATATACATTCTATTGAGAAAATAGTTGTCGATAAATTGATGATTGACCTCAATACTCGCACGGTTACGATTGATCATCGTCCGCTTGATTTGACTAATTCTGAATATAATATCTTATTTTACTTGGCAAAAGACTCGGGAAAAATCATATCAAAAGAAGAGCTCAGTGAGCAATGCTTGAATCGTAAAATTACGCCTTTTGACCGTAGTGTGGATATGCATATTAGTAATTTGCGTAATAAACTTGACGCGGTGGGGGAGAATTCTTTAACGATTCGCACGATACGCGGTATTGGTTATTTATTGGAGAGATAGAGTCATGTTGCGAAAACTCTATTGGAAAATTTTTATTTGGTTTTGGCTAGCGATGTGTCTCACTATTGTGGTGATTGCACTTATCTCGTCGCGAGTGACGCAGCAATCGTCGAGCGGCGATGATGATCAGCATGTTTTTATTTCAGCAATATCAGCCGCCGCTATTATTATGATTAACTCTGGCGATAAAGCGCAGATAGTGGCATGGCAGGATTACCTGCATCGACACTATGAAATTCAGCTTATGCTGCTTTCGCTCGATTCTTCTGATCGTACTGAAATGAGTGATGTTTTTTTGCCGATTGTTAATAAAATTCAACACAACAATCTTAAAGCGAATACCGTTATTTCTCCTCCTTTTGTGATTGGGCAGCCGATTATGGATAACGCCGGAAGGCATTATCGTCTGGTGGCCAAATTGCCAGAAGAAGTGTTCGAGCATTATAGTTTTAATCGTGGAAACATTATTTTTCGTTTTGTTGCGGCTATTTTAATGGGTGGTTTTATTTGTTATTTATTGTCGCTATATTTGTTGCGCCCTATTCGCGTCTTGCAGCGTGCGGCGCGCAAGTTGGGTCGGGGGGAGTTTCAGACACGAGTCAGTGCATTGTTGGGGGATAGAAAAGACGAAATTGGTGAGTTGGCGAATGATTTTGATGATATGGCTAGGCGACTGGAGTTGCTAGTTCAATCAAAGCAACAATTGTTGCAAGATATTTCCCATGAATTACGCTCTCCGCTCGCACGTCTTTCAGTTGCATTGGAAATTGCCCGTGATAAAAGCCCTCACCTCATCAAAGAATTGGCGCGTATTGAGCATGAAACAGAAAAACTGAGTGAATTGATTCGCCAGATTTTATCGTTATCCAGTTTAGATGCACTTAATACTCCTCGTTCTTTTGGCGCGGTTGACTTGGTGGAGCTTCTAAACAGCATTGTGAGTGATGCAAATTATGAGGCACAAAGCTATCGTGCATTACCCATTACGCTGTCTGCGCCACAACACTGTCTTATACAGGCAAATTATGATTTATTGCGTAGTGCTATCGAGAACATTATTAGAAATGCGTTACGTTATACGCCGCATGATGGCGCTATATCGGTTGCTCTTGTTGAAAAAGATAAAGAAATTGAAATTAATGTGGAAGATTCAGGGCCAGGTATTCCTGAGGAAATGTTATTACATATTTTTGACCCATTTTTTCGTGCCGACACTTCGCGAACGCAAGAGACCGGCGGTTTCGGTTTAGGTTTGGCGATTGCTAAACGTGCTATTTTATTGCATAAGGGAACCATCATGGCCAAAAACCTCACCGAATCGGGATTGCGCATTATGATAACATTGCCGTTTCTGCGTTAGAATCTATTGATTGCTTTTAAAGCATTGTCGCATTTTTTCGCAAATAGAGCGTTTGTATGATTCCAAATAATAGCGCGATGCTTAGAATGCCAAATACTTTAAAGTGTACCCATGTGTCTGTATCAAAATTGTAAGCAACGATGATATTGGCTGTTCCGATGATGATGAAAAATCCAATCCACATATAATTTAATTTTTTCCAAATATCCTCGGCCGCAGAAATTTTGTTTTTTAGCATATGCTGTAGCAGGGTTTTTTTGTAGCATAGTTGACTAGCCATAAATACGATGGCCATCAACCAATTGATCATTGTAGGTTTCCATTTAATAAATAATGGCTCACGGAAAATTAACGTCATTCCTCCAAAAACGAGAATCATGACACACGTGACGACTTGTATTAATTCAAATTTTTTATGTTTTATGCGCGTATAAACAACCTGTAGAATACTTGCCGCGATGGCAACGGTTGTTGCAGAATAAATCCCGAGAAATTTATAGGCGATAAAAAATAGAAACAGCGGGACTAAATCAAAAAATATATTCATCTGAGTATCTGTAGTGTTATATTGTCGTTAACTCACTATATCAGTAGTCACCATGAAAATCGATCTTCATACGCATTCTTACTATTCTGATGGGATGTTATCTCCGACGGAGCTGCTCCGCCGCGCAATAGCTCAAAAAATAGACATTTTGGCATTGACAGATCATGATACGTTATTGGGAGTAGAAGAAATACAGCAAGCGGCGTTTAATCAACCGATACGGGTTATTCCAGGCCTTGAAATTTCCTGTCAATGGCGAGAGCAAACTATTCATATGATAGGTCTAAATGTCGATATCAATAACTTATCTTTAAAAAAGAAGTTGGCCGAGGTCAGTGATATGCGTCGTCATCGCGCAGAGAATATCATGAGAAAATTAATGAAATTTGGCGTGCCTGGTTTAGACGAAAATGTTTCTCGATCGGTTAGAGGCGTTTATGGGCGTTTGCATATCAGTCGCTATTTGGTTGAAAAAGGATATGCAAGTTCGCATGGCCAAGCTTTTAAACGGTTTTTATCGCGGGGGAAGGTGGGCTATCAACCGACTCAATGGATGGATTTAGAGGAGGCAGTTCAATTAATCCGTCACGCGAAGGGTATTTCAGTTATCGCGCATCCTCGTCGTTATGATTTTACGATGAAAAAATTAGCGAGTTTACTGGAGGTTTTTAAGTCGCACGGTGGTGATGCTGTTGAGGTGGCGACAACAGCGCAAAACAAATCCGATCAACAGCTGATTGCTGGTGTTGCTAAACAGTTAGATTTAGCCTTGTCCATAGGTTCAGATTTTCATGAGCCATGTGGATACAATGAGCTTGGTAAAGCGAGCTTTTTGGTGAATACAGAAGGAATGAAGCGCGTTGCTGATTTACTGTAAGTGTACTATAATCACGGATTAGCAGGGGGGCGTTTTGGCTTCGACGCAGGTGATGAAACCTGAACTGCATGCCGAGCACGTGATAATCTCGTAAAACTTATTGCATAAATACAATCGCAAACGATGTAGCATTTGACGATTCAGCTGACCTAGCGAAAGCTGCTTAATTGTCACCGCAAACCAAGTTCGCTTATGGGTTTGGGACGCGGTCATTAACATAAGCCAAGTGTTTAAGGTGCTTTGACTTAGGCAACGGAAATCAATAAAAGCTTCTCTCAAGTTGGCCTTCTTGTCGGCAGGCTTGAGTTAGATAAAGACAAGACTAAGCATGTAGACGTGAAGGCGTAGGATTTGCGGACGCGGGTTCAACTCCCGCCGCCTCCACCAATTTCTGCAAAAAATCAACATAAAAAACTCATGTCATTTGCATTGTTATTTAGGCTGGACAATCATCAGGCGCTGAACAAAGGCAAAAAACAGAGTAGCTTTTAGGGGTTGAATCTAGGATAATGTCCGCCACATTCAATAGGGCAGCAGATAAATTATTGTGACTCACGTATATAAAACCGAAGAAGAACAGATTGAAGATCTTAAGCGGTGGATTAAGTCTTATGGCCCGTCTATTTTAGCAGGGATAGTGCTCGCGATCGTGTGTCTCTATGGCTGGCGTTATTGGAACTCGTATCAACATGATCGTGCGGTTAGCGCCTCAACTTTGTATCAACACGTTGTTGAAGCTTATCAAACTAACAGTCAAGATGTTTTGGCGACTGTCTTATCTCAGTTGCAAGAACATTATCCCCATTCGCCGTATACTCAATACGCCTTATTCATTCAAGCTAAAATTTCTGTTGACGCAGAAGATTACAGCGGTGCGGATGCGGCGTTAAGTTGGGTTGTTGAGCATACTCGTGACCGTAGCATTGAATCGATTGCTCGTTTGCGTTTAGGCGCGATACAAACAGCGGAGCACTATGAAGAAGCCGCTATTCAAACGCTAGAAAAGATAGATCAGCACTCTTTTAAAGGACTCGCATTAATAAAAATTGGCGATGCTTATCACGCCTTAGGTAATGAAGAAAAAGCAAAACAGGCCTATATGGCGGCGAGTCAGTTATTACCAGATGCAAGTAATACCATGCCGACCTTAGGGGTTAAGCTTGACCAGTCGATTAAATCTTAGGAGACATTAAAAATGCAAATGTTACGATGGATATTCTTGACGGGCATTTTCTTGAATATGGGCTTTGCCCTTATGAGCTGTTCGTCTAAATTGCCAGATCCTACACCGCTTGCCGATTTTTCTGTTTCTGCGATTCTGGACGAACAATGGTCTGCACATCCTAATGATGGTAATGAGGCGTTATTATTTAAGTTGTCTCCTGCAAGTGATGACGACTTTTTATATGTTGCGGGTAATAACGGTGAAGTGTCAGCGATTAACAGCCTCACAGGCAAGAAATTTTGGGCAACCACTTACCATGAATATCATTTTAGTAGTCATGTGGGGCTTAATTCGGAGGCTATTTATTTAGGCACAGATACGGCTGACGTCGTTAAGCTGGATAAAAAAACGGGTGCGTTATTGTGGGCGAAATCTGTTCCAAGCACAGTTATTGCTGCACCTTTGGCTGTTGGCGATAAAGTGTTTGTGAAGAGCATTAATGGAGAAGTAACGTCGTTAAATGCTCAAACAGGTACACCAGTATGGAATTATCAACAAACACTTCCGTCATTAATTTTACGCGATGCGAGTGATTCCGTTGCGTATGATCAATTGCTGCTGGTTGGTTTTTCGAATGGCGTGTTGATCGCATTTGAGCAGCTGAGTGGTAATATTCGTTGGATAAAGCAAGTGAGTACTCCCGAGGGGAAAACAGACGTTGAGCGTATGGCAGATATTGCGGCCACGCCACAAATGAGGGGTAATGTTGTTTATGCGGCGACTTATCAGGGTAAAATGGTTGCCTTTGACCTGCGAACCCAAGACACCTTATGGGCAGCTGATGTGTCAACGTATAACGACTTTTCATTGTCGAATACCGCATTATTTGTTGGGGATAATGAGGGAAATCTCATCGCGATTGATCGACAGTCTGGTGCCGTATTATGGAAGCAAGACGCCTTACGATATCGTTATATTACTGCCCCCACTTATATCGATAACGATATTGTGGCTGTGGGAGATAAGGAAGGCTATTTGCATCTCTTGAGTGCGAAAGATGGTCATTTTATTGCGAGAACCAAAGTCCATGGTGATGGAATACTAACGGCTCCATTGTATTGTCATGGATATATTATTGTGCAAACTAATAATGGTCGTTTGTACGCTTATAGGATCAAGCAGACAACATAATGACGACACCTATTATCGCTTTAGTTGGTCGCCCTAACGTTGGTAAGTCCACTTTATTTAATCGTTTAACCCGCACACGTGATGCTATTGTCTCTGATTTTTCTGGGTTAACACGCGACCGTCAATATGGTCGAGCCCTCTATAATGGCCATCCCTATATTATTGTCGATACAGGCGGGATTGAGGGCAAAGAAACCGGCATTGAAGCCTTGGCAATTAAACAAACCGAATTAGCGATTCAAGAAGCCGATTGCGTTATTTTTATGGTTGATGCAAAAGCAGGAGTGACTGCCGCCGATGAAATGCTCGCGCATAAAATACGTTTGTTACAGAAACCCGTTCTTGTATTAGCGAACAAAATCGATAAAACACAATCAGATGTTGCGTTAGCTCAGTTTTTTCAGTTAGGCTTAGGGGCCCCATTGGGAATATCAGCCGCTCACAATCAAGGTATTCTTCGGTTCTTGGATACCGTATTTTCTGGTCATTTGGTTCCACTGGATGGCCGCGAACCTCATATCGATAATGTGCTCGATTCAGAGGTGAAAGGGATAAAAATAGCGATTATTGGTAAACCGAATGTGGGTAAATCAACATTAGTTAACACCATGTTAGGAGAAGAGCGTGTTATTGTCTACGACATGCCTGGAACGACGCGCGATAGTATTTATATTCCTATGCAGCGATATGGGAAAAATTACACCCTGATTGATACCGCTGGCATTCGTCGAAAAAGTCGAACGCATGAAACGATTGAAAAATTTTCTATTATTAAATCACTACAAGCCATTGATGAAGCTAATGTTGTGATTGTGGTTATCGATGCCAAAGAAAATGTGACCGATCAAGATTTGCATTTGCTTAACTATGCGGTTGAGTCTGGTTGCTCATTAATGGTGGCGATAAATAAATGGGATGCCCTAAATCAACAGGCAAGGCAAGAGATTAAGGCGGAATTGACACGGAAATTGACGTTTGTGAATTACGCTAAAATTCATTATATTTCTGCGTTGAATGACACGGGCATTGGTCAGCTCTTTACAACGATTGATGGGGTGTACGCAAGTGCGACAAAAAAACACAGTACTCATTTATTGAGCACTATTTTAAGTCAGGCCGTTCATCGTCATTCGCCACCGCAAATTTCTGGTCGACGGATTAAGCTTAAATATGCACATAGCGGCGGGCATAACCCACCCATTATTGTGATTCACGGTAATCAAGTGGATCATTTGCCACAAGATTATCAACGCTATTTGATCAGTTTTTTTCGTGACGCTTTAGGGCTTGTTGGAACACCGATCCGTCTTCAGCTGAAAACAGCCGACAATCCGTTTAAAGATAAACCTAATATTTTGACCGAGTCTCAACGCCGTCAACGTCAACGGGTGATTAGTTATGCAAAGGTTCAAAAGAAGAAGCGACAACGATCGAGTTAAATCGTTCGATTTTAGGATAATAATTGACTGTTTTTCCAACCAAATAAAGCTTTTTTATTCGCTTCTGGTTTTTCTGATAAATATACTTTATTCCAATTCAAGGCGGAATCTATATCCCATCGTCCTTTATAAGTATTAATGTAAAAGGAAACCAATATCGCTGCTATAAAAATAGGATTTGGTTTAGTGTGCCCTCTACAGAAGGCGATATAAAGCCCCGGCAAGCAATCAACCATTAATCGTGGCCCGAATGAATAACCACCCCACCAAATCGGAAATCGTGAAATAATCATTAGATGTAAAATTGGCCATACAATTCCAAAAATAATAAAAAATTTATTGTTTAACTTGAACCAATTTATAAACAGTAAAAAGGGTGAAAAAGTTAATAATCCTCGAGAGGGACAGAATAAATGACCATATAGCGCTGACCAAAAATTCGTATTAGATAATCTTGACGGCATATAATACGGTGGTAAAAAATTGGAATAATAATGTTGCGAGAAAACTGAAAATATAAATAAAAAACATATCCTGTGCAGAAAAAAATATACAAGGGATGAGGATATTATCAGGGTATAATCTTGCCATCACTAAAAATAGGCAAATCAAACAGACGCAGGTGATTCCTTGTTGAGTGTAAATATCATATTTAAACGTGTCGACCCCCAATAGTTCTAATACAGCAATAATAGGTAGCGTGACGATAGCGGTGCCGATAGGAAAAGCATAAAGGGAGTGATCAGCCGTTTCGTCAATCCTGAAATCATTTTTTATATCATAAGAATCTAGATAAAACGTGTGATGTTGAATGAGCGATGTCGCAGGTAAAATATTATAGCGTGAGTCACTGTTTTCAAATCTTGCGGGTGCGCACAGAACAAGAATAATGATTAATGCACATATAAAAACTTTTAATAAAAGATGGCTGCTGCGTCGCATATCACTGGAAACTAAGAATTCATTACACCTAAATGACCTTTTTCTTCTAACCATGCTTTTCGGTCAGCGGCACGTTTTTTTTGCGAGTAGCCTATCTAATCGTGCTTCGGTTTCAGTGGGGTGTTGCATAGTTAATTGGACAAGTCGTCGAGTGTCCGGTGCCATAGTCGTTTCGCGCAATTGTAAAGGGTTCATTTCTCCGAGTCCTTTAAAGCGTAATACATTCGGTTTGCCTTTCTTTTTCTCCGCGTCTAGGCGATCTAAAATTCCCTGTTTTTCAGAGTCGTCCAGGGCATAAAAAATCTCTTTTCCGATATCAATACGGTAAAGTGGGGGCATGGCAACAAATACATGACCCGCTAAGACGAGATGTTTGAAATGTTTAACGAACAATGCGCATAATAATGAAGCAATATGTGCGCCATCAGAATCAGCATCCGCTAAGATACATATTTTCCCGTAGCGTAAATGGGTTAAATCAGAAGAATTCGGGTCGACACCGAGGGCGACAGCAATATCGTGGACTTCCTGTGAAGCGAGGACTTGAGATGAATCAACCTCCCACGTATTAAGAATTTTTCCCCGTAATGGCATCACTGCTTGAAATTCTTTTTCGCGGGCTTGTTTTGCAGAGCCGCCGGCGGAGTCTCCTTCAACTAAAAATAATTCAGTTTGGCGCATGTCTTGGGAGGTGCAATCGGCAAGTTTTCCTGGTAGGGCAGGGCCTTGAGTGATTTTTTTACGTGCGACTTTTAATGCGCTTTTCAAACGTTTTTGCGCATTGTTGATCGCGAGTTCTGCGATTTTTTCACCTAGCTGGACATGTTGGTTCAACCACAAACTGAATTTATCTTTCACGACACCAGAAATAAAACTTGCGCATTCTCTCGAGGATAGTCGTTCTTTTGTTTGTCCTGCAAATTGTGGGTCACGTAATTTTGCAGACAAAATATAACTACAATTTTCCCATAAATCGTCTGCGGTGAGTTTAAGACCTCTCGGTAATAAATTTCTAAATTCACAAAATTCGCGTAACGCATCTGACAATCCAGTTCGTAGGCCATTCACATGCGTTCCCCCTTGGGCGGTAGGGATGAGGTTGACATAACTTTCAGTCAATAATTCCCCTCCCTCGGGTAACCAAACAACCGCCCAATCAGCCATTTCATGCCCACCCTCGGTGTGTCCAGTAAAGGGCTGTTGCGGTAACAGTTCTATGCCGTTTAATGAATCGAGTAAATAACCACACAGCCCCGTTTCATAATGCCATGCTATTTTTTCTTGATGAATCTGGTCGTCTAGGGATACTTTTAAGCCTGAACATAAAACGGCTTTAGCACGTAAAATGTGTTTTAATCGGCTGATCGAAAAGTTTGGAGAGTCGAAATATTTTGGGTCAGGCAAAAAGCGAACACTAGTGCCGGTGTTCCGTTTGCTTGTTTCCCCAATAAAGGTTAATTCTGATTGTTTCATCCCGTGTTCAAAACGCATCTGCTGAATTTGGCCATGCTGTCGTACTGTCACGACTAACCACGTGGATAAAGCGTTGACGACAGAAATTCCGACGCCGTGTAGCCCTCCTGAAAAGTTATAACTCTCATTGGAAAATTTTGCGCCCGCATGCAAGCGGGTTAAAATCAGTTCAACACCGGTCACCTTTTCCTCGGGATGTATATCAGTCGGCATGCCGCGCCCGTCATCAATAATTTCGATCGAACCATCGGCATACGTGATGACATCGATTTGTGTCGCATGGCCAGCTAGAGCTTCGTCTACACTGTTGTCTATTGCTTCACAGGCTAAATGATTCGGACGAGTGGTGTCCGTGTACATCCCTGGCCTTTTTTGTACAGGTTCCAGTCCGGTGAGGACTTCTATGGATTGCGCGGAGTAGCTTTTATTTGACATACGTAATGATTTGTTAACAGAAATAAGGTGATAGCATCATAACATCCCAAATTTAGAGGGACAAATAGTATGTTGCCATACGCATCAATATAGCTACTGTTGATGGAGTGGCGAGAATGACGAATGTGGTGAATAATTACTTGGGTTTTTTATAAGAAAGAATTTCTGTCTGAGATCGGGTTGGCATGACAGATTTTCTATAATGTGCTATTCTTGGCGGCAGTTATTCAATAAAAGGTATGTTATGCAAAATACATCGAACAAAGTTAACTGGCTGAATACTATTTTTCTCATCGCAACGTTTGTGGTTGGTGTTTCGGGTGCAATCATTCTGACAAGTTTCGGAATGGTGAAATGGCAGACGTGGGCGTTTACCGGCGTTTATATCTTTATGACAGGGATTGCGATTACGGCAGGTTATCATCGTTTATTTGCACATAAATCTTACGAAGCGCATCCTGTCATTGCTTTTGTGTTGGCAATGTTGGGTTCGGCGTGTTTTGAAGGCAGCGTTCTGGAGTGGGGGACGGATCATCGTAATCATCATCGGTATGTAGATACAGAAAAAGATCCCTACAATATTCATCAAGGTTTTTGGTATGCTCATATTGGTTGGTTAATTCGTTTAGATCCGAGTAAGCGCGATTTTTCGAATGTTGCCGATTTATCTGCATCACCACTGTTGCGTTTTCAACATCGGTATTTTCCATGGATTGCTGTTTTTATGGGCTTTGTGTTGCCCACCTTGGTCTGCAGTTTATGGGGAGATGCTTGGGCGGGATTCATTGTTGCGGGTGTTTTTCGTACCGTATTTAATCATCATTCGACTTTTTTCATTAATTCTCTGTGCCATTGGGCAGGGAAGCGAACCTACACGGAAGAACAAACGGCCCGTGATAATTGGATCACCGCTTTAGTCACGATGGGCGAAGGATTTCATAATTTTCACCATCAATTTCCCTTAGATTATCGTAATGGCATTCGTTGGTTTCATTTTGACCCGACGAAATGGCTGATTTTTGGTTTATCAAAAGTTGGATTAGCCGGTAATTTACGTCGCATCTGTCGTCATAAAATATTGCAATTCAAGTTACGTGTGGATGAAGCGCGGTTAAAACGAAAGCATCATGCCGATAGCTTGTTTATTCATCAGAAAGTCGAACCCTTGAAGGCGCATTTAGTAAACCTCATCGAGAAAATTGTTCATCTTGAGGCGGAACTGGCTTCTTTATTGAACGCCACGAAAATAGAGCATGCCAAAGGTAAATATCAAGAGTGCAAATCCCAGCTTCAAGGTTGTTTGCATAACTTGAAAACGGTTCAAAAAGAGCTAAATCTCTCTTTGGTCAATTGGCGAGCATTGTGTATCTAACCTCTTTCTACTGCACATTGGCCTCTTAAGTGCCAAAATTGCATGCAAAATGGCATTTCAATTGCCGTTTTGTGACAAAAGAGTGAAACATGCAGAGCGTATTTTTTCAGCTGATTTGACGGGATTGAAAGAAAAACGATTATCCCCGATCAAGCGTTGTATGCTCCTGCCACTCCCACCTCATGAAGCATGAAGCATGAGGTGGGAGTGTTTTCAGAGCTTGGGATTTTAATCTAACTTGTGGCCTAACTCTTCAATTTCTTTATCAATCGTAGTTCTCACTTGACCAGCGGTGAAAGACCAGCCTCCTGTTTGATATAAAGTACCCAAATAGTATCCAAATTTTCCACAAAAACTATCTGGTATTTTGCCGTTATCTGCGGCAATTTGTCGTTCAACACCATATTTTTGTGCCGTTGTTTCTACAAAATTCTCTTCAAACATGAGAAAGAGATTTTTTAAATTAGGCGGACCAAGCACTAAGCCTAGTCCAATAATGATTTTATTTTTCGCTGAAAATTCTATAACGGCTGAGAAAACCATCTTTAATACATCCATGAACCCGAGAAAGCTCAATCCTCGTGTTAAAACACTGAAGAAGCACAAGATTACTATCGCTCCAACTAAGAAACGAACACCCTGCGTAGGGGATCGCAGAGACGTAAATATACGGTCTACGGCCTGAATGTTTTTAAACATTTGGTCTTCTTCGCTTAAAAGGGCCTGGTTTGCTTCCAGGTGATCATTATTGCCTGCAAGCAAAGGAGTCTCTAGTGCTTGTTCAGTCTGAGCTGGAGTATTGTTGTTATTTTCTTCAGTGTTAATATCAATACCATTTTCGGTCAATATCCTTGTTGCTTGAACACAAATTTCCCTTCGAATTTGAGCCATACAAGAAATGTAGATAATCAGTGCTGAGGCACTAGCTAGCATATAAGTGGGGGTATTGTTTTGGAAGTCTGATATATACAGTAACCCACATGCCATGGTTAAACATTCTGCTGTTGTTGAGCTTCTTAAAGTCTTAAGAAGATTAACCGCTTTCCACCCAGCATTTTTTTGCTTTTGCGTTTGGAGCGCCGACCAGAAATTTATAATGGCTTTGATTCGTGTGAAAAGAATGCTAATTGCTGTGGCGAATGTAAAATATAAAGACGCAAAAAAAGTTGCCCAGCGAATCAAAGGTGTATCATAACCTGTTGGATTGAGTCCTTTTGCTAGGAATACCGAAATCCCGCCAAAAGAGAATGAACGAAACAGTAAAACAGAGAGGGCCATGAGTAAGATCATGCAGTTGCAATACAAATCATTATTAGGTGACGTTGTTTTTAAATATTTATCAAATGCGATGATCGACTCAAAATAACGCTCTGCCATAAATCCCCAATAATACTCGCGACCAAGCTTAGCAATTGCTGCAGTGGCCAATATGGTGGGGAGATAAAACAGCGCGGGGTGTATACTATACAGTGGTTTACAAACATCAAAAACCCACAAGGCATTTCCTGCTCCACCCATGTAAAAAGAACTTTCTTGCAGAAAGCCAATAATCGGCAGTAGTTTTTTCATGGTGGGAGATAATTCTTTTTCGAGTTCGTTGAGTCTTTTCTGTAAAATAGCGTAAGCATTAGCACAGTTTGCCGAGCTAATAGTAGAGATATTGACTATAAAATCTATGCCTGTACCTATTGAGGCGAAAGTGAAAGGCAAGTCGGCGGCTAATTGTTCTGGTAAAAAAGGAATTTTTTTTATAACAGTTTTCCAGCCTTGCAATGCTGATATACAAGATAAATAGGCAAACCCGGCTTCTAAGGCGAGGGAGCCTGTGTAATAGCGAAATTTTATTTTTCTTTCTTCTGGTTTATAAGTGTCGGGCATAAATTGCTGGTTGTCATCCATGTTTATTATTCCCGTATTAACGAATCCTTTTTTACTTAGTAGTTCAATAATCTGATCTTTTTTCGACCTAGGATCAAAACTTGTAAATGTTTTTAAGTTTAAGTCTTGCGGGCGTAGAGAAATGGTTTTATACGTGCCGTCGTAATGTTTTACCCATAATAGTAGGGTTTTAAGATTTTGCTGAGAGGTATTGTGACGTTGGTTGATGTGCTGCCCGAGTAGTCGTAATAAAGTTGGGTTTCGAGATTCACTCCCTTTTTCGGGAAGTAAGGCTTCGAGATTCTTTAGTTCAGTGTTTTGATTCAGATCAAAGCTTTCTTCATGCTCATAATTATTCAAAAGATATGTCACCCTAGCCGAATGAGCAGGGTTATTGTCGGTTTTTTCTAGCTGAATATAAAGAGTATTGTGCTTGACCTGAATAGCTGTGCTTATCAAGGGAGTTTCTTCGTCACGACCAGAATGATCGATTTCGCTATTCTTTTTTGTAGTGTTAGAATTGCCAATATCCAATGGTTTGTCAGAATGTATAACAGTTGTGTAGTCTGTGAAGGCATAATATATCGTTTCCAGAGATGCATTTTCCACAGGAACGGTACTTTCTCCATAGGCAAAATTGTAGCCTAAGCCTTTAACAAAGGTGAGTTCGTCTATTCTTGTTTGAATTTTTTTTCTTTCTTCGTCTGTTAAAGGGGCGTTTAATGGTTGGTACATAATGAAATCTCTTTATTATTCTTATGAATCGAGCATACTATGATGTCAAGCTTAAGCGAATCTTATGAAAAATTGAGAATATAGAAATAATTGTAAAAAAAATGACTAGATTTTTGAGGCCTTAAGGAGTTGCGCTTTCTCTTTTTGCCAATCACGTGATTTTTCTGCCGCGCGTTTGTCATGCGATTGTTTGCCTTTAGCCAGCGCAATGTTGGCCTTGACCCAGTGACGTTTCCAGTATACTGATTGAATAACAATAGTATAGCCGTCGCGTTGAGTCGCGCCAATGAGCTTTCGCAATTCTTTACGGTGCAGGAGTAAGCGTCGAGTGCGCGTTGGATCAACCGGGATGTGTGTAGATGCTGATGCCAGCGGTGAGATATGCATGCCAATAATCCACGCTTGGCCTTGTTTAATCAGAACATAGCTTTCTTTGAGGTTGATCCTTCCCTGACGAATACTTTTTAATTCCCAGCCCATGAGTTCCATCCCGGCTTCGTAATGGGTTTCAAGAAAGTAATCGTGCGATGCCTTTCGGTTTAATGCTATGGTATGATCTGGTTGGTTGTTGTGTTTCGTCATGATAACTGCAGTGTAACAAACTAATGGGTGAAAAACGAGTATGCCTGAGATCCATCGAGAAGCTTTATTGCCTTATTCTGCGAAGTGTATGTATGACCTCGTCAATGATGTCGCACGTTATCCTGAATTTTTGCCTTGGTGTGATGCGACAACGATTCTAGACTCTACGGATTTTCTGATGCGTGCATCGATTGTGATCAAAAAAGTGGGGGTATCTCAATCATTTTCGACAGAAAATACGCTGGTTCCGCATGAAAAAATAACCATGACGTTGCTGAATGGGCCTTTTCGGTCTTTGCGCGGTGTTTGGCAATTCGGAACCATTCAACGCCTTGGTTGTAAAATTACCTTAGATTTAGCGTTTGAATTTTTATCAGGCATCATTTATTTACCCGTTAAGAAAATTTTTGAGCCAGCCGCAGATTCATTGCTGCAAGCCTTTGTGACAAGAGCCCATGACTTATATGGAAAAAAATGATGCTATCGTTGTTGAATGCGTTTATGCGTCAACGACACAGCAAACGCTAGTCTCTCTACGCGTTCCTATTAACGCGACGATCAGGGAAGTGATTATCGCCTCCGGCATATTGAATATTTATTCAGAACTGGTTTTGGATACGTTGGAGGTAGGTATCTTTAGCCAACAAAAATCGCTGAATGATACCGTCACCAACGGCGATAGGGTGGAGATTTATCGCCCACTGTTGATTCACCCTATGGAGGCGAGGCGTCAGCGGGCTCCTGCACGTAAGCGGAAAAACTAATAATAAAATAAACGGCAGAATCTGCTCAGTTTTTAAGAAAGCGTGTTATACTCTGCATCTTAAAGACACAGGTTTTAGAGGTGAGGTTGTGTACTCAATAGGCCAATATCAAGACGTAAACGTTGAGTTTCTGACGGTAAACCTTCCTGAATCGCCGAATGATCACCATGTGCTTCCCTCTGTTCGTCTTGATAAGACGATTTTAAATCAGGCGCATACTGTTCTTTTTCAAGCACAGCATATAACCCGACAACCGGGCGTCAAATTTTGCCGTAATCATTCTAAAGCAGGCACTCCAAAACAGGAGATTGTTAAGATATTGCATATTCCCTTAGAAGGTTCTGCTGAAAATCGCGGTTTTTTGACAGATGTTACGCTTCGCCATTCGATTTTTATTGATAATGTCCCAGACTCAGATGAGCTGGGGGTTTATATGCTCTGTGAATCGCAAGATCGTAACAGTCTTCCACATGATGTTCCAGCGGGTATTGGTGAACGTGATCGTAGCCGGATAATAAAACGAGGCAATAAGAAGCTTCGAACTCATGACGTCATCGCGAATTGTGTTGTGAAGTATATGCTTTTTTTAGGTTCCGTGAGTGACATATTGAGTCAATCTGTTGATATCAATGGTGTCGTTGTTCATCCTATTTTTCGCGTGTATAAGAGGAGGGCATATCCTTATAACGTTGTATTGATGACTAAAGATGCCGACGACTCTTCACTTGATTCGTTCGATCTCCAGAGTATCGGATTATCCTTTAATCAAGAGAGTTCACAATTAGTTGTTTTTTGGATCGCAAATGAAAAGGTGCGAACAGTCGTTCTTAAAGATAAAGATATAAGCTCCTCCGCAGCAGTAGAGATGATTAACAAAATAAAATCGGGTACGACGGAACTCATCAATAATCACGCATTTATCGGGACAATACGGGAAGTTGTTCCCTCTCTTCCTTTGGAAGCCGATCATTCATCCAGTGAGCGTGGTCCTTACCTTGGTCCGTCGTTGACGGCTATGTTGAAGTCTCCTACGGTTCTTTTTTCGGAAAAGATCGACATGTCGATTGCTTTTTTTGAGTATATTGCTTCGGAGTATGACCGCTATCCAACTATGACAGGCTTTTTTGATATTAAGCCAGATAATTTTTCTTATAATCGATCAACGAAGACATGTGATCAAAATGATAAAAAGGCCCGTGTAAATAACGGTTTTAGGACAGGTAAATATTTGATGCCCTCATGGAAACGAGGCGATTCTGTGGCTAGCCGTGATCTTTGGGCAATGGGACAATCATTACGTGAGATTGTTGAGTCTTCTGATGATAAAAAAGAATATGATGCGTTTGCCTTAACAAAAATATGGACAGATATTCAGCGGACGGCGCGTTTAACGAAAGAGGTTTCCACGTTTGATAATGCGACTTACATAAAAGAGACAGTTTTGCCGGCTTTAAACGATATTAAAACGAAAAAAAGTTTTTCCTCTGAGGAAAAACTTTCTATTAGCGCTGAAAACTATCTCAAAGATACATTGAAGGATCCGTATTTTACCTTGCCCGCCAATGAAGCGAACAAGGCCGTGTTTACCTGTGCCGTTCTTGGCGCAAAAGCGTATTTAGACCAACATCAAAGAAAGGATAGTTCCAGCAAAGGTAAAGCGAAGGTTGAAGCTTTTTTGCAAACCATCAGCCAACTTTCTCCTAATTTAGGCGCTGATCAGTATCGTCAGCAGGTGACGAATGCCATTAATGAGGCGGCCCCTAAGAAAAGTTGTTTATCCCCACGCTTTTTTTCGTCATCATCCCGTCAAGCCTTGTTTAGTGCATATTGCTCTCCTGTCGCTCAAAATGGGCAAACTTTTACTCCAGAGCAGTATCTTCGTGCATTGACCAGGAAAAGGTTGGGTAAGTTACTTCCAAACGTGACTGAAAATGACCTCAATTTGGCGGTTGACGTTTTCCTTGGAGGTGAAAGTGATAGCTTGCGATTTCAAGTGCTTCAGAAGTCAGTGGAGTATTTAGAATGCAGCAAATCGGGGTGGCTTGGGAGGCGGGCTGTCAAAAAGTTAGCGCGGTCTGTATGCGAAGCCGAGAAGATAACGGATGCCTTTGTCCGTAGTGAAGTTGAACTTTCTATTCAAAACTTAGGTTTATTTAAGTATTGCAGCAGCAAGCGTCGACAAGAGTTTTTTACCCCTCTTCTGCGTGTTCAATAGTAAAAATCCGGCTTATGTTGCAAATCTTCCTTAACAGGCAACATTATCCGGATAAAATTTCCTTTTTTATGGGGCCTCCGAAAAGTGGGTAAAAGTCATTTAATTGAAACAGAAAAATTTTACTTATTTGATATTGGTGTTGCACACTATCTTGCAGGGCGCGTTCCAGTTCCGCACACGTTTGAATTTGGCAAAGCGTTTGAACATTATATTTTTATGGCGTTAAAAGCATATCAAGCTTATCGATATCCAGAATTGATGCTTTATTATTGGCGCACCAGTACAAATCGAGAAGTTGATTTTATTTTGGGGGATATGGAAGCGGCTATTGAAATAAAAACGTCAAAGCGCGTACATGAAACGGATTGTAAAAACTTACAAATACTCGCTGAAGAAAATACTGTGAAGAAAAAATATTGGTTTCATTATATTGAATGCTTGCCGTGGCAAATTTTTTTAGGAAAGCTATGGGGTGGCGAGATTGTTTAGTAATAAAGTCACGCAAACAATTGAAGCGGGTATTCATGTGTTTGCAGTTTATTCTGGTCATGGATTTGGATTTGAATTTGCGCCGCCGCCAGTTGCATTTGTTTTGCCAGCAGCATCTTTTTTGCCTTCTCCATCCTTTCTTCCGAGTCTTTTATCATCAGAGTCCAGTTGTCTGTCGCCAGAGCCAGCAACTTCTTTGCTTCCACTGGTTTCACCTTCACCGGTTTTAGAACCTTGCGATTCTTGAGAGCCTTGGAGTTTTTGCATCGCTTCTTGGCCTGTGCCAAACTTCGCACCTTCACCGCCGGATATCCAGCGCATCACTTGTTCTGGAATGGCGTCAATCGCAGAAAATGATTTGTTAACGCAGGCAAGCACCAGCCCAACATAGGTCATTAAAAATATGGCGGCTTCAATGCTAGAAGGCTCTTCGGCTAACACGCTAAACATCGCGGATTGGAATCCAAAATTAATAAATTGCATCGTGATAAAACTGAGCAGAACGCCGGCGCTAAGGCCAATCACCATTAAACTCGGGCGTAGAAACATGCTAATAATTAACATAATAGCAGGCTCTGCCTTCCCCCAGACAGGATGTTGTCCATCGGGGTGAATAATTCCTACAGCGACAATTGGAGCCGCAACAATCGTTTCAACGGTAGACACTAGCCATGCCGTGACGGATAAAAAATACGCTAATGCGGGAATAAATGGAATGACCACGGCAAGCGTACCCCCCATCACCATCAAAAAGCCGCCGAATAACATGACTGAGGGTATAGCAAATGCTGCAACTGTTTGAAAAGCGAGGTATGCTGGACTTTGAGAGCTCCAAAACCCTGCGCCAATGGCTGCACCCACCATTAATGTGGCAAATACTGCTAATGCGGCTTGTGTGCCAACAATAATATCATGCCCCATTTCCTGAGCAACCACCATCGGGTTGCGTTCGCTTTGAAATTTAATCAGCATCGCATTTAATGTGCCCATCGTTAACGCACTGATGGCTTCAGTACCGACGCCGATATATTGTTTATGGTGTTTGAGTGTTTTTCCGTTGCTACCATCCTCAGTTTGTGATTCGCCTAAGTCTGCAATAAATTGATTAGAGTAGCCATCAGAGCCAGCATATTTGCAGGCATTATCTGTGTATAATTCTTTGCTTGCGCATTGAAGAGGATCAGAAATATTAGGTGGGTCAGCCTGCTTTGTCGGATCATTTTCGTTGTTGTAGAATCCAACTTTTGCCTGCTCGTTTGCTCCGTGAGAACTCGATCCGTGTGAGTTTGCCATTGCCCAATACAAATTTCCGGCACTCACCCAGCCGTAGGCGTTAATATCGTCGTAAAAATCCTCTCCATATCCTGTATTATTTGAGTTGAAGACGTTGTTTGCTTGTACCACGTACGAGTGATAAGCATTTTCTATTTGCGTTAAAAAGTCTGCGCCAACAAAGTTAAAGGTGTCTTTCATGACGGTTTCTTCATCTGTGGAGGAGTCGTTAACCATGAAATAGGCCGCAGAATTTAAGCTAGGCATAATGGTGGCAAACCCTTGTTCAAGGAAGCTTAAGGCGGTTGTGTCACCTTTGGGTGCAACAATTTGAATTTGTCCGCAAGAAATTACTTTGCTTCCTTCTGGGCAGAGTGATCCTGTTGTTGATGAGGTACTGGATGTGGAGGAGGTGGAATTTTGGCAAGCTTGAAAGTTATACTTACTAGCGGTGGTTCCATCAGTGGTTGTTGTACGTTCTGGAGTTGGTGTCGAATAGATATCCGATATAATGGGTGTATTGCTCGACAAGTTATCTTTTCGGTAGGCTTGCATGCAACTGAGTCCAGCATAAATCGCGTTGATAGGTGTATTTTGATATTGGGTTTGTTTTTCGCTTTCTCCTTTTGAGCCCCCTGTAGTGCCTGGAACATAAACGGTTTGCCCGGAGCGCACATAAGTCACTAATTCGCTGGTGAGGGTGTCTGCTGCGCCGATACCTTGTACAAGGAGCCACATCATGAAAATTTGGCAAATACAGTAGCCAGAGGCAGTCGGGATTAACAAAGCAATACCGGCCACTGTTTTGATCGGGACCCAAATAGAGTTCCATCCTTTGCCTAACATTTCACCTTCACCGGCGGTGTTTAGGATTCCAACAAAAGTCGTATAGCCGGCAAAGAATATGCCTAATGACATCACGGCGGTGTTAAATGAGGCAAACAGTTTTCCCATTAAGCCAGATCCAGTTCCTGCCAGCACGGGGGGTACGTTTCCAAACAGTTCGCCTAAATACATGATAGACTGATCGGCGGGAGAAGGGGTAAACAAAGCACCATTGCTGGTATCTGTTAAGGCCACGCCTGTGGTGCTTGCGTAGGACAATAGTGGAAAAAGAAAAAGTAATCCGCAATAAACAAAGAATTTGGCATAATCTTTGACATGTCGGCTACCACTGAAAAATCGCATGAATCGGCTCGCTGTTTAGAAGTACGAACTCATTATAGCTTAAGATTAGCTTAAGCATAGAGTTTTTTCAATCATGATGTTGACGAGAATATAGGAATATTCGTGTGATTATGTGACAATCTGAGGCATGATAATCCCATAATATTGCGTATGCATGAGTTAATCGAATGTTCCTTGGAATTTTGTCTTCCTAAAGTGGAAGCGATGATTTTTGCATCGTCTCGGCCGCTGACACTGGTACAGATTGAACAGTTGTTTCGACAATCTGGATACTCTCTTGAAAGGACTGTTCTAAAATCATGCATAGAAGTATTACAACGCGCTTGCGATGCGAGGGCGATAGAGTTAGTTGAGGTGGCTTCTGGTTTTGAATACCGTGTGAAGACAGATTTTTCTCCTTGGTTGGCTCATATGACTGAGGAACGCCCGCAACGTTATAGTCGTGCCTTGTTAGAAACATTAGCGCTGATTGTTTATCGCCAACCAATAACCCGTGCGGAAATTGAAGAAGTCCGTGGTGTAGCCGTTAGTTCAACGATTTTGCGGACTCTATTAGAACGTGAGTGGATTAAAGAAGTGGGGTATAAAGATGTGCCTGGTCGACCAATGTTGTTTGCAACGACCCGTCTTTTCTTGGATTACTTTGGTTTAAAAAATTTATGTGATTTGCCTCCTTTGGAAGATTTTACGCATCTTGATAACGTTGGCACACAATTGGAGAAAATGTTACATGAAACAGAAAACACGACCACGAAGTGATGCCTCCTTAAATAAAGTGCTCACAGAACAACGTTTGCAAAAATATTTGGCGAGTTTAGGCGTTGGCTCCCGTCGTGATATTGAAAGATGGATAGTCGCGGGTCGTCTTCACGTCGATGGGCAAGTCGCTGTTTTGGGCCAAAAAGTGACGGCGACGTCTCGTTTGTCCTTAGATGGAAAGCCTTTGTATCTTAATGCCTCTAAGAATGCGGAGTCTTTTCCAAAAGTATTATTGTATTATAAACCGGAAGGCGAGGTGTGTACGCAAAAGGACCCTGAAGGCAGAAAAACGGTTTTTCAATCATTGCCGCGCTTACAGGGTAAACGTTGGATGATGGTTGGGCGTTTGGACATTAATACCATGGGTTTGTTGTTGTTTACGACGCACGGTGAATTGGCCAATCGTTTAATGCACCCGCGGTACGAAATCGAACGTGAATATGCTGTTCGTGTTCGTGGTCCCATCACTCATGCGATGTTGACAAGGCTGCGTACGGGCGTTGAACTCAGTGATGGTATCGCTCACTTTGACAGTGTCACGTTAGTGGGGGGGCAAGGAACGAATCAATGGTTTCATGTGGTCTTAAAAGAGGGGAGGAATCGAGAGGTTCGTCGTTTATGGGAGTCGCAAGAGGGAATTCAAGTATCGCGATTGACTCGTGTTCGTTTTGGGCATATTGTGCTTCCTCGGGACATGTTTCGTGGCCGTTGGGAGTATTTATCCGTACTGGACATACAAAAATTGGGTGATTTGGTGGGGTTAACATTCTAGATTTTTTTTAGACTAGTATTTAATGTTTGCAATTTTTGTTCTGGATTTTCTATTCTCCCATCGGAGTTAGGTTGGAGTATCTCCATAATTTTTTTATATGCATTTTTTGTTTTTCCTCGACGAAAAAACGAAGACCAGCAGTTTTTCATTCTTCCAGCCGCGATTTCATACAATTCGGTGGCTTTATTTTCAGCGGCCGTTGAGTGTTTGGACAAGGATTAGCGGTCGCGATTTTATAGACTCCTCTCGGGACGAATCCAAGGTAGGTTTTGCACTGCAGTAATGAAGTATTAATTTCGTCGAATATATTGGACATGGTTTTTTTATGCTCATCGACTTGAGGTGCTGCGGCGTCATATGTTGGCAGTGGTTGATAACCGGTTGGCGTTGGGGAGCCAGTTTCCTGAACGGTTGTGTCATCCATTGTTGTGATGATTTCGTGAAGCGTACAACGGCTGTTAGGATCAACGTTCAGTCCCTTACTAACAAGGGCGTTGATTGAGTCATTATTTAAGTGTAATAATGCTTCTTGTCGCTGGAGTCCCATTCTTTGGTAGTGTCTACAGAATAAGTCAAAAATGCTTGTACAACGTTTTGGTATTGAATAATCTGGCTCTTTTAGTTTATCGTGCCAATAGTATTGTAGGTTGGCAAGAATAAACACCTCAAACATCAGCGTGGCAAAGGAGTAAATATCCATTGCAGGAGAGGCGTTTAAGCTGACGGGAGCACACAAATATACCTCTGTAATAGTCTGGAGCAAGGGAATGTTATAGGAATAACTGTTTTTTCGTGGGAATGTAACGTCAGTTATAATCTTGTCAATGATAGGATCATTGAGAGGTTTCTCAAGACAAGCAAGATGACCGTTTTCTTGCCAAGAGGCGACTAATGCATCATCTGTTTTTTGCAAATAAATAGTCTGTGTATCAAGGTTCGATTGATTTTCTGGATTATCTCGATAATACATTCGGGTGTAATTATTTTTTCGAAGGGGAACCATTTCGGGCGGGAGATAAGCCAAGGTTCCGTGATGTCCATGAATTCTATGATTTATATTAAGAGCAAGACCAAAATCGCAAATTTTAACGCGCCCGTCAGTACCGAGTAAAATATTCGCTGGTTTGATATCAAGATGAACCAATCCTTGTTCGTGGATATATTGAAGGCCAGAGGCGATGCCTTTCACCATTTTGTTTTTATTTTCTGGTAAGCATTTTTTTTTTGATCGCTTGTTTTAAATCGCCGCCATCCATATAGTCTAATACAGTGAAAAAGTATTTTTCTTCTGCGACTGATGAAACTACTGTTAAAATATTCTCGTGTTTTAGCCCGCGCTGAAATTCTATTTCCTGCCTACTAATGTCGTTAGTGGAGAATTTTACCGCGTAAAGAGTTGTCGTCTCTGTTGTGTCTTTTACATGTAGGCAATAGAGTCGCCCAAAATTTCCGTTATTTAAAAATTCTATATCACTTTCTGATGCATCTTCATTCGTTTTTATTCGTTGGATGTTTTGAATAATGTTTTGTATGTGAGTATCTATTTCTTGCTGATTTCTCGTTTGGGAATAAAATACACGAAAATTGTTTTGGTATAAGACAGTTGTATCAGATTTTTTTTTTAGGAATGTAGCAGCCTTATTTAATTGCTTGTCCAAGCGGTTTCCAAACTCAATATCTTGCTTTTTTCTTTTTTGCACCGCACGATAAGGCGTGGCAGTGAACCAGTGGGTCTTTTTTTGATCTTCTAAGAAGTAATAAAGTGAAAAATACAGTAAAATACGATATGTTTGAATGGATAGGCCGTATTGATTCTTCTGGATAGAGTGTACAGTGCGGTACATATCGGTCGTTCCGAACTCCCGCTCTAAAAGCTCGATTAAATTTTTTAACAGCGTGTATAGCTTGGTTTGATCTATAATCTGCTGTCGAACGCCTGTAGTCAGCATCGTATTCGTTGGATTAACCGTATTGTTTGGATTAATCATAGGTAAGGGTTTTTACTAGGTTAGCATCATGGGGTTCATCATATCCTGAGTTTTCTTCTGCGGCAAGGATAGGTGTTGTTATTTTAGCATTTCTTTGGCATGTTCTAGTGCATTGTCGGTAATCGTTAACCCTCCTAACATCCGTGCAATTTCTATCACGCGTTCGTTTATTGGTCGTTCGGTAACGGTGATTTCTGTTAGATCATCACTCGTCTTTTTCTCTATCGTGAAATGTTGGTTGGCGGCGGCGGCGATATGAGCTTGGTGTGTAATGCAGATCACTTGGTGTGTTTTGCCGAGCTGACGCAATTCTTTGCCGATCATCGCGGCAATTTTTCCATCGACGCCAACATCGATTTCATCGAGGATGAGCGTCGGTATGTTGATGTATGAGGCTAGGATGACTTGTAATGCTAACGATACACGAGCGAGCTCACCTCCAGAAGCGGCTTTTTTTTAAGAGTGCTGGGGGATGTCCAGGATTAGCTTGCAATAGAAATTCTGGATTTTCTGCGCCATCGTTGGAAATTATTTCTGGGGAACGTTTGTTGAACTGAATGGTGAATTGAGCCGTTGACATCCCGAGTTGCTGAATACGTTGCGTGACATGTGTTGCGAGAGCGGTCGCTGCTTTTTTACGCTTTTCGCTGAGTTCTTTTGTTAACTGTTGATACTCGGATTCAATGATCAGTCTTTCACTGTTGAGTGCGAGTAAGGTTGTTTCGTTGGTCGTCAACGATTGAATTTCTTGGTCGATGTTGTGCAGCACATTGGGTAGTTCTTCAGGTGTTACCTGATGTTTGCGAGCCAGTTGGTGTAAAACCGATATCCGTTTTTCAACGCGCTCTAGAGCCTCAGTGTCTGGATGAAGTTGGTGGCTACGGTAGCGTATAGTACGGTGTAGTTCATTCAGTTGTACCAAGGCCTCATTGAGGAGAGTAGACAACTCTGTTTCGCCAGATATTTTTTCGATGGCGGCAATCGTGTGTTGCAAGTGTTTGAGTGCATCAAGAATACCTGTTGATTCATGAGACGAAAAAGCGTCAAGTGCATGATTATAATATTGCAGCGTTTCTATGGCCGCTACTAAAGCCTTGTGCGTCGCGGGGAGGGAAAGAATCTCTTCAAGGTTCAGATCAGCGCTTTGTAGTTCCTTTTGTTGATATTGAAGATAGTCAAGCCGTTGTGGAATACCCTGACCATTTTGCTGTCGTTCCTGACGTTTTGCGTGATTTTTTTTCCAAGCATCCACACATGCGCTGATTTTTTCTAAAATATCCAGCGTCTGAGCATAAGCATCGATGACCATTGTTTGGCCTTTCGTATTTAAAAGTAATTGGTTTTCGTGTTGTGTATGCAAGGTGGCTAATAATGCGGATAACTCACGGACAAGATTAAGATTACTGGGTCGTCCGTTAATGTAGTAGCGGTTTTTTCCATCGAGTGATATTAAGCGGCGAATCATACAGATATCGTCATCGACCAAGCCATTTTCTTTGAGAAAGTGATAAGCGTTGTTGTTGCGTGTGACATCAAAGGAGACGATAATCTCAGCTTCTGTTTTTCCTGTTTTTATTTTTTCAGCACCGCCGCGCTGATTGCCGAGAGCCATGTCAATAGCGCCCAGAATAATAGACTTACCAGCGCCTGTTTCGCCGGTGATCATGATGACACCATGGTCAAAGTTCAATTCTAATGCATCAATAAGGATAAAGTTTTTAATAAACAGTTGCTTTAACATCAGACCAACTTAGACCCCCAATGCAATTTACTGCGCAAGCTTTTGAAATAGTTATAACTGAGGGGGTGAATGAGGATAGTTTTTTTTGTTTTTTTCTTGATGTGGATACTCGCATCCTCTTCGTGGATGTTAATAAACGTTTGGCTATCGCATCCTAATTGGATGTGTGTGTGTCGGTTGTTCTGAAGGCGTACTTCAATCTGACTATCACCATTGACGACGATTGGTCGCATACTTAATGTGTGAGGAAACATCGGCAGCAATGTTAACGCATTTAATTCTGGGTGAATAATCGGACCGCCTCCTGATAGGGCATAAGCAGTTGAACCGGTAGGCGTGGCAACGATCAATCCGTCAGCCCGTTGGCGACATAAAAATTGTTGATCGACATAGATTTCGTACTGGATTAAGTGGTGTGCGCCTTGAGCGGATAATACAATTTCGTTTAAGCCATATCCTTGTTCATGATTAACGGTTGCTTCCAACAAGAATCGATTTTCCATAGTATATTTCCCTTGCAGGATATCGGCTAGTTTTTGTTCTGCTTCATGGGGTTTAACATCCGTTAAGAAACCAAGACTCCCTCGATTAATCCCTAATAAAGGGACATCGTGCTCAACAAGGCTTCGGGCCGTGCTGAGTAGCGTTCCATCCCCGCCAATCACGAGGGCGAGATCAATATCGCGGGCTATTGTTTGAATGTCAGCGTGAGGGTATTGAAGATTTTCCAAATCGGTGGCTAGTCGTGTATCTAAGATGATGTCGCAGCTTTGTTTTGTTAAGAAAGCACAAATGCTCGTGACAGTTTCTCGAATGTCATGCGACTGCATCCGTCCAAATACACCTATTTTTTTGAATTCGATCATGGGTTCCCCTTATGCAGGTTAAATGTACTATCTTGAATTATAAAAAACCATCCCAATATGATAATAAAAATATTTTGGAGATAATTGTGAGTAATAGCGATCAAAAGAAGTGGGAATATGTTGAAAAAAGTGATCAAGAAGAGCAGCTCCTGAAAGATCAGAAAGCATCAACGCCAGAGATTGATATCCATTTTGACGAAGAAGAGGCCCAGCCTTACCTCAGCATGGATAAAACATCCTTAATTAAAGAAATTCTGACACTAAAAAAAGAATCCTCTGAACATTGGGATCAATTCGTCCGAGCAAAAGCTGAAACGAATAATGTGATGAATTCCGCTGAAAAAGAAAAGCAGAATATTCGTAACTATGCGCTTAAATCGTTTGTTCAGTCTTTGATTAGCGTGATTGATAATTTTGAGCGTAGCGTCGAAGGAATGGTCGCTGATCCGGCGAATGTGGTCTCCATTAAAGAAGGGATAGAGTTAACGCATAAAGATTTTCTGTCAACCTTAGAAAAGTTTGGGGTAGAAATGCTTAATCCAACCGGTGAGCGTTTTAATCCAGAGTTTCATGAAGCGATATCGATGCAGCCGAGTCCAGATAACGATCCCAACACGGTCATTCAAGTCCTGCAAAAAGGTTGCTTGTTGAATGGTCGTTTAGTGAGGCCTGCGATGGTCATTGTGGCCAGTGCTTGAAAATAAAAAGATTATCCCAATATACATGATCAACTGAGTAATAAATTAAAGGAGACAACCATGTCTGATGCAAGAACCTCTGAAGCGATTATCGGTATTGATTTAGGTACCACCAACTCCTGTGTGGCGATTATGGAGGCAGGTAAAGCCAAAGTCATTGAAAATTCCGAAGGTGCACGTACGACGCCATCGATTGTTGCGTATGTTAGTAATGGCGAAATTTTGGTGGGTCAATCTGCTAAACGTCAGGCAGTGACGAATCCTAAAAATACTATTTATGCGGCAAAGCGTTTGATTGGCCATAAGTTTGAAGAAGTCTCTGCGGAAAAGAAAATGGTTCCCTTTGATATTATTAAGGCGGACAACGGTGATGCATGGGTTCAAGTTGAACATGATGGGAAAAAAGATAAGCTGGCGCCACCCCAGATTTCTGCACAAGTATTGATGAAAATGAAAAAAACAGCAGAAGATTATTTAGGGTATTCAGTATCAAAAGCGGTAATTACAGTACCTGCCTATTTTAATGACTCTCAACGTCAAGCGACTAAAGATGCCGGTCGAATCGCTGGTTTAGAAGTCATGCGTATTATCAACGAGCCAACCGCCGCAGCGTTAGCTTATGGCATGGATAAAAAAGGCGGCGACAAAAAAATCGCCGTTTATGACTTGGGTGGCGGTACGTTTGATATTTCTATTATTGAAATTGCTGAAGTGGATGGAGAACATCAGTTTGAAGTGTTATCGACCAATGGGGATACGCATTTGGGTGGTGAAGACTTTGACCAACGCTTGATTGATTACTTGGTGGCAGAGTTTAAAAAAGATTCTGGTATGGATTTGAGTAAGGATTCTCTTGCCTTGCAACGTTTGAAAGAAGCGGCTGAAAAGGCAAAAATTGAATTATCTTCCTCTCAGCAGACAGAAGTTAATTTGCCGTATATCACCGCAGACGCCTCTGGTCCAAAACACTTAAACGTGAAAATTACTCGAGCAAAATTAGAGTCTTTAGTCGAAGATTTGATTACGAAAAGTATTGAACCTTGTCGCACGGCGTTGAAAGATGCTGGCTTATCATCTCAAGATATTTCTGATGTTATTTTGGTGGGTGGTCAAACACGTATGCCTAAAGTTCAGGAAGCGGTCAAAGATTTTTTTGGTAAAGATGCGCGTCATGATGTCAATCCTGATGAAGCCGTTGCCGTGGGTGCCGCTATTCAAGGGGGAGTCTTGTCCGGTGGAGTCAAAGATGTTTTATTGTTAGACGTGACCCCTTTGTCCTTAGGGATAGAAACCATGGGCGGTGTGATGACTAAATTGATTCAAAAGAATACCACCATTCCAACGAAAGCCTCACAAACGTTCTCAACGGCGGATGATAATCAATCGGCTGTGACGGTTCATGTGTTGCAAGGTGAGCGCGAACGAGCCAGTGCGAATAAGTCATTGGGTCGATTTGACTTGACGGATATTCCTGCCGCGCCTCGTGGTACGCCGCAAATTGAAGTCACGTTTGATATTGATGCGAATGGTATCATGCATGTATCCGCCAAAAATAAATCGACTGGAAAAGAACAGTCTATTGTGATCAAAGCGTCAAGTGGTTTGTCGGATGAAGAAATTGAAAAAATGGTTCGTGATGCAGAAGCGAATGCTGAAGAAGATAAAAAATTCCATGAATTAGTGAATTCTCGCAATCAAGCTGACAGTTCTATTCATTCCACGGAAAAAGCGATGAAAGACGCAGGGGATAAGTTGCCTGCAGATGAAAAATCACGTATTCAAGCGGCGATTGATTCTTTGAAAGCAGCAATGAAAACGGATGATAAAGATGATATTGAGGCCAAAACAACAGCGTTGACGGATGCTGCTGCAAAATTAGCTGAATTTATGCAGCAAGCAGGGGCTTCTCAAGCCGGTACTTCAGGGGCGGGTCAAGAACAAGCCTCCTCTTCGCATCCGGGTGAGGATGTTGTCGATGCAGAGTTTGAAGAAGTTAAGGACGATGAGAAAAAATAATGTCCAAGCGTGATCTGTATGAAATACTCGGTGTCGCCAAAAACGCTGCTGATCCTGATATTAAAAAGGCGTATAAACGCTTAGCGATGAAGTATCACCCTGATAAAAATCAGGGTGATAAAGAAGCGGAGGAAAAATTTAAAGAAATTAATGGCGCCTACGCCATTTTGTCCGATCCACAAAAACGTTCGGCGTATGATCAGTTTGGTCATGCGGCCGTTGATGGTTCTGCTGGCGGTGCCGGTGGTGCTAGTGGTTTTGGTGGGTTTGATTTTGGCGACGCTTTTGGTGATATGTTCGGTGATTTTTTTGGAGGTGGTCGATCAAATAAACGCGGCGGCGCTCAGCGTGGAGCAGACCTTCTTCATAAAGTAGAGTTAACGCTGGAACAGGCCGTTAAAGGCGACAAAATTACCTTGCGTGTTCCAACCTTAGTGTCATGTGATCTCTGTGAGGGGAAAGGAACGGCAGATGGGTCTAAACCAGAATCATGTTCGTCATGTCATGGTACGGGACAGGTACATTTACGTCAAGGATTTATTGCGGTGCAGCAAACCTGTCCTCATTGTCGAGGTTCGGGAACTGTCATTAAAAATCCTTGTCGAAGTTGCCATGGGTCTGGTCGGAAACGTGATCAAAAGACTCTTTCTGTCACTATTCCTCCAGGCGTGGATACGGGTGACCGAATTCGTTTGACGGGCGAAGGGGAAATTGGTGAGCGAGGAGGCCCATCGGGTGATTTGTATATTGAAGTTCATCTGATGGAACATCCGATATTTAAACGTCAGGATAACCATTTATATTGTGAAGTTCCGATTAGTTTTGTCACGGCTGCGTTGGGTGGTGAAGTTGAGGTTCCAACATTGGCAGGCAAGCTTAAATTAAAAATTGATGCAGGGACGCAGACAGGTAAAGTCTATCGTCTGCGTAACCAAGGGGTCAAGCCAGCACGTGGCGGCTCTACTGGAGATTTGTTGTGCAAAGTGAATGTTGAAACGCCGGTACATTTAACCGCGGAGCAAAAGAAGTTGTTAATGGATTTTGATGAGTTGATTGGGCAGAACAAAGATAAACATTCGCCTAAATCCATTTTCTGGTTTAACAGTTTAAAAAATTTCTTCGAAAAATTAAAATCGTGAGGTCGTCATGTCAACCAAAGTTCCTATGACCCCGTCGGGGGCTAAGTCATTAGAAGCAGAGCTGCATGATTTAAAATTTACGACTCGACCTAAAATTATTCAAGCAATATCCGAAGCTCGTGCTCATGGCGATCTTAAAGAAAATGCAGAATACCACGCGGCAAAAGAACAGCAGAGTTTTGTTGAAGGGCGGATTAAAGAGCTTGAGATTAAGTTATCTAACGCTCAAATTATTGATGTGACCACATTGGAAAACACGGGCAAGGTTATTTTTGGTGCCACCGTGATGTTGCTCAATCTAGAGGATGATCAGAAGGTTTCCTACCATATTGTTGGTGATGATGAGGCGGATTTTAAGGTGAATAAAATTTCTTATAATACGCCTATGGCTAGAGCGGTTATTGGTAAGCATGAAGGAGATGCCATAGATGTTAAAACGCCTAATGGTATTGTAGAATACGAGATTATTAGTGTTGTATACCAATAAATCTGTCGCCTCACTTTTTTCTTATTATGAAACGTAGCAAAAGTAGTCATCGTTGGCTGCAGGAGCATCACAATGATCCCTATGTGAAATTAGCCCGCGCATCGGGTTATCGTTCTCGTGCCGCTTTTAAATTAGAGGCATTGCAACGTAAATATCATCTCGTGAAAGTTAGCAATACGGTTGTCGATTTAGGTGCGGCGCCAGGAGGTTGGTCACAGTTATTAGTGGATTGGGTAGGAGAAAATGGACGGGTTGTTGCTTTAGACTTATTGCCGATTCAGCCATTAATCGGTGTCGAGTGCATTCGAGGAGACTTTTCTGATCCAATCGTTTTGGAACAACTATTAACCAGCTTAGGGGATAAAAAAATCGATGTTGTGTGTTCGGATATTGCCCCTAACATGTCAGGTGTTAAAGCTGTTGACCAAGCAAAAGGAATGTATCTTGTCGAGCTCGTTGTCGATTTTGTCAAACATTATCTCGCGACAAATGGCACGATGGCGATTAAAGTTTTTCAGGGGGAGGGGTTTGATGCCTGTGTCTTATCCATCAGGAAAATGTTTAAAAAAGTCATCATTCAGAAGCCAGATGCATCGCGTGGTCGTTCCAGAGAAGTGTACATATTGGGTTTAAATAAATTAGAAGGTTGATACGAAGTAGGAATACAGGCTATCATCCCAATCTTATCGTATGAGGATAGATTAAATTGAATAATACAGTTAGAAATTTGTTTTTTTTGGTTAGTCATTCTGATTATCCTGCTCTCATTGTTTAATACCTTTGGCCCAAAACAAACGTCTGGTCGTCAAGTAAGCTACTCTAAATTTTTGAGCGCTGTTAATAGTGGTGATATTAGTTCTGTGGTTATTGAAGATAATAATATCGTCGGTGAAATGAAAGGCAGTGGTAAATTCGCAACCTATGTGCCGAATGCGACCTCTTATCTATTAGGCCAACTGACTAAAAATAACGTTGATATCGTCGGTAAACCACCAGAGCAGAGAGGTTTTTTTGCGGAGTTGTTTATTGCTTGGTTTCCTATGTTCTTATTCTTGGGGATTTGGATTTTTATCGTTCGTCAACAAATGGGCGGGCGTGGTGGAGCTATGGGTTTTGGACGAAGTCGTGCACGCTTATTGGGTGAAAACCAAGTTAAAATTACTTTTAAAGATGTTGCGGGTGTTGAAGAAGCTAAAGAAGAGGTTCAAGAGTTAGTCGAGTATTTAAAAGAACCTCAGAAGTTTCAA
This sequence comes from Gammaproteobacteria bacterium, assembly GCA_021208965.1. Taxonomy (GTDB): domain Bacteria; phylum Pseudomonadota; class Gammaproteobacteria; order JAGOUN01; family JAGOUN01; genus JAGOUN01. The sequence continues at coordinate 49,223 of JAJOJD010000030.1, forward strand.
AAATTAGGCGGCAAAATTCCACGTGGTGTATTGTTGGTCGGCCCGCCAGGAACAGGCAAAACATTATTGGCGAAAGCCGTCGCAGGCGAAGCAAAAGTGCCATTTTTTACGATTTCAGGCTCTGATTTTGTTGAAATGTTTGTCGGTGTCGGCGCTTCGCGTGTTCGAGATATGTTCGAACAGGCCAAAAAACATGCCCCTTGTATTATTTTTATTGATGAAATCGATGCGGTTGGTCGACATCGTGGTGCTGGCTTAGGTGGTGGGCATGATGAAAGAGAGCAAACGCTCAATCAGTTGTTGGTTGAAATGGATGGATTTTCTGGGAATGAAGGCGTCATTATTGTTGCGGCAACAAATCGCCCAGATGTTTTAGATCCTGCTTTATTACGCCCAGGTCGTTTTGATCGCCAGGTCATTGTTGGTTTGCCGGATATTAATGGTAGAACACAGATCCTTAATGTGCATATTAGCAATGTTCCGACGGATAACGATGTTGACGCCTCTGTTATTGCCAGGGGCACGCCTGGTTTTTCAGGCGCGGATTTGGCGAATCTTGTTAATGAAGCCGCATTATGTGCGGCACGTCAAAATAAAACGATTGTTTCCATGAATCATTTTGAGCGAGCTAAAGATAAAATATTGATGGGCGCAGAACGCCACTCTATGGTTATGAATGAAGCAGAGAAACGTTTAACGGCATATCATGAAGCGGGTCATGCGATTGTCGGTTTGTTAGTTCCTGATCATGATCCTGTTCACAAGGTAACGATTATTCCCCGTGGTCGTGCATTAGGGGTTACGATGTTTTTACCGACTGAAGATCGGTATAGCTATAGCAGGCAGCGATTAGAAAGTCAGCTTTCCAGTGTTCTAGGTGGACGTATTGCAGAAGAATTGATCTTTGGTGTAGAAAAAGTTACCACTGGGGCGTCAAATGATATTAAAAAGGCAACAGAAATTGCCCGTGGCATGGTGATGAAGTGGGGGTTATCTCGTTTGGGTCCCATATCATACAGTGAAGAGGGTGGTGAAGTCTTTTTAGGAAATAGCATGGTCAGACAAGCGAAAGAATATTCTGAATACACCGCACAAGAGATTGATAAGGAAGTCCAATTTATTATCCAGCAAAGTTATCAGCGTGCGCAGGATGTTCTTCAAGAGAATATCGATAAATTGCATGCCATGGCTGACGTTTTAATAAAACATGAAACGATTGATCAAGAGCAGATTCAAACCATCATGGGTGGTACGCAAGAGTCGAATGCATAATGAAAAATATAACAAGTGAACGGCGTTACTTTGGAACGGATGGTATTCGTGGCGAAGTGGGGCATTACCCTATTACGCCTGAATTTGTTTTGAAGTTAGGGTGGGCGATTGGAAGGGTATTAAATCACGGCGTTGGAAATAAAGTTCTGATTGGAAAAGATACGCGTATTTCGGGGTACATGTTTGAAGCCGCGTTGGAAGCGGGATTAGCGGCATCGGGGGTTAATATCCATTTGTTAGGCCCAATGCCAACACCAGCGATTGCCTATTTGACAAAAACGCAACGCGCCTCTGCCGGTATTGTGATTAGTGCCTCACATAATTTGTACCAAGATAATGGCATTAAAATTTTTTCAGGCCAAGGTTATAAGCTAGATGATGCGATTGAGGCTGAAATAGAAGCGACGTTAGAGCAGCCTATGGTGACGGTAACATCTGAACATCTTGGTAAGGCCATTCGTATTGATGATGCGCGCGGGCGTTATATTGAATATTGTAAAAGTACTGTTTCATCTCACGTGAACTTAGAAGGTTTAACCATCGTTGTTGATTCTGCCCACGGTGCCACTTATCACATTGCTCAAAATGTTTATCGTGAATTGGGCGCAAAGGTTATAGCGATTGGCGCAGAGCCAGATGGCTACAATATCAATGATCACTGTGGTGCCACTCATCCAGAGACTCTTCGTCAGAAAGTGCTGGCAGAAAAAGCCGATTTAGGGATTGCTCTGGATGGTGATGGTGATCGTTTGGTGATGGTTGATCATTCGGGAGAAATTATTGATGGCGATCAATTATTATACATAATTTGTCAGTATTGCCAAGATACTCAACATTTTCGAGGCGGCGTTGTTGGCACGTTAATGACTAATTTTGGTTTGGAAAAAGCTTTTCAAGAAAAAAAATATCCCCTTCGAGCGTGCAAACGTTGGTGATCGCTATGTTCTCGACATTATGTTGAAAAACAATTGGCGTTTAGGAGGGGAGCAGTCAGGTCACATTATTTGTCTTGATCATGCAACGACAGGTGATGGTATTATTTCATCGTTGCAAGTGCTTTCTGCGATTGCATATTATGGTCGACCATTGGCAGAGCTAAAATCTGGCTTTTCTAAATATCCCCAAAAAATGGTCAATCTACGCTTAGGCAAACATCATGATCCTTTAGCGCATCCCACTGTTCAACAACATATTACGAGTGCTCAAAAAACCTTAGGTAATCGTGGGCGTGTATTAGTCCGAAAATCAGGGACTGAGCCTTTAATTCGTATTATGGTTGAGGCAGATGATCATGTCTTAATGGATCGATTAGTAGATCAATTGTCTTCAGTGATTGCTAAGTTTTCAGGCGGATGATCGATCAGGAAAGCATGCTGGATAGCACCTTGTCACGTCTAATAAAGTGATGGTAGATCGCCGCTAAAATATGCAAACTAATTAAGCTGATGAGTCCCCAGACAACGATTTCATGAGTTTCATGCGCTAATTTAGCCAAAGTTTTATTCAGAGGAATATGAGGCATCGCTAGCTCAATCTTCCCCAAAAAGCGCGGGGGATGACCAGAAGCCGTTGACATCATCCAGCCAGAGAACGCCATGGTCAAAATAGTAATATATAGTCCAAGGTGTGTCACGTAAGCGGCTAATCGAAAAATGCTTGGCAGATCATGGTGAGAGGGAGAGGGGTTTGTCAATCGCCAAAAAGTTCTACCGATCATTACCATCAAAATAATCAGTCCGATTGATTTGTGCGTTATGTAAGCACTGGGGCTGTTCATTAAAAACCCCAGTGGCAACATCGCTAAGACAAGTAAGGCGACACTCCAATGAAAAGCTCTGGCGACGGAACCATATTTTTTTGTCGTATTTTTAAGCATAATTAGACTTCATTCTGTTGTTGTTTTAGATCCATTATGCGCATTCGTTTGACGACGTGGTTGATTACCGCGATAGTTTTGTGAACGACGATGATTTCCATTGCCATTTGTATTATTGCGACGGTTATAATGGTAACGTCGTCCGTTGTTTGTTTGATATCGTGTGCTTCGATGTTCGTTTTTGTTTGCGTCAGTTTTTGTTTTTGTGCGATCACCAAAGATAGTATCGATAAGTGTAGCAAAAAATCCTTTTTTGCTTTTATCGTGAATTATCGTTTTTTCTTGAATGTCTTCTTTTGGTTTCTCTGGCAGTGACATATGTTTGATTGCAGGGGCTTGGTCGACGGTGACAGCGTTCTCTTCTCCAAAATCAATAACATTGCTTTTGTTAACAATATTTTTAAATTCTAATGCTAGTCGATAGCTGGGCTTCGCGGCTCGGCCATTTTGTGTTTGTAACGATTCTATTTCAAAATTTGGACTGCTCAAGTGAACATGCGGGATGATGAGTACTTGTATTTTTTGTCGAACTTCAATTGCTTCAATTGCCGCACGTTGTTCATTCAGTAAATATGCCGCGACTTCGATAGGAACATGTGCACGAACTTGTGTTGTGCCATCGCGCTCCATTTGTTCCTCGATAGCACGTAATATGGTAAGAGAGATTGAGGGAATACTGCGTTCTATGCCTTGGCCTTGGCAGTGGGGGCAGACGGCTTTATTCGTTTCTGCAAACGCCGACCGTAAACGTTGGCGAGACATTTCTAGGAGACCAAAACGGGAAATTTTTCCTAACTGAATTTTTGCGCGATCATGGTTAACAGCTTGACGTAGGCGCTCTTCCACCAACCGCTGATTTTGATGCTGTGACATGTCGATAAAGTCAATCACGATCAGCCCGCCGATGTCCCGTAAACGCAGTTGTTTCGCGATTTCATCGGCGGCTTCTAAATTTGTTTGTAAGGCGGTTTCTTCTATGTCGCCACCTTTGGTTGCTTTAGCGGAGTTAATGTCGATCGCCACTAATGCTTCTGTTTGGTCAATCGCTAACGATCCTCCAGAAGATAAGCGAATTTGACGCTGATAAATAGAAGAAATTTGTGCTTCCGCTTTGTAATGAACAAATAAAGGTTGAGGCTCGGTATAAAATTTTATTTTTTCAACGAAATCTGGGCGAATAAGTTCGATATATTTTTTTGCTTCGGTAAATGCTTCTTCTTCATTGATAATAATTTCGTCCGTATCTTGGCGTAAATAATCGCGTAAGGCCCGAATCATTGCGTTGCTTTCTTGATGAATGAGAAGTGGTGCAGCGTGAGTTTCGGCAATTTTCTTGATAGCCGTCCATAAGTGGACGAGTATATCAAGATCCCATTGTAGTTCGGTCAATGCTCTACCAACGCTGGCCGTTCGGATAATAATGCCCATTTCTTCAGGTGTTTTGAGTTGCCGAAGTATATCAAGCAAATCACCGCGTTCATTTCCGTCAATGCGTCGTGAGACTCCCCCCCGCTTTCGGGGTGTTTGGCATGAGGACGAGAAATGATCCTGCTAAGGTGATGAACGTTGTTAGTGCAGCCCCTTTTTTGCCACGTTCGATTTTTTCTACTTGAACGATTAGCTCTTGTCCTTCTTGTAAGAGTTCCCTTATAGAGGGTTTCTCATCTTGCGTGATAGCGCGAGAAAAGTATTCTGGGGCAATATCTTTTAAGGGCAGGAAACCGTGTCTTTCTGCACCGTAGTCAACAAAGCAGGCTTCTAGGCTCGGTTCTATCCGGGTGATCCGGCCTTTGTAGATATAGGCTTTGGTTTGTTGTTTGGAAACGGATTCAACATCCAAGTGTTCGACGACTCCATCGGTGAGAACCGCAACACGCAGTTCTTGTTGGAGGTATGTTGCATCGACTAAAATTTGATTTGCCATAATTATGTACCTTGTTTTAGGGTAGCAGGGTGGCAAATAGCGCGCAGGGCAAGATCATTACAGAAACAAAATGTCTACCCAATGATGGATGGTAGAGCCGTCATGTTGATTCCGCTTAAATGTCCACTTAAATTCAATGTTTCTATGAAAAATTGCGACTACTCATTTCGCTATTGCGCCAATAACTACACATGCCCGAAATACGGGCTAAATTGTTTAAAAATAGGGCTGAACGCCCACACTCCGGCACTTCTGTGCTCGTCTGGGAATATAACAGCATGTTGTGTTAAGATCAATGAGCAGATGCGGCTTAACAGACAAGATGAGATGACGATATGCCTTTGGTTTCTTACGTAACGATTCCAGCAGACTATTCTGATCAGAGAATCGATAATTTTCTGTTCAAGATTAATAAAAATATACCCAAAAGTCATATTTATCGTGCGATTAGGAAGGGCGAGGTGCGTGTTAATAAACGTCGTGTTCGTTCAGACTCGCGTGTTCAAGGTGGCGATATTGTTCGCATCCCGCCGTTTGTTCAAGCCGTAGAGGAGAAAATAGTCTTAAAACCAAGTCAGCATTGGTTGGCGTTATTAAAAAACGCTGTTATTTATGAAGACGATGGATTGCTTGTTGTGAATAAACCCTCCGGTTTGTCGGTGCATGGGGATCATGGATATTATGGTGTCATAGAAGTGATGAAGGCCTTGTATCCGCAATATCCAGATTTAGAGTTGGCGCATCGATTGGACAAAGAAACGTCAGGCTGTTTATTGATGGCCAAAAAACGCAGTATGTTAAAATATCTGCATGAGGCTTTTCGAGCGGGTAAGGTTAAGAAAACCTATTATGCGTTAACACTAGGTGCGTGGAAAAAATCTGAATTATCTGTTTCTGCGCCCTTGTCTCGTTCAAAAAAAACGGGGCCTGAGTGTCAAGTAACGGTGGATAAAGTTTTTGGCAAACCATCGCAGACGCGTTTTGTTGTTGCGGAACAGTTTGTGAATGCGACAGCTGTGTTTGCTTATCCGAAAACAGGTAGAACGCATCAGATTCGTGTTCATGCTCGACATGTGGGTCACCCCTTGGCTGGAGATACCCGTTATGGAAGTACAGCCTTTAACGAACTCTTGCGCCAAAAAGGGTTAGGTCGTTTATTTTTACATGCATTGACGCTTTCTTTTTTTTTGCCAGATAATCAGCGCATCAAATTATATGCGCCTCTTCCTTCGGATCTGACGGCTGTCTTGACAGGTGGGTTGTCTATTGAATAGAATCAGTCCCTTTGCCATCGTCTTAATCGGAGGTCTTAAATGGCTGTACAACAAAACCGCAAATCACGTTCAAAACGCGATATGCGTCGGTCTCATGACGCATTAACGAATGCCACCCTTTCTGTTGATCCTACAACCGGCGAAGTGCATCGTCGTCATCACATCACCGCCGATGGTTACTATCGTGGCCGACAGGTCATTGAGGTGGGCTCAAAAATTATTGACACAGAAGAGTAACGTGTTGAGTGCTATTAAGGTTATTGCCGTTGACGCAATGGGTGGCGATTTTGGTCCAAAAGTTACCATTCCGTCTGCGCTTCGAGCACTTAAACAATTTGATGATTTGCAGATTGTTTTGGTTGGGCAGCAGTCTGTCATTGACCGTTATTTGAAAAAACTGTTGCCTAACGGACATCCTCGTTTAAGCATTCGTCATGCCTCAGAAACGGTCGCGATGGATGAACCGCCTGCGCAAGCCTTGCGTACGAAAAAAGATTCTTCTATGCGTGTCGCCATCAACTTGGTGAAGTTCAATGAAGCCCATGCTTGCGTTAGTGCTGGGAATACGGGGGCGTTGATGGCAACCGCCCGCTTTGTGTTAAAGACTCTTCCAGGTATTGATCGGCCGGCCATTATGTCCGTCATGCCACGTATTGATGGTGGCGTGACTCGCATGTTGGATTTAGGCGCAAACGTAGATTCTACGTCAGAGCATTTGTTGCAGTTTTCTGTCATGGGAACGGTACTAGCGAAAGCCTTAAGTGCGATCAGTTTGCCGAAAGTTGCTCTTTTAAATGTCGGTACTGAGCAAATCAAAGGGAATGAAAATGTTAAAAAAGCCGCTGAGTTTTTACAGCAATGCAAAGATATTCACTACGTTGGGTATGCCGAAGGTGGCGATGCGCTGATTGGGCAGTTTGATGTCATTGTTACCGATGGCTTTACTGGTAATATTGCGCTGAAAGCGATGGAAGGTGCAGCAAAAACATTTAAACATTTTATGATTCGTGGTTTCTCACGCAACTGGCTAACAAAGCTTGTTTATCTTCTGATTTCACCTATTATGTTATCGATTAAAAAAGAAGTGGATCCTGACCATTATAATGGGGCCTCTCTTTTAGGGTTGAATGGTATTGTGATTAAAAGCCATGGCGGAGCCAAGGTGCTTGGTTTTTATAATGCCATCAAAGAGGCTTATTACGAATTAGATAAACATGTCATTGAACTCTTAACCAGTGAAATGTCAAAAATTTTCACCTCTCAACAAGGATAATGATCATCATGTATTCAAAAATAGTCGGTACAGGATCGTATTTGCCTGAAAAAATCGTTACCAACCAAGACTTAGAAAAAATGATGGATACGACGGATGAATGGATCACAACACGTACGGGCATTAAGCGTCGTCATGTGGCCTCTGAAACGGATACTACCGCTAATTTGGCGACTCGCGCAGCGCGTAGAGCAATGGAAGCTGGAAACGTTCAACCAGAACAGATTGATATGGTGATTGTTGCGACGGCAACCTCCGATGATGCTTTTCCGAGTACGGCCTCGCGAGTTCAACACCAGTTAGGTTTGCGTCATGTCGTCGCCTTTGATGTTTCTGCCGCTTGTGCTGGTTTTAATCATGGTTTGAGTATTGCCGATCAATATATCAAAACAGGTTTTGCTAAAATGATCTTAGTGATTGGCTGTGAGATGTTGACACGTGCTGTTGATTGGACGGATCGCTCTACCTGTGTTTTATTTGGAGATGGGGCAGGCGCTGTTCTTCTGGGCGCCTCAGAGACGCCTGGTCTACTCTCAACTCATCTACACTGTGATGGCTCACAGCATCATATTTTGTATGCGCCCAATACCGTCGTTCAGAAAAATGCGGACTCTCCTTTTGTTAAAATGGAGGGTAAAGAAGTCTTTCGTCATGCGGTGACTCGTTTGGGGGAGCTTGTTGATGAAACATTATCTGCTAATAACTTGACGCAAACGGATATTGATTGGTTGATTCCCCACCAAGCAAACATTCGTATTATTCAAGCGATGGCAAAAAAGTTGAATATGTCTATGGAGAAAGTGATTGTGACGCTTGATGATCAAGGCAACACTTCTGCGGCCTCTATTCCTTTAGCGTTGGATATTGCGGTTCGCGATGGTCGGGTCAAACGCGGTGATTTAGTTCTCTTAGAGAGTTTTGGTGGCGGATTGGTATGGGGCTCGGCGCTAATTAGGTATTAACGTTATGAAAGAATATTCTCTTGTTTTTCCAGGGCAAGGCTCCCAATCATTAAATATGTTGGCTTCTTTTAGTTCGCATTCGTCGTTGGTTGATCACTATTGTCAACGTGCGTCGGATGTTTTGGGCTATGATATCGCCTCCCTTATCGCCAATGGACCTGAAGAACGGTTGAATCAAACTGAATATACTCAGCCTGCGCTTTTAGTTGCTGGGGTTATTGCCTGGAAGATTTGGACATCCCATACCCAGCGTTTACCAACTTTTGTCGCTGGTCATAGTTTGGGTGAATATACGGCGTTGACGTGTGCGGGAGTGATCGATTTTGAAGATGCCGTCAATTTAGTCAGGTTGCGAGGGCAATTTATGCAGAACGCGGTGCCTGTTGGAGAAGGTGCCATGGCGGCGATTGTTGGCTTAGATAATGATGACGTTCTTCGTCTGTGCAGTACGATAGCGCGTTCTGAAGAATTATCCCCTGCCAATTTTAATAGTATTGGTCAGGTTGTTATCGCTGGGAAACGCGCGGCTGTTGAATCGGCCGTAAGTTCTGCAAAAAATGCCGGGGCAAAAATTGCGACCTTGCTTCCGATGAGTGTGCCATCGCATTGTCATTTAATGTTGCCGGCAGCAGAGAAGTTGCGAGACGCGTTGAGTGAGATACATTTTTCGTTGCCTAATGTTCCAGTGATTAATAACGTTGATGTCATGGTCGAAATTTCGGTTGAAAAAATTAAATCTGCTTTAGTAAGACAATTATATTCGCCTGTGCGGTGGGTTGAAACCATTCAGTTGCTGAGTTCTCACGGTGTTAATGCGGTGATTGAATGCGGACCGGGAAAGGTTTTAAGCGGTTTAATTAAACGTATCGATAAAAGCCTACAGGTTTTTTCGATCGTTCAAGAAGAAAGGTTAAAAGAATTTTTGTTAGAAGAGGGAAAATCATCATGTTGAGTAATAAAGTTGCTTTAGTGACAGGAGCGAGTCGTGGTATTGGACAAGCGATTACGTTGTCGTTAGCCAAAGCAGGCGCAACAGTGATAGGAACAGCCACCACCGAGTCTGGTGCGGCCCATATATCTGACTATATAAAAGCCCATGGTTACTCTGGCGTGGGGGTGTGTCTCAATGTCAATAATAACGCGGCCATTCAAGCGATGATGACGGACATTCATAGTGAATTTGGTGCGCCCAATATTTTGGTTAATAATGCTGCTGTTACTCGAGATAATTTGTTTATTCGAATGAAAGATGAAGAGTGGGATGACGTCATTAATACCAATTTGACGGCAGCTTATCAATTGAATAAAGCATGTATTAGAGCCATGATGAAAGCGCGTTGGGGTAGAATAGTCACGATTGGCTCCTTGGTTGCGAGTGCAGGGAACCCTGGTCAAGCAAATTATTGTGCTGCTAAGGCGGGTGTTGTTGGCATGACAAAATCTATTGCATTAGAGCTAGCAAGCCGAGGCATTACAGCGAATGTTATTGCGCCAGGATTTATAGACACCGATATGACGCGAACACTCACTGAAGAGCAGCGTCGTGTCATTATTGACCATATTCCAATGGGTGCTATTGGTCAACCGGAAGATATTGCTCATGCTGTTCTCTTTTTGGTGTCGGATTCTGCATCGTATATCACCGGTCAAACACTGCATGTGAATGGGGGGATGTATTTGAATTAGGACTTGAAACTTTCCTATATTTGAATACACTAGCGGCACTAAATTATTTTTAAAAAAAAGAGGGTAGAGTAGATGAGTACTGTTGAAGCGCGAGTGAAAAAAATTATTGTTGAACAACTGGGCGTTAAAGAAGATGCCGTAACGCCGAAAGCGTCATTTGTTGATGATTTGGGTGCTGATTCTCTAGACACAGTTGAATTGGTGATGGCCCTTGAGGAAGAATTTGGTGTTGAAATTCCTGATGGTCAAGCGGAAGGTATTCGTACCGTAGAACAGGCGATTGAATTTATCACCAAACATCAAAACGACTAAACTATGTGTTAGTTCTGCTATTGATCAAGAGGTAAGAATTTTGGCTAAAAAAAGAGTTGTCGTGACAGGAATGGGGATGTTGTCTCCTTTAGGCTTAAATGTGAAAGATACGTGGGCGGCTCTTGTTTTAGGAAAAAGTGGGGTGGCTAAAATTGACCACTTTGATGCGTCTGCATTTGCCACGCAAATCTGTGGTACGGTAAAAGGATTTTCTTGTGATCATGTCGTCTCCATCAAAGATCAGAAAAAAATGGATTTATTTATACAGTATGGCATGGTGGCAACCGATGAAGCACTGCACGATTCAGGGCTAAATATTAGCGAGTCGAATGCTCATCGTGTTGGTGTTTGTGTTGGGTCTGGTATCGGTGGTCTGCCCTTGATTCAAAAAAATCACCGCGCTCTTTTGGAAGGCGGGCCTAGAAAAATTTCTCCTTTTTTTTATTCCGGCGATCATTATTAATTTGGTTTCTGGCCATATTTCTATTAAATATGGTGCAAAAGGCCCAAATCTTGCGGCGGTTACGGCGTGTACGACGGGTACGCATAGCATTGGTTTGGCCGCACGTACTATCCAGTATGGTGATGCAGATGTCATGATTTGTGGTGGCGCAGAAATGGCGACCTATGAATTAGGCGTTGGAGGGTTTGCGGCTATGCGGGCTTTGTCAACACGAAACGATGACCCCACTCGCGCTAGTCGTCCTTGGGACAAAGAGAGAGATGGTTTTGTGCTCGCTGATGGCGCAGGCGTGTTGATTTTAGAAGAATATGAACATGCAAAAAAACGTGGGGCAAAAATATATGCTGAATTAATTGGCTTTGGAATGAGTGCGGATGCTTATCACATGACAACCCCTGAAGAAAATGGCGAAGGCGCGGCGACGTGCATGTTAAACACTCTGCGTGACGCTGAAGTCAATGTTGATCAAGTAGATTATATTAATGCCCATGGAACTTCAACACCGGTGGGTGATGAAATTGAGATTCGTGGCATTAAACGAGCGATGGGATCTTATGCCAGTGAAATTGCTGTGAGTTCGACTAAATCTATGACAGGTCACTTGTTGGGTGCAGCAGGTGCGGTTGAGGCTATTTTTTCAATTTTGGCCATTCGTGATAATGTGGCACCGCCAACGATTAATTTAGATAACCCTAGTGAGGGTTGTGATATCAACCTTGTGCCTCATCATGCGCAACAGAGAAACATTAATATTGCCTTGTCTAATTCTTTTGGGTTTGGTGGAACCAATGGTAGCTTGCTCTTTTCACGACTAAAATAATGATTTTTTTCAAGGCATTTTTGTCGTTAGTTTCGGCCTGCCTTCTTTTTTTTGCTCTGTATACCTATTCTCCTTTTTTACTCTTTAAAGTCTCCGGTTGTGTCATTGTTCACCCTAACCAAAAATTTGAAGATTTTGCGCTGGATTTGAAGGAAAAGGCGACTTATTTTTCATTGGGTTTATTTAAACTATATGCCAAACTGATTGGCTTAGATCAGCACTTACAGGTAGGAGAGTATTGTTTTAGTCGGCACACATCATTGGCTGGGGTGATATTTCGCCTTAAGCACGGTAAACGAGAGTTGCATAAATTTACGGTTGTTGATGGCTGGACGTACTCAGAGATGATTCAACAATTGAATAAGGCATCGATGTTAAATATATCTTCTCATATGAATGACCCGGCTTTTGTTGCTCAAGCGCTCAATGTAGAGAAAAATAGTTTGGAAGGAAATTTTTATCCCAGTACTTACTATTACGCGTATCCTGATACTGCGCTCCACGTACTCGCTCAAGCACATCTTCTCATGCAGAAAAAAATAGCCTACTTTTATTCTGAATGCGACGATAAAGTCAGTGTTGCTAGTCCTGAAATATTATTAATTATGGCCTCGATCATTCAAAAAGAAGCCAATGACCCTGAAGAACAGCGAATTATCGCCGGCATTATTAATAATCGTTTAAAACATCATATGAAATTACAGATAGATGCGACGGTTTTATATGGATTGAATCGTTACTCTCTTAGTAACGTTAGATTAAATAAACAAGATTTGCAGACAGATACGGCTTATAATACTTATTTACATCTAGGGTTGCCGCCAACACCGATTTGCATGCCTGGAGAGACTGCCTTTTATGCGGTTGCGCATCCGCATGAAACGTCGTATCTTTATTATGTGTCTAAAAAAAATGGAAAACATCAATTTTCAGAGACGTTGGAAGAACACAATAAGGCTGTTTATAGGTATTGGCTGAGTAATCGCAAAGAGGGTACATCGTGATGCCAAAGAATCTTGGCTTGTTTATTTCTCTTGAAGGAACGGAGGGTGCTGGAAAATCAACTTTAGCTAAATTTCTTCAGACATATCTGCATGAAAAAGGCGTCAAGGTATTGATGACGCGGGAGCCTGGTGGAACAGAAATCGCAGAAGACATTCGGCATATTTTGCTAAAGCAACATCAAGAAGCCCTGCTCCCCAAGACAGAAGCTTTGTTAATGTTTGCTAGCCGAGTTCAGCATGTAGAGCATACGATATTGCCGGCGTTGCACTCTGGTCAATGGGTCATTTCTGACCGTTTTTCTGATGCCAGTTATGCCTATCAAGGTGCGGGTCGCTTGTTAGGATTTGAAAAAATTAATGAATTAAAACAATGGTCGATTGGCAGTATTGTCCCTGATGTGACTTTTTTTCTTGATGTTCCTCTTAATATTGCTTCGCAGCGTTTAAAAAATAGACCATCATTAGATCGAATCGAAAGTGAAAAAATAGATTTTTTTGAGCGTGTAAAGAGTATGTATCAACATCTGACCGAAAAATTTCCGCTGCGGTTTTATCGAATTGACGCTTCGTTGCCAGAGGGAGAAGTGATGAGTCTTGCTCGTTATAAATTAGATGACTTGTTACGTTACAGGGAGGAATAGGCGCATATGCGTATAACGTTAGAAGAAGCTTTTTTCATTAAACAATGTGTTGCAAAAGTTATTTGGTCAAAAAAGTCATGTGTATTTATTTGGTAGTCGTGTTGATGATGCTAAATTCAGCTAAAAAAATAAGTTTATTGTTTCC
>JAJOJD010000082.1 GCA_021208965.1 Gammaproteobacteria bacterium
AAAAAATATCCGGCTGCTTTCGCTCAGAAGAAGGCGCTTTCATTTTTTGTCGAGTCAGAGCATTTTTAATTACTTGCAGAAAGCATAACGTCGATGCGAGTCAGGCGCTTAAAGATTTGTTTAAAGGTAAGCTTCCAGACTTTGTGAATCAGGCAAAACTTGGTGAGTAGTCAAACTGCTCTAAGTTTGGTTCAACCGACGGTAGTATTAAACAAGATAATACGACTTGTTTAATATTTCCATTGAGCTTCAGACCAAAGAAAAAATACTTTTCTGTCGGTTTGAAGCTCATTTCCTTCTAAATGGTAATGATTCCACGTAATAGCTGAATCTATTCTAAATCTTCCTATGTATGAATTTATATATACTGAAATAATAATGGATATAACAAATATAAAAATTTTTATTTTGTTTTTCTCGAAAAAGTTGGCCAACAACTTAAGAATAGTAAAAAAAATACCGGGCATACAATCTACAAAAAGTCTTGGCCCGAAAGACATTTGACCCCACCATACAGGAAAAGTACAAATACATAATAAATGGCAAATAGGCCAAAAAATACCCAGAATGTACCATTCTTTAAACAAATTCTTAATTTTAAAAAGAAACATTGTCCCCAAAAATGGCATAAAAACAAAAAGACCGCGAGAGGGTGATACAGTATTACCTAGTAACGCTGTAATGATATCATCATTATGCAGCCTGCTAGGGAGATAATACGGGGGCAAACCTGTGGAAAAGTAACAAGAACATAATAAATAAAATAGAATAAAAAAACAAAAATAGTAAAAAACTAATTTTAAAGCATGACGAAGACTATGTCGTAGTATAAATACAAAAGAGAATACAAACAATAAACTTATAGTGGGTCTACATATATAACCCAGAATCAAAAATATTGCTGAAAACAAAATATAATTTTTAGGTTTTGTGAGTATAATATACACAACACAAAAGCTAAATAAAACTGCAAAATTATGTGACCATAGCGCGGATAACAGAGTACTTGATAGTAATGTTCCAAAAAAAAATATAGAGGAAATTATTAGAGAAAGTTTTTTATTATAGAAACAATTACTTATTTTTAACATTAGTAAAAAAATTAAACAGCAACATATAGCTACTATAAATTCTTGTATCTTGAATTCATCGTATCTATTGGACATATCATAATTTAGTAAATTAGCGATCTTAACAAAAGGTAAACTTACGAAAGAATTACCTAGGGGGAAATAATAATAATAGTGTTCTTTATCTTTAAAGAGACGGCCATTATTGCAATTCATTTTTCACAATAACGATCTAGGGCTAAGGTATGATTTTCAATTATTGATTGCGCGGTTAGTAGCGTAAAGCGAGAATCTCCCGCATGATAGCGAACGGGGGATATAAAAGCTAACGCAATAATGATACAAAATATAAAAAATTTTACCAAGATTCTTACAGACTCCATGCCGAAATTTCGAGGTTTCTCGCCCAGAACCCCTTTAAGAAGATTTAATACTTTTTAAAAGAACACGACTGGTGAAACATTAAATCTTTCGCAAAGTTTTTCGATGTGTTCCACAGTTAATTTCCTTTCGCCCCTTAAAATCTTAGAAATTAGCGATTGACTGCCGACTTCGGGTAAATCATGCTGCGTTAATTGATGTTGTTCCATTAAAAAAGATAGTGCTTCATTGGGCTTAACTTTGGGGAGGGGATACGCTCTTTTTTCATATTCATTGATATGTTCAAGCACTAGTGGCAGCAAATCTTTTGCAGAATTTTTACCTGTTTTTCCTTCTTTTTTTAAATCACGCGCAAAAGCGATTAATTGTTCATTTTCTCTATCATTTTCAGGAACAGAAATCCATGGTTTGATATAATGAAAATGATTGACGATTTGTTCTACGTTATATGTTGTTTGCATCATAATTCACCTCGGCTCAACTTTTCACTGTTATTTTTTTGGCTGTATTCCGCATGCGTCCAAACGATTTTAATATCAATAAGTTGATATTCGTAATCAATTTCCGTGATCAATCTGTATTTATTTCCTCCAATATTAAATACTGTATAATGCGGAACATAGTCCGAAGAAGGAAAGGTTTTTCTCAAATCGATAAAACTTTTATAATCAGATTGGTTTACGATATTTTCCCATACAATCAGAGGCCTAACGCTTTGAGCATGTTTCTTTTTAAATTGTTCCAGTATTTTTCTGTTAATCAAGTTCATAAGGTTATTATATGACAATATGTCATAATCTGTCAAGTAAATTCTTAAATTATCTCGAATTCATCGGCGTTCTCCTTTTGGGTTCTGTCAATTTTGGGCACTCATCGTATCAAGGCTAATGATTTTTTTAGATTTTATGTTGCTGTCTAAGCGCCTCAAAAAGTTTTTTATGCGGCTTGTTTATAGATATTTTGTTGTGCCAATTTCCAATCATTTTGCCATGTATTGCTGAACAAAGAAGTCCTGATTTGTAAAACGTGATGAGCGCCTTCTCTCGTCCATTGCATTCTTTTGTCATTTTTTGACGCGTATTAATAACGGCGTTTACTGAACTTTCTGCATACGTACTCGTGAAAGGTAAATTGCTGGCGGAACGTTCTTGATAATTGACCAAATATTTTTTATTCCGCTGAATGGGGTTCCGGTCGGTCTACTCAACCAGAACCCCTAACTGTCGCGCTTGAAAATAAATTTTTTGAAAATGATAACACGTATTTTTTACTGCTTAATAAACTGAAAGGCAAATTTAACCATCTTAATAGGCCGTATTCATCGGTTATCCATGAAAGAATTTTCTTCCCAAACGGTTACTGAATTTATTAATTCACCACTTGAGCCTGATAAAAAAACAAGAGCGCTAGATATTTTATCTATTGGCTTTACTCCTAAGTATAACGTATTACGGAGGGTAGCCTGAAAATGTTTCCTTTCAAAATAAAAAAGAGTCAAACAACACTAGTCAAGATCAAGTTGTCCCTTCATCAGGAGATAAAGTCATGAGCATTTGTGTTCTATGTGAAAAACCAAATCAAGCAAAATACCTCACTCATGTATTGGGAGCCATCAATTGCCAAGAAGGATTTATCGAAGGAAATGGTTGGAGAAAAAAGAGGTTAAAATCACTACTCTCAAGATTGATGACTAAATGAACATAAAAAGAGCGTAAGGAGAACCACCTTATTTTACAGCCATATAAGAAATATCGCACAGAAAAATTAGTTGTTATTTATCTGTTTTTTAAGTTTTAGTTAATAATTTTCGAGTTAAATCTGATTTCTAGCTCGCTTCATTTGCAATCAAGCTGGGCTTTATGGCTATTGAGGTACCGATGGTTCAAGTGTATTTTGCAACAGATATGACCAAACAAGACAATAAGCAGCTTGTTTTAGCGTGGTTAGAAAATGACTTTAAAGAAAAGCATCAGCCAACGAGTCACTTTTGGTATAACACTGATGTCATTGTTGATGCTTTCGATGCTTGTAGAGGTATGGTGGTTTGCGATGATCAGCATCAATTGATGGCGTATATGGTATGGTCTTTTTACAGCGATGAAGCAGGTGCTGAAATAAAAATTGTAGAAGTTAGCGCACCCTATCGAAGTCAGGGTATCTTTACACAAATGTTATTGGCTTTTTCCAACCGCTTTCCACAAGTAGCCGTGCTCTCTGTTTCAACCTTACCTCAAGCTCAACCAGTTTTTGAAAAAATGGGCTGGCAACGAGTTACACGATCAACAACGTTGCCAGCTAGTAGTGACTTTGTATTTTTTAAAATGCTTAAACCTATTTCATCAAGCAATACACTGCCTGACGGTATTGTTATTGCAATCTGTTCAGAAGATTTTTATCAAGTTAAAACAAATCCGAAAAATTATGCCGACAGAACCTATTACTTAACGCCGACAATAGATCATGAATACAATTTAACACAAGCAATTGTCGGCACTTGTCATAAAGATGGGTATCTTGGTTTTTATCTTAATCAACAGTTGATCCATGAGTGTAAGCCAAAGCAGTTAACTGATTCAGCTGACTATCATCATGCTATTGTTGTTTTGAAGCAATTCCCTATGAACATATTAAAAGCTTTTCTGGTGCATGCTGCTTCTACGAAGGCCCCAAGTAATGAAGAAGAGGAAACAACGCCAGCAAGAAAGATGCTCCGTGGTCAAGATTCTGCTCGTATAAAAAACCAAATGTCTTCTCAGCAGACTGTATTATTTACAAACCCACCTGAAGAAGTGGGGGACTTGTCTGCCGATGAAATTTGCCAAGCCATTGCAATATTTTGTCAACAAGATGAACACTACGATGGCCAATCTCCTTTAGAAACCACCGAATGGTGCCGTTATCCACTGATCTTTTTTCTACTAGAAAGCTACCAGCATACAAAATATTTAACAGTAGCCGATAAATCTGCTTTGTCAGCCAGTATAAAGATGGTAATGGATCGCTACCCTAGTGCAAGAAACGCTGTTTTTGGTGGAAAAGATCCATTTTCTTACTGTGCGTATCATTCTTTATGTGATTTACTAAAAATTCTTCAGCCATCTGCCGTGGAGTTAGCAAATAAAAATATACACTGTACAGCCATTGAGGAAGTGTTAAACGTATTAGATATCCAAGATAACCAATCGTTAGACACACTTCAATACCTACTTCAGATATTAGGGAATGCCATTTCAAATGAATTTTGGTCGCTAAAAATTAAAGCAATTTTTAAAAATAAATATTATTCTGCTCGAGAGGAAGAGCCTAAGCAACGTCAGCGTCATATTCAAACGATGCAGCTCATGCTTGACTGGAAAATTCTCTCTCTTTCTCAAGAGTTTATTTCGGAACTTACAGAGACTATCTTACCTGAGATGCAAACAATCCTCGATCAAGGTATTTGGGTTCGCGGTATAGAAGATCTTACGGGGGAAGTAGATATTCTAAATAAACGGGAAACGCTGACAGACGAAGAGTTAAATTCAATGCGTCATTCTCAAGAAGAAAAAAATAAAACTAACTATACACAATACAGCCCAGCAAATTTTGTTTGTAGCTATGCACAATATCACCTCTACAATCCCAATTGTGCAGGCGTCGTTATAGACACAGGAGATGGTCCGTTTTCTTATTGGCAAGACGGTAGCGGTCGAGAAATGCTATCCGCTCACATAGATTTTACTCAGGAAACACTTTTTAATGAAGAAGACTATTCTTACCAGTTTTCTGAAATAGAAAAATCAAAAATACTTGAGCATATTCAGTTATTACAGAGCGAGTATTTAGATACACATGATCAGTCGTTTGCAACTAATCAAGTGATAGATCATCACGTTGGTATCACGTTGCGCGTTCCGATTATTTTTCAACCACCACAGTGGAATGAAGGGTTATTGCGCTATAAGAAAAAACATATTGTTGGTTTTTATGTTTATCCAGAGCAAAGAGAGTCAGTCATTAATGTGGCAGCACTAAGACAAGCCTTACAATTAACTACCTTACCTGTATTTGCTTTGTCTGAGAAAACTGGCACTTTGATACAAGTTGATTTAAATCAACTAATAACAGCACATAGTATTATTCAAGAGCTTCTAGATGAAGCTCTAATACCTAAGCAACATACAAATTTAATGGGAGGTAGTTCAACTTTTTATCATAGCTCTTCTGAGAAAGAATACTCGAGTAATGATGTACAAATATTTTTATAGGGATATAAGGCTTTGTTGATTAACTAAATTTTGTACAACTCTTCCGATTTTAATCCAATTGAGTATAATCCTTAAGCAGAAATCAAACAACGTTAGATGTCTAAAAATGCCCAATAAATATCCCGCAAAGAAAGGCTGGAAAGTTCCAAAGCAAAAATACAAAATCAGCAACTGGCATAATTATAACGAGTTTCTCCTCCACCGCGGCAATATTGAAATTTGGTTATCGAAAGAAGCTATTGACGCTTGGTATGAGTCTAATCGCATTTATGATGGTACAGGAGCACCGAAGAAATTTAGTGATTTAGCGATTACGGTTTGTCACGAAATTCGATTGGTTTTTAAGTTGCCCTTACGTCAATGCCAAGGATTTATTAATTCCATTTTTTTTGCTAAAAATATTGAGTTACTTTGTCCATATTATAGTTGTTTATCGAAACGATTAGCGCAACTCAATCTTTCTGCGCCAGGTTATAAGAAAACGGATAAGCCTGATGAAGCCGTGGTTGCACTTGCGATTGATTCAACGGGATTGAAAAGGTTTGGACGTGATGAATGGCATCAAGAAAAACATAAAGTAGCGGCTAAACGCAGCTGGTGTAAATTACATATTGCTGTTGATGTTAATCAAGTGACAGCTGACGGCGCTTACGATAAAACACCGGTTTATGAAGAAGTATTAAAAAAATTTCCGAATGCAGAGGTTGTTATTCCACCGGATGCTGACGCGGTATACAATACTGATAATCATGCTCAGCGTAATCGCAATTTACAGGAAATAAAAACATTTGGTCGTATGGCATGGAAAAAAGTTAGAAGTTATGGTAAAAGAAATTTTACTGAATTATGGGTTCTGTCAATTTTGGGCACTCAGCATGTCAATGCGAATGATCTTCTTTAGATTCTATGCAGCTGTTGCTAATAAATTTTTCATTTCACAAAATTTAGCCATAAATTGGCTCCGACGTTCGCTGCGAGTTTTATTTTTTGCAGAAAAAATTTGTCTGACTTCTTCGAATGCCGTGCAAAAGATTAAAGCGCTAAAAATATTTTTAAATCCCTTCATTACTTTGTAACGAGATTTAATGCCACGATGATTTTGCTCAATGATGTTATTCATATATTTGCTATCACGATGTTTTGTATTTTCACCAAAGACATTATCTATCGCTGAGTATAGTGCCCGCTCTTTGTCTGTTGGGATTTGCGTTGGAATAATACCTGCTGTTTTTGTGGCTTGCTCGAAAAATGCTTCAGCGGCTGCTTGATCACGAACATCACTCAAATATACATCGACTAAATTTCCTTCTTTATCAATCGCACGATACAAATAGCACCAACGTCCTTCAATTTTTAAATAAGTGGCATCAGCATGCCATTTCTTTCCACATTTACCGAAGCGCTGTGTGCGACACT
>JAJOJD010000076.1 GCA_021208965.1 Gammaproteobacteria bacterium
ATTATCTTGCTTCTCTTGCTGAGAAAATGAATAATCAACCGCGGAAATGTCTGGGCTTTAAAACTCCAAAAGAGGTGTTAACTCAGCGTTATAACATCGATTGTCGCACTTCAACCTAGAATGCACCGCCGATGCGAATACGAAAAAAAAAGCGATAACGATCTTAGGCGATTTAGCTAGAGATAAAAAAATATTGCTTGATAGAGTGCCTGAAATTTTAAATATATTTATAATGGCAACGACTGATACGGATCTCAATATTAAGCAAAACTCTCTTAGGGGAATAATTGTATTAATAGGCGCATACGAATTAACAAAAAACAACATAACTGAAATCTTAGAAAGCTTCATAATAAATTCAATCGACGAAAATGCGAGCATTAGGAATGCTGCTTTATTTGGCATTAACTTATTAATGGAAAAAAGTCTTTTATCGACGGAGAACATTGAAAGAGCACTAAGTATGTTTATCATTGGTGCGCAAAGCCGTTGGCTTGATGTTCAGAAAAATTCACTATACGCAATCGGAGAGATCATTAAAAAAAATAAATTACCGCCCAACAAATTAGAGGAGGTGCTAAGTTTACTTGAAGCAAAGGCAAGTAACATACAGCATAATAATGCAAGTCACACGTCGTTAGTGATCATAAAGAAGCTGATAGAAAGGAATTTAATTCCAGAAAGCAAGAGAGAGAAAATATTAAACTTACTTATTACAAAAATTAATGAAGAAAAACTATTGTTTGACGGAATTTCTGAGATAGAAAAAAAAGAAATTGCAGATATCATGGACGGAACCATAGTAGAAAAGTTGAGGAATATTTGTACGCCTACTTCTTCTTCAATAACACCACAAAACACGAGTGATAAAGGAACTACCATGATTACACCAGAAAATCTTACAAATTTAATTCAGCAAGACAATATTCCTATAGAGAAAATAGATGAACTCTTAACGTTACTCATCCTTAATGCTGGAAATAAAAGTCTTTCAATTAAAGTTAGTGCGCTTACTGGAATCGTTGAAGTAATAGAAAAAAGCAGAAAACAACGTGAGAAATCACAATCACAAGAACTGATCATCAGATATGAGATACCAGAAAACAAAATAAGTGAAATCATAGATTTTTTTACCACAATTTCAAATGATGCGGAGGGTAATATCAGAAATATTGTATTGTGTGGAATTAATCTGTTAATAAAAAAAGAACTTCTTTCTACTAAAAATCTTACAAAAGTATTAGACGCATTTATAGCAGAAAACTCAAAGTGAGTGGATGGAATGTTAAAAAAAATGCCTTGTTAGGGATAGCGAATTAATAAGGAGGGGCATATTATCTAATAGAAAAAATGGCTGAAGCCGCCGATCAGCTGTTGATAATGCAAATATTCTTAACGATAATGAAGTTATGTTACATATCTTAAAAATAATTAATACTCAGTTAGAGCAAGATAAAATCTCTTCGGTCAAAGCAAAAAAATTATTAAATCTATTTGTTTCTAGTGTCAACGCTATATGCACAATGGTCAAGATGCAATCGGTATTGGGTATTATGCAATTAATAAATAAAAAAATTCTACCAACAGAAAACATTGAAGAAATATTTAATTTATTATCAATCAACTGTGCCGGAACATATGGCGTAAAGAAAAATGCTTTGCGTGGGTTAAGCTTACTAGTAAAACTATATCAGTTGACGCCAGAAATACTACAGACAGCGATTGACACCTTTCTCGTTGGAGCTAAAGATGCTAAAACAGATATTAGACAAATTTCGTTATTAGGCCTCAGTGAGGCAGTAGAAAGAATTAAATTGCCAATAAGAAAAGCCGCCGAATTATTAGAGTTCCTTGAAGAGCGAGTAAATATAGAAAGCTGTGATAGCAGCCGAAATAAAGCATTAGTCGTTTTAAAAAAAATGGTGGAAAGCAATAACATCCCAGAAAACATGGTTGAAAAAATATTAAAATTATTTAAGACCAAAAAGGAAGAAGGAAAACTTCATTTTAAAGGTATTACAGAAGGTGAAAAGGAGGAAATTTCATCCATTATAGATGGCAGCACAATAGAAAAACTAAAAAACACCTAGCACATCTATTTCGTTTTTTATGAAAGAAGCGGAAACACAAAATCCTCTCATCAAATTAACTGCGATGCAGCGTATCGTTGTTTTAATATATCATAATAATATTAGCAATGAGGAATCGGATGCAATTCTAATGTTTTTGATTGACAAAACCAAAGACCAAGAAAATGCCATAAAAATTGAAGCATTCGCTGGTATAAAAGCATTAATTTTAACAAACAGCATACTTGAGGGGAAACTTGAAGACATTTTAGCCTTGCTTTTAGCTGGAATAAAAAAACCGGACATTGGGGTTAAAATAATATCTTTAGAGGGATTAATATCTTTAATTGAAAAAGATAAATTGCCATTAGAAAAATCTGAAAAGATTCTAAAATTACTTTTAGTTAAAGTAAAAAATGCAAATGTTGATATTAAAACGAGATCACTTTTAGGCATCCAGAAATTGATAGAAAAAAATAAAAGTGCCCAATAATAAACTGGAAGAAATTGTGAGCATACTTATAATGAATGCACAAGATGAAGAATCCAGTATAAGTGAAAATTCCTTATTAAGTATTAGTCAACTGATAGAACAAAATAATTTACCAGAATCCAAAGTAACTGAAATTTTAAAATTTCTTTTAACAATTACTCTTAGAGGAAGCACCTCTCGAGCGAAAGCACAAGCCATGAAATGTATAGAAGTGCTTTTTAAGCGCGACAGAGTTTTTGAAGACACCACAGGTGAAATTTTTAACTTATTTTTAGAAGGGGCCATTGATGAAATAAGTACTATCAAAAAAAACCTCCGTGATAGCAAAAAATTGAAATCAGCATTGGGTGTGCCTCCTATAAAACAAATTGAAGAAGAGCCTGTTACTGTTAGACTAACTATGCTTCAAGGAATAACCTCTCTTGTAAGAAGAGAGAATTTATCGAAAGATAATATCATAAATCTATTAAATATTTTTATCGAATATATAAAATACGCAACAAATGAAACAAAGTGTCTGGCAGTGTATGGAATGGGAAAAATCATTGGATATCATGTATTACCTAACGAGAAACTACAAGAGATATTTTATTTATTAATGAATATAAATAAGGAAAATTCTCCAGACATGAGAATAAATATACTTTTTATAATGGGTAGTATAGCAGTAACATGCAATAATATTGATATTAAAAAATCTACAGAATTTTCACGTCAATGCATTGAATCAGCAACACATTGCGATGCCAGCGTTAGAACTAATGCACTGTTTGCTTTAACTTATCTGGTAGATAAAGAATTGATTCAAAAAGATAAAACAAAAGTGATCTCTGAGATTTTTTTAACAGGAGTTCAAGAGAGTGATATTAATAATAAAAAAAACAGTCTACATGGAATTATTGCTTTAATTAGAAAAAACCAATTATCTTTAAAAGTAACTGAAAAGGTTGTTAATTTATTAATGGAATCCGCTCAGGGAGAAGACCGGATGATAGGTAACGCCGCCTTAACTGCTATTATTGAATTAATAAACCAAAGAAATCTGAAAACATCCGTACTAAATAATGTTTTTAATTTATTAATGAGTTTATCAAAAAGTGAAGATGCTCATATAAGACAAAAAGTTTATTTTGGTATTGTTGAATTATTAGAAAAAAATACGCTGGTCTTAGAAGATAAGAATGATATTTTCAATCTTCTTTTAACAGGACTTTCTGATATTAATCCCAATATTGTTGAAACTGCATTGTTTGGAGTTTATATACTCATTTCTAGAAATGATTTATCACTAACTATGTCAAATGATACACTTAATCTATTAGTTAAAATTTCCGACAATTCAGAGATAGGTATTAAATCATTATGGATAATATGTCATTTAGTGTCAAAAGGAGTAATTCCATTAAATAGGTTAGAAGATACTAAAAAAGTTTCTAGAAAAAAAAAGCTAAATCATTATTTGACAGCCAGGAACACTATAGTGAACAACAAATCTTAGAAAAAACCAGCACACAAGCAATAATTTTTGGCACCTTGAAAATACTTGAAAAGACATTAGAGGCTATTATTAATTCTAGAACATCCAACCCAATAAACTTGGCATCCCATAGTATCTTTAATACATCGCATTCATTAAATAGAGCACATCAAACTGCGTCGCCTTGTTCATTTATTTAACATGCCATAAGAAAGAGACTGATGGAGAAAAATATTTATTATTAAACAAAATTACCCACGCAATTTCCTTGACTCTAACCTTAAGATCATGGTTTAACATTATATTTTTTATTATCTTAACTTTTATGGATAAATTGAATGATAGAAAGACACGCTAAATGATGAACAAAAAAACATGTTAAAAAATTTATGCTATGGTTGAGATTAAAGCAATGCAACAAAGTTGTTACTTTTATTATTTGCCAGTTTAGTATCTAATAGCATGTATTTTAAAATGAATGAGAATTTTGTAAAAAGATAAAATATTCATGGGATAATAACTTTATCTATATAACATGGCATAGGTAGTTGGCGAAAATTGTAAAAGATATGCAATCAATTTATAATATCCACAAAATTATGGGTGACTTTTAGGGGTGAAAACGTGATCCAAATTATTCCCAACACTCATCCTGTTTTTGTACATTTTACTGTGGTATTATTTAGTACATGCGTTGTTTTTTATGGCCTATACCGCAATTGTTTATTTATATCTCGCCAGGAGGTTAGCCAGATAACTTACAAAATATAAAAAAGTATGGATTAAGCTTCTCCTTTCCTAAACACGGCAAGAGAAAAATTGATTTAGGTATTTAATGAAAATCAAACTAAAATTTTTTAACCTTTGGAGAAAAATATGTT
This sequence comes from Gammaproteobacteria bacterium, assembly GCA_021208965.1. Lineage (GTDB taxonomy): Bacteria > Pseudomonadota > Gammaproteobacteria > JAGOUN01 > JAGOUN01 > JAGOUN01. The sequence goes on from JAJOJD010000076.1 coordinate 4,921, forward strand.
ATCAAGAAAAAATGAAGATCATGAAAATCATACTAACCAAAATACCAATTGGCGTAATTGGTGGCTCGTAAAACATATATTGAGTGAACTACCGATCATAGATGGAGTATGTAAATATGAAAAAGAGAAAGACATCTTTTACTACAGTAGTCGCTCGACCGCAGCATTGATTATAGGGACAACGGTCATGATGGCTAATTTTTTTGACATACAAGACAGCAATCCTATGATGTTAAAAGCGGTAAAAATGGCTGCCGGAATGGGTGTGGGAATGGCGAGTGGCGTTATTTTTCATAATGGTGCTAGCTTTTTTATTAACAGTGTACAAAATTATTGTCAGACTAACAAAGATGAACGATTACTTCATGAATTGCAGTCAAACTCTTCTTTATGAGTTCTAAATCTCTAAATATGTATTGCGGCTGGCTATAAAACAGACGAATAGTTAACAAAGTAAAAAGATGGATATATTTCCTTTACTGCATCTTGCTTAAGTAGGTAGAATATGACAATTTTTTACGGGTGTATTATTGAGTAATTCGGCAAACCCTCTTTGTCGATTCTGCATTTAATCAATTATCTTCTTCTTTGCAGAACGATGCCGCTCACGCAGCTCGACGTCAATATACCGATCAGTAATCGCGCTGGAACTATGGCCAGCATCATCGCGAACATGTTCTCGTGGACGACGTTTAACATCTTCTGAAATTCCTGTATGACGTAACCAATGTACGGTTGCGGCACGCAGTGATATGGCTTCATCTTTGTCCCCCTGAGATTCCAACATATCAGCTGCTTGGTCAAAATACTCCTGTACTAAACGACGAATAGGACGCGTGCTTGTTAGAGGGGAATTAACATTAGTTTTATGCCCAATGAGAGGTGTTTTTTCTCCAATAAGCGGGTAGGGTGATAAATTCAAATATGTTACACGATAGTGCTTTAATGCAGCTAACATGGTATCACTGACGGCAATTTGGCGCGCCTTATTGCCTTTACCAACCGTTTTAAACCACCAATTACCATCACTATCTTTGAAAAAATCACTCATTGTTGGTGACCAATGTGTATTCGTGACTAGTTCTGAAATACGCAAATACATGCTATATAAACAAGACAAAATAAACACAGTACGTTCTTCTTGGGGATTTTCTTTCGCTTTATTTTTTACAAGTTTAATCACCGTTTGCCATTGCTGATCTGATAGGCGGCGGATGGTTGGAGCCGTTGCCTCTTTGCGAATAAATTTACTTTTTTGACGAAGCAATAAGACAGGATTAATGGATGTAATCTCATCTTGTAATAAAAAATTATAAAAGCTGCTGATAATTCCAAACATAGCTTTTAATGCTTGTTGTGAACATTGATAATCATTTTTCTCAGGGCTATTGCCTGCATAACGCTCTGTTTTACTAATCGTGGCAGCAAAAGGTCGCCATTCAGGATTTGGAATTTTTTCACCACTAATTGATTTAAAACGTGCAACATTTTTTGTGCCAATCCAGCGTTTATAAGGTTTTATACAAAATTCTGCAAAAGCTTCTATATCATCACGCTTATGTTTTAATAACGATTGCTCGCGTACAAACCAACTCCATTGTAACAAGCGCTCTAATTCTCGCCGATAGGCTACAAAAGTATCTTGGCTGCCACGATAACTATATAAAAAATTGAGAACACATTGATAATCACGCGAAGCATATTGAGGTAAATCAACAGAGCTATTTTCAAAACAATGGTTAAGCCATTCACGGATAACTTTTTTTGAATCATCCTGAGCTGTGCAAGATTTATATTGATCAATAACATCTTGCATAGTATCGAAAACAGGAACAGGGGTATACGATTTGTTTGACATAATATTACTGCTATTTTTTGGTACGTTTCTTTTTCACTGGAGATTTTTTCGTCGCCTTAACCGATTTAGACTTTTTCTCTAAGCATTGAGTTGCTGCTTGATATTCTTTGGCTACTTCTTTTTGCAATTCCTCGATCGATGGAAGATGAAATTGGTATTTTCTTGAAAAAATTTGTTGATTATTTTCTGGCAAAGTATACTTAACAACCGTTTCATTATGTTCTGCGCACAACAATAATCCTATAGTAGGGTTATCATCAGCTTGTTTAACATCACGGTCGTAATAATTAACATACATAAGCATTTGACCAATGTCTTGATGTTTTAGCCGAGAAACTTTTATGTCCAGAATTACGTAACATTTGAGTAAGGTATGATAAAAAATTAAATCTGGTTGAAAAAGATCACCTTCAATGTAAATCTTTTTTTGTCGAGCAACAAAAGCAAAACCTCGCCCAAGCTCAAGTAAAAAATCTTGTAAATTATTAATAATCGCGGTTTCTAATTCGCTTTCTGAATAAGTATGATGCTGTTTATATCCAAGAAAGCTTAGCACATAAGGACTCTTTAAGGCGTCTTCTGGTTTTTCTATAATCTGACCTTTATTTGCTAACGAAAGAACTCCTTTTTTATTTCGACTCGCTGCTAATCTCTCATATAAAAACGAAGTCATTTGGTGCTCAAGTTGCGGTGTTGACCAATGATTTTTACCAGCTTCAATCTCATAAAATTGACGAACATCAACTCGAGATTCTTTACTCAGCAATTGATAATGCGTCCAGCTCAAATTAGCGTCAAACTCTGCTATCCCAAATTCGCCAGGAGCCTCCTGGCGAATTCTATCTTGATACGCAAGGTAGAATTGACGCATGTTTTTCAAGTTACTAACGCTAAATCCCGCGCCGAAGTCTTGTTTAAGCTTTTCAGAAATATTTTGAATAAGTGCTTTACCATATTCAGCTCGATTCTTTCCTGCTTGCTCTTGTACAACAATGATTCTTCCGATATGCCAATAAACAATGACTTGCTCCGTATTGACAGCCTTGACAACGTTTTTGCGAGCTTGTGTAATATGCTTAACAATATCTGCATAAACATTATTCAAGGTTCGTTGAGGGATAAGAGAAGAAGGGGTTTTATCTAGTTTTTTCATATAACCTTAGCTTTTGTCATTAGGCTTTTTTGAATACTACCTCATAACCTGGTGAGTGTCAATAGTCCGGTAATTTTGCTTACCGGACCATAAAAGAATGTTGGTTAATTAAAATCAGGTCTTGAACAATCAATCACGATTTTTAAAATTAGCCACCAAGCATATGCTGCATATTGCGATGAAAGCTCCGCCTCCTCCGCTAATCCATGAGAAATTTCATTTCTTATATTAAAGCCTGTTTTTTCCGTCAATAAACATTTTAAATGAAAAACGATATCTTCGCCAAATAATTGTATCATAGTTGGCATATCTAATAATTGCATTAAGCTTTTTTCAGAATGAAGACCTGTTTTATTATCAACATTCCAAACTGATTCACCGTGAAACTCTAAAAGCAACCTTAAACCATTCTCAAGTTGCGGTATAAGCAAGTGCAATGCCGTATCAAAATCTCCTTGCAGCCCAAACAAAATAGCTTTAATCCACTGTTTTCTTCTTGTTTGCGGAACTATGCATGATTGGTCAACAAATTGCTGCAAAGAGTCGATATTGATATGGTGCTCCATCATTAAAATATCAAGAGCGGGTTTTATGAAGCCAAAATAATTAACATGGTAATGAAACTTAGAATGTTGATAACATGCTTCATTAGTTTTATCTGGGAGCAGTGAAGGAACAATTGCGACTAATTTACCAGCCTTATTAATCATCCTTTTTTCCATCAGATGCGAAATAGGGTTTTGATTCGCAATTTCTACAGCAAGCTTTTCCAATTCCTTTACCGGTACAATAGGCGAAATTTCTACAAAAGCAAGCATTGCACTATTAATATCTTTCTTCGTCATAATACTTGTTGCATGTTGATGGCAATTATTTAAATCAATTTGTGTAGAGACATGTCGCATTTCTTCTAACGTTTTCAAATTATAAGCCACTTGTTCTTCTTTAAGCTGCTGAACTTCTTTTGAGGAATCCGCGCAAGTTTGTAATGCGAGAATTGCTTGATTAATAAAAGCAGCTTTAACTAAAGAGCTTGGAGAGACTTCTGCTTTTTTACGATGAACTTCAGCAAGCTTTCTTCTGGCATCTTGAGCAAGATTAGAAAATATTTTATTACTGAACTCATATAGGTTAGTTACACAGTCTAAAATAAGTAACTTACTACTTGCTTTCACAGCTTGATCAGCAATAATGGTTGCACGTTCAGCCGCTGAAACTTTATCTAAAAAACCAAACTCCAATGAAATTTCTAAAGCTCTCTTAACCCCTGTAAAAATAAATAATGCATGATCAGGATTAATATATTCAAATAATTTATTTTTAATTATTTCTTCTGAATCAGAACTTTTAATAAGTCGAGAAATTCGTAGTGCTCTTTCAAGGCGATTTATACGTTCATACCAGTGTTGCATGCAATATGGACTATCAGCCGAAACAATATAATTTGTGATAGCAAATTTTGCTGCATCTTTGTTTCTATTAATCGTCCACGCTAAATCTGCTATTCTGGCAGCTAATTCGGCATTTTGCTCAAATAAATTAAAATCGTTTAATAGTTGTAGCTCATTTTTTGTAAAATGCTCTGCTGTAATAATTTCATTTTTATCACACGAGAGAATCTTTTGAAGGGGTGCTTTTGCACTTTGAGATATTAAATTTAGTGAACATATTTTACGTAGAAAATTTAATACATAAAATTTTTCATTTTTATTTTCTTTACATAAAATGACGCACTCCTGATATAACGCAATATGATAATCGTGACAATTACTATTGCAATCAGTTAAAAGCTTTTCATAATCACTATTTTTAATACTCGTGCTGCTTAGTTCTATTTCTTCAATCAACGTGTCAAATTCAGACATTTTTTGCTCCTAAAAATGCCATGCGTGCCCGTCATTATATGATATAATGAAAAAAGACAGGCGGGCTCGCGTGGCTAAATACCATGATTGGCTTTCCTGTTTAACCTTCTGCGCCTCACCCTTCCCCTTGAAAAGTTAGTGTGGGGCACAGAAATTCGTTTCATTCCCCGTTTATAATAATTTTATTATCAATAATTTCAAAAGGAACTTGTTTTATTCTTTTATCCTCTTCGTTAAGTTTGCACTCATCAAATTTGAACTGTAATTTACTGATTTTCGTCATTTTATTCTTATTAGAAATAACCTTAAAACTTGATTTATCGCCATCTAAAGAATGCTCTATCATCCATCTTTTTGGCATTTCATCGTCAAAATAAACCAGAACTCTACAATCTTTTTCCCACCCAAGCCTATTCAAAAGATCGAATGAAATATATACGTTAGCATATACGGTCTTCGATCCTGTGAAAGATACCTTAATATCTCCACTCGCTGATCTAGCCCTCGGAATTATTTGCTTAAATGCCATTCATAAACTCCAGATTAACTTTTTTTTATTTTATCATTTTATTGATAATAATACAACTATTTATTCATTTTAACATTTTTAAACACTAATGAAATTCATTCTATTTCATTCTCGTTAATCCTTAATAGCAGCCTACCTTGTTGTATGATAAAATTTTATACAATTTTATTTGAGAAATGTCTGGTTATTTTTTAACCTCTTAAGACGATATATTATTTGAACCTAATGTGTAAAGATTATATACATAACTGTTATGTAACTTAAAGAAGCATAAATGAATCAAGGACACGGAGTCTGCTAAGAACGCGAGCGCTGGCAGTAGACTTGTATATGCATTTTTAACAATGCAATTTTTCCTCAATTTTTTGATAGCATTTAATGATTTGCAAAACCTCTTGCTCAATATCACTATAAACATCTTGCGAAATTTCATGGCTATTATGCACTTCTGTTTGCAGGTCAATTATTTTTTTTCTGCAACTTAGGTGCTTTGACATACACAAGGGAGCCTAGCATTTTATGCAATAAAAATCTAAGCTCTTCATATTTATGTTCTGTAATAAATACTTTGAGGTCGGACAAAAATTGCTTTTTTAAATCTTTGATAAATTCAGAAACCAGTTTATCTGCTACGGCTTGTGAGCCAACGAGTTTTGCCGTTGCTGGAATATCCAAGCTGTTTTCATCTGATTTAATAGATGTCGCACTCGCTAAAACCGTTAATCCTGGCACATGAATATCGATATGCTTTACGTAAAATTCCCACACCTGTTCTGCTTGGTCACGCGACAAAGGCTTACTTAAAATTCCTTGCATACCTGCTTCACCACAGAAAGCCTGAACATCTACTGCTCCGTGTCCAGTGAGCGCAACAATCGGCGTTATGTTTTTTTCGTTTTTACTTTTTTCTTTCGAACGAATAGCTTTAGCGGTTTCGTAGCCCGTCATTTTTGGCAAACCAAGATCCATATAGATAAGGCCGTATTTTCCAGGCTCAAACATTTCCACCGCTTCTTCACCCGTGCTGGCAATATCAACGGAAAAGCCTGCATCATTTAATAAGCTCTTGGTAACGAATTGTATAACCTCTGTATCTTCAACCACTAATACACGTGGTAAATTACTTGTGTTTTTTGTCTCTACTTTTAAATTACTAGAAATATTAATTGAAGACTGAATTTTGCTTGCAGGTGCTTGCCCCCCCTTCGATGGAGTAATTTCAGGCAACACGATTGCTTTATCAGCAGAAATTTTTAGCGGTATGGTAATAATAAAAGTACTACCCTTCCCTACTTTGCTTTTTACCTGTATCGCGCCGCCAAGTCGTTTGACATATTGATCAACAATATATAAACCTATGCCGCTGCCTTCAACTTGGCTTTCATAGGAGGGCTTTAACCGCTGCAACTTTTCAAAAATGATTTTGTGCTTGTCTTCAGGAATACCTATTCCTGTGTCTTGCACCTGAAATATGACATTGACCTGCTGATTATTGATTAAATCACTACGCACGGTCCGTAGTGTAATACTGCCCTTTTCAGTAAATTTTAAGGCATTACCCACTAAATTTAATAATACTCGATAAAGACTTTCACGGTGCCCTTCTACTGCTGGCGGCAAAGTGTCATCATACTCAAGGTTTAACGGTAAATTTTTTGAAAGAGCTTGTGGCGCAAACAGTGCAGCTACATCATTGACTAACTGTTTTAACGAAAATGTTTCTATTTTTGATGCCCACTCTTGCATCTCCATTTTAGAAAGATCAAGACAGCTTGTAAAAAATGAAGCAAGCTGTTTACCAGACGCTGCAATAATCGCTGCATATTGTTTATCTCGATCAGGCGCGGTTTTGTCGCCAACTATTACCTCTGCCGTCGTGACAATACCTGCTAAGGGCGTTTTCATATCATGACTCATGCTCGCGAGAAATTCAGTTTTCGCACGGTTAGCCACTTCTGCTTTTTCTTTGGCATCGATTAATGAGGCTTCCATTTCTTTTAACTTAGTAATATCCAAAGACGTGCCGATAATCCCTAGCACTTTACCAAAGCCGCCCCATGCCAGGATACGCTCCTAGAATTGCACCCCTGTTCAAGAATCGGACGGAACAATATTGATGGCCTTCTTTCGTTTCTTCAAATAATTGTAAAAAGACGGCCTGCTAACACCATGAATTTTACAAATTTCCTCTACCGTTAATTTCTGTTCGTCATATCGTGCCAGCATTTTTTCAACCTGTTTTTCTTCTAATAAAGGCGGCCTGCCACCGAGTCGTCCTCGTGCACGTGCGGCTCTTAATCCAGCGTTGGTCCGCTCTTTAATAAGGTCGCGCTCAAACTCTGCTAATGCGCTAAAGATATGGAAAATAAGCTTCCCGCCGCTGGTGGTGGTGTCGATATTCTCTTGTAAACTTTGAAAACCAATCTTACGTTTGCTAAGTGATTTGACTGTTTCAATCAGGTGCTGAATAGAGCGACCAAGGCGATCTAATTTCCAAACAACGAGAGTGTCACCTTCGCGTAAATACGCTAAGGCTTCATCTAAACCCGGGCGTGCTGTTTTAACACCGCTCGCAATATCATGATAAATTTCTTCACATCCCATCGTCTTTAAAGCATCTTCTTGCATCCGTAAATGTTGGTCGTTGGTGCTTACCCGCGCATATCCTACTTTCATCGTTTTGGCTCCTTTTTTTGGCTAAATTGTATAGGAACTGGTTGAAGAGATGAAGATCATTAATATTGAAAGTTAGATGGGTTTTTGTATATTCTATAGCGGATTTTTTGTGACCAAATCAACGCTGTCGCTCATGTAACGAAAATGACCGTTTGTTAGATGGTCGCGAAATAGACAAAACTACGACGAGGAACAGGATCATCATGACATCTATTTACAAAACCGCTTACCCGTATTTTAGTCACCATAAAAAGAAACTCACGCGCGAGTTGATTGCGAATACTTATCAATTAACACCGGATGAGATTCTTGATATAAAAAAACGATTTTCAGAAGATCATTCCCCCCTTTGTTATGCGGTATTGCTTGCCGTTTTTAAGCAATTCAATTATTTCCCAGAATTTAATACGATTCCTTCAGAAATTATTGATTACATCAAAGAGCAACTGGACGTTTCGAATGACAATATTTTAGAAATACACCCCAGTACTCGCTCGCGATACCGAAAAGATATTTATCAATCCCTTGGCATTACGCCTTGGAAAACCTCTAAAAAAACAGAATCAGGCAAAGCGGATCATCCAGCTAAAACATTCGCAACCCATACCGCCATGCGAGCGGCACAACTTCACAATTATCCCGCGGATATTATTAATATCGTGATTGAAGAGCTCAAAAAAGAACGTTATGAACTGCCGACATTTAAGCAACTGGATAAGCTGGTGAAACATGCGCGCTCTGTTGTCAATAACCATCTTTTTAAGACCGTTTATGATTCAATGATGGATAAGCAAATGGAAACACTAGAGGAATTATTAAAAACAAAAGAGGATTATCAGCGTAGTGGCTACAATGCACTGAAAGCATTACCTAAAAATCCAACCATCACGCATTTCAAAGAATTATTGGCGCATCATGATTGGCTAGAATCCTTTGGAAATTTACAACAGCAACTAAAACCCATTATTCCTATCAAGCTCAATCAAATGGCTCAACAGGCTCGTTCCTTAGATGCTAGTAATTTGCACGATTTTACAAAAGAAAAACGTTATACCTTAATGCTTTGTTTGATTTTACATGCGCAAGGACAAGCGAAAGATGCGTTGTCTCTGACTTTCTGCCGCACGCTGATTGGTATGCATAAAGACGCTAAAAATAAATTAGAAGGCTTGCGAGAACACTATCGCAGTAGAACACAAGAATTATTGCTGATATTTTCCACTATTCTAGATGACTTTGGCGATGGTGAATCTCAACCATTGGAAAACATCACGGATAAAATTAAGAATAATGGTGGCGCTCAATTATTAAAAGAAGATTGCGATTACGCCGTGGCATTAAACAGTAATAATCATCTCATCTTCCTGGCCGATTTTTATAAAAGCAAGCGAGAAACATTATTAAATTTGATTGAAACGTTAGATCTACGTTCGAGCACACAACAAACTGATTTGTTATCGGCAATCAAATACATCCTTGATCATCGAGAGATCAAGTCAGATTATCTGACTGATTCCATTGATTTATCTTTCACAACGCCACAATGGAAAAAATTAATCATCAAAACAGAAGAAAAAAATGAAACGTACCATCATAGGAATCTTGAATTATGTGTTCTGTCGCACATAGCCAATGAATTGCGATCTAAAGATTTATATGTTCTTGGAGCTAATTCTTATGCAGACTACCGTGATGAATTATTACCGTGGAATGAGTGTGAAAAACTTCTCAAAGACTATTGCAAAAAAACCAATCTTCCCAATACCGGTACCGCGTTCGTTAAACAATTAAAAAAATTACTCACCGAAAAATCAAAAGCCGTGGATAAAGCATATCCCGATATTAAGGAATTAACCATCGATAAAAATGGCAATCCTATTTTACATAAACGTGGTCCGAAAAGGCGATCAAGCAGCGCCGTATGGTTAGAAAAAACCATTAAGTTGCGTCTGAAAGAAAGGAATCTCATTGATGTGCTTTGTAGCAGTCATCACTACAGTGGTTGGGCGCATGAGTTCGGGCCGCTCTCTGGAAATGATGCAAAAATTAAAGATTTCATTGAGCGTTATGTGTTAACCACCTTTGCCTACGCCACTGGAATGGGGGCAACACAAACTGCACAACACGTGCGTAGTGGTATCAGTGCTCATATGCTGTCGTGGATTAATCGACGTCATGTCACACCCGAAAGTTTAGATAAGGCAAGAGAGCAACTTATCAATTTAATTGCGCAATTTGAATTACCAAAAACATGGGGCTCCGGTAAATCTGTCGCTGGTGATGGCACGATGGAAGAATTGCGCGAGCAAAATCTTATCTCAGAATTTCACTTTCGCTATCGACGCAACGGTGGTGTGGCGTATCATCATATCGCGGACAATTATATTTTATTATTTTCCACGTTTATGCCTTGTGGTGTATGGGAAGCGGTTGAAATCATGGAGGGATTATTAAAAAATAATTCGGATGTACAGCCTGATATCATTCATGGCGATACACAAGCACAATCTACCGTTGTTTTCGCGCTATCGCATCTGCTTGGGTTTAAACTCATGCCAAGAATACGCAACTGGAAAGATTTAACGTTATTTAGGCCAACTAAAAATACAAAATATAAACATATCGATACGTTATTCAGCGATACCATTGATTGGGACATCATTGAAAAGCATTGGCAGGATATGATGCAAGTTGTTTTGTCTATTCATCATGGTAAGATGAGCTCATCAAAATTACTCAGAAAGTTGGGCAACTACAGTCGAAAAAATCGTTTGTATCAAGCGTTTCAAGAGCTGGGTTACGTGATACGAACTTTATTCTTACTGGATTATATTTCTGATGTTGAATTGCGTGAAACCATTACGGCGCAAACGAATAAAGTCGAAGCGTATAATGGCTTGAGTGACTGGTGTTCGTTTGGCAGCGATATTTTAGTGGCAAGTAATGATGATGTTGAAATGGAAAAGGCGGTGAAATACAACGGCATTTTGACCAATTCTGTCATATTGCAAAACGTTGTAGACATGACCGATATTATTGCTGAGCTTCTTGATGAGGGAAACAAAATAACCAAAGAAGATATGGCAACTTTGTGTCCTTATTTAACGGCGCATTTAAAGCGATTCGGCGATATTATTATGGACTTCAACGGTGTGCCAAAAAATGTTGATCGGAGCAGAAGCAAGGTGTTATGGTGAGCAGAAACGCATAGTTGTTATACAGATTATTAGACACCGAAAGAGACAGAAAAATTTATTTGTGATCTCATTTGAAACAGGGGTGCAATTCTAGGAACGTATCCTGGCATGGGGCGAGGAATGGCTGGATTTAACCGATCTATAGCCCGGCGTAAACGTTCAAGCAATACAACTTCTTGATAATTGCTGCGTTCAGGTGACGGACCATCACAAGCAATATCAGGGCCATAGAGATGTTTGTAGCCGAGCTCAGACAGCCAAGATAGCATTTCCTGCTCTAATTTATCTTCCGTCATGTTCGTTCCCTTTATCCTCTGCTCGGTTTTGCTCTAAAGCACTTAACTCGTTGATTTATAAGAGTATTCAACTTTTTAACTCTTATAATCAGGTTTGCTCTAAAGCACTTTTTATGCCCAATATGGCAAATATTTGACATATCGTGTTGAGCTTGTGTCGCTATCATCTAGTTTAATCAATCCCGCGTCTTTAGTAACCCGAATTAACACGGATATGGTTGCTGCCGCCGATTCTGGTAATTTGAACCGTTCACGCAACGTTTGGTTCGACATTTTTTGACGGTTAACATAAAGCAAACAACAATGTTGATAACACGCTCTTATTCTATCTTTTTTATCCATCTCTGCAAAATCCTGATGCGCAAACAGTATCGCCGTCGTGCGTATCTCACCCACTCTAAAATCAGGTGCAGGCAATTGAGAATCTTCAACTGCTTTCACAACTTTATCAACACCACTGCCCTTTTCTTCACAAATACCCAATCGGCGCATCACATCTGCCAATTTTTCATTACGTGATTGATACTCATCAATAAAGCGTTCAACTTTAATGAAAGGAACACCGGGGTTAGAAATTTCTAAACGATTCGCATACATCTCAATCATGACGGACATGCCTGTCATCGTAAAATCTTGATGCACCAACGCATTCGCAATTAATTCACGGATGGCTTGTTTGGGAAACATCTTAACTTCTTCACGCAATCCTTGTTCAATAAAATAATTTTGTGGCGCAGCAGAATGAATAAAATCAACGATACGATCAAAATCAACCGCATAACCTTTCGTACTTTGTTTATCCTCTTGTGTGGAAAGTTTATCGATGCCTTTATAAATAATCGTACGCGGTGCTTTGCGCGCTAAGGAAAAAGGAAAGGCATCTAACCGCTTCGCCAACAAAATAGCCGCTAAATTGGAAATCACCCAACAATCATTTTCTTTTTTAATAAATCCTTCGCTCATAAAGCGACCCAAAACACCTTCACGTGTCGTTGGATAAGGAATTTTCATTAAATCAAAATAAGCTTGTGTATCCAGTAAGGCAATCACATCATCCGAGCTAGCATCCATTTTTGCGGGTTGTTCTAACCAATGAGGATCACCTTCTGAAAAAATTCGCCTTAATTGATCTTGTGTCATTGGCACTAATTCTTCACCAGAACGCATTAAATATTTTCCGTCGAGTTGATGCGCTTGACCTGCTAATCGCGAAGGAATGTCAAAAACCAATACGCGACCGTCTGAGTGATTTAATTCAATCACATCAACACGAAAATGTAATTTGGATAAAATATAGGATTTTATGTCGCCAATATTAGGAAACGCTTGAGTGCCAACAACCTTGCGCGGATGTTTATCACTAACACCCAGCACTAAATGTCCACCACGCTCATTGGCAATAGCAACGCAATATTCTAATAATTTGGTTTTATCGTATTGTAGTTTGGCTTCTTTGAATTCCAAGTTTTCGGTTTCTTTTGGAATGGTTAGCCAGCGGTTTAAGGCGTCTAGAGTGACCATAAGTAGACCTTTTTCAATATAAATAAAAAGTTTTTAATCATTATGCCAATTCCTTTTTAGATTTTTCTTTGTTGCGTTTTTTTTGATAATCTCTTGTTGAAAAAAGAAAATCAACGAATGTCATAGCTGCATTTATCGCAAGTTTCGCATGGTGATGATCAGGCTTATATGTTACTGAATGTGCATCTCCAGCCTGATTTCGTATTGCAGACAAGCCATTTACTATAGAAGTGAGGCCTGTGAGCACTCCTTTTAAAATTTCTGATATATCTTGGCGCTCTGGATCTAAATTCAAGTGCTTTTTAAAATGCCTATAGTATGCGATCAGATCTCCATCTTGTTTTAATATAGGTGCGCCATCGTCTGCGGCGATTCCCACTAATATATTTTCAACTAATGTGCGAGCACTAGTTATTGCTCCAGAAAAATCCTTGTTTTTAAGCCTTTCTTCGCATTTCCTGACACTTTCATCAATGTTTGATTGAGTTAATTGACTTCGAATTTTAACTTGTGATTCAACTTTAAGAATATTTGATGGAAGATCTATAACTTTATAAAAAAAACCATCTGGGACAACTTCATAACCATCGTACCTTAAACATTCATTTAGCTGAATAATAGCATCTCCAATTGAACAATTGTTTTCTAAAAATCTACGTGGGTCTAGAAGCTTAGCAATCATCTCTTTTCTAGAACTTTGTAGTTCCTGCACACAATATTCTGCATACTCGACTCTGTTTCTATAGATTTCGTTTCCATTTAGATCATAATCTTGAGGAACACTAAATTCACTAAAAAATTTATATATTTCTTTTTGAGATCGACGTGGAAATCCGGTTGTATCTCCGGCAATTATTTTTGCTATAAACTCAATTGAATATTCTTTTAACTTCATTATTTATCTCTACTTCTTCTCTGAAACATCTAGTTGACCGGATATTAAACGTGGCAATAATGAATCACGCAGGGTTGCAAGAGTTTCAATTTTTTTTAAGTTAGCCGAAAATTTATTTCGGAGAGATAAAGTATATAAATCAAATGCTTGCAATATCTCATACATTGGAATAATAAATTTAAGCTTCGCAAGCTTGGCACGACTCAATTCTGTTTGACCCGTGGAACCTTCACCAAGCTGTTCAATTTCAGCCTGCCTATTTGAAAGAGCAAGGCCAAGATAATTCCATGTTAGTGATTCTCCAGCACGCACAACTGTAACATGTGAATCAACAATTAACGGCTCATCAATTGATAAAATCTGTGCAACACGTCCCAAAGTACCAACCCCAGTAGAATTTATTAATACATCTCCAACTAACAATTCTCGACCTTCAACTTTTCTTTGAACAGAATCATGTTTGCGAGCCTTTGTTAAATCAACAATATTATCTCGTATGCATTTTTGATTAATAACGGTAATTCCTACATTTTCTGTATATTTAGGCGAAATTCCTCTATTTATATATGAGGAGACTTCTCCCAATGAAGTAAACTTCCATCCTTTAGGTATTGTGTCTAGACACGACTCTTCAAAATCATCAGGAAAAAGTGCCGCTGTTTCTGCATCCATTCCTTCAGGTTCCCGAGCTTCAGCTTTTGCTCGTACCGGATCAAAATCAATAAACCAGGATTTAAAAAGCGTTTGAGCAATGGATTCGAGAGAAAGATTAGTTTCGCGAAGAGCAGCTATACGATCATCTAATGCTTTTAATATCTCAGCAATAGTTTTTTGTTCAGCAAGCGAAGGAAGTTTTAATTTAATTGATTTTAGTGAGGTTAATGGCTGCCCAATACCTGGCGTCCCAACTTGTGAGGCATTCTTTAATAATTCATGCCGACCAATAGAGGATTTAAAAAAATAAAAAATAAAATTTGGATCTGCTTTTTCTTGATGGCATGTCAATTTCATAAGACTTGATGAAAGAACATATTTATTACCATCATCTGGAATAATACCAACTTCTCCAATTGATCCTCGATGTGGGAAAACCAAATCCCCCGGAGCAAGATTTGAGCTTCCAAGTTCTACAGCTTTTTCCGGTGTAATAAAAACAAATTCACCAGATAACCCTCTACCATTTGTAAGATTAGTTCCGCGAACAACCTTAATGCCTTTTGAAACGTAGCAATCACTTTTCATACGAGAGCCAAAAGGACCAATGGCAATTTGGCTTTTAATTTCATCAATTGACACTAATGGCCACTCAAATCTCATTTTTTTCCTCATTAAAAATCACATCCCCTGATTCGTCAATTGCTGCCTGAATAGGTTTCGCAAGACCTATGGAATTTATGTAGTTTCCTGCCTTTTCAAAAGAAGAATACATTTTTTGGATCGCTATTTTTATAACCATTTCTAATTGAAACGCAAGCTCTACATTTGAGGCAATAACAAGAAGCATATTATCTATAGTAAGGCTGGAATGCTGGGGTTGAAACAATATCTTATCTCGGAGATTGTTGTTTCTATCAATTAAAGAAATTATTTCATTATATTTTTTATTACAGCTCGAGACATTTTGAAAATAAACAGCGCATTCAGCTTCATTTACTATGGACAAATCAGTTAGTGTTATTTCTTGTATCTGAAATAGCTCATAAGGAAGCGAAGTGTTATGGTTTCGTAAAGGTTCCGTTATTATATAATTGACGATTTTATTAAGATCGCTTGGATTATATGGTTGTCCAGGCAATTTTGATTGAAGCATTTGTATTTTTGCATCTATACCAGAGATATTTTTTAATAACTCTCCTATTATTAAAGAACCAATTTTAGCGGTCAAAATACTATTACAGATCTGTTTCAACCCAGCCAATGCTTGCATTTGAAGCATTAAATCTGTTTGTGTTTTTAGGAGGGCACTAGTGCAGGCCGCTTTCTTAGAGCACTCCTCTTTCTTCATTTCTTTTCGTATTATATAGAATTCATAGAGCAGCCCTGCTCCGATACCGCCTCCAATAGCGCCACTGATAATATCTCGAAAGAAATCTACCCAACTACTTGACTGAGCAGTTGTATTATATAAATATGTTATAGATTCAAAAATCATGTCAAAACTCAAACCCCAACTTCGCTAAATTCTTCCTTATTACCTCATCTAACTCTGCGCCCTTCGCCATTTGTTCGCCCAATTTTTGCGTTAGCTTTTGCATTTTCTCCAGAAACGCCTCGTCATCTTCTTCAACTGCCTCTGCGCCGACGTAACGACCAGGTGTTAACACATAACCATGTTCGGCGATTTCAGAAAGCGGAACACTGCGACAAAAACCCAGTGTATCAGCGTAGATTTCTTTTGTTTCGCCATCATTGCGCCACACGTGTACGGTATCCGCGATTTTTTCGATATCGGCATCGGTTAATTCTAATTGCGATCGGCTGATCATTGTGCCAAGTTTGCGCGCATCGATGAATAACACTTCGCCTTTGCGTACGGTTTTGTTTTTTGTAAGAAACCATAAACATGCTGGAATTTGTGTGTTAAAAAATAATTGGCCTGGCAAGGCGATCATGCATTCAAGAGCATCAGCTTCGATCATTTTTTTACGAATATCGCCTTCGCTATTTTGGCTAGAACTCATAGAACCATTAGCAAGAACAATACCAGCACGGCCATTTGGTTTGAGGTGATAAAGCATGTGTTGCAGCCATGCGTAGTTGGCGTTGCCTTGCGGTGGTGTTCCATAACTCCAGCGCGGATCATTCTCTAAACTTCCATGCCACCAATCAGAAATATTGAAAGGAGGATTCGCTAATATAAAATCTGCACGTAAATCTTGATGTTGATTTTTAGTGAATGTGTCTGCCGGTTCTTTGCCGAGGTTAAAATCAATGCCACGAATAGCAAGGTTCATTGCCGCTAGTCGCCATGTCGTTGGGTTAGACTCTTGTCCGTAGATAGAAACATCCCCTAGTTTTCCACCGTGCGCTTCAATAAATTTTTCAGACTGAACAAACATCCCGCCTGATCCACAACAAGGATCATACACTTTGCCATGATGCGGCGCTAAAACTGCGACTAGTGTTCGCACAATGCTTGCAGGTGTGTAGAACTGCCCGCCCTTCTTGCCTTCAGAGCTGGCAAATTGACCGAGAAAATATTCGTAAACCTGGCCTAATAAATCTTTGGCATTTTGGCCTGCAGTACCAAATCCAATCGATGAAATTAAGTCAACTAATTCACCTAATTTGCCATCTGGTAATTGCGCGCGGGCGTAACGTTTATCGAGTATGCCTTTAAGCTTTGGATTGTCTACTTCAATAAGCATCAGCGCATTATCAATGAGTTTGCCGATATCCGGTTGTTTTGCTTGTGCACGCAGACTTTCCCAGCGAGCTGCTTCTGGCACCCAGAATGCATTCACTTCTCGGTAATAATCACGATCTTCTAATTCTTGAGCAAGAGATTCGGCATCCGCATCATGCAGATAATAGTCATCATTCTTGTTAGTGAAGCGATTTGTTAGTTCATCACGGCGCATTTGAAAGGTATCAGAAATATACTTCAAAAAAATTAAGCCCAAAACAATATGCTTGTACTCTGCAGCATCCATATTCGCACGTAGCTTGTCCGCGGTCGCCCAAAGGGTCTTTTTTATCTCTTCTAGCATTAAAAATCCTCTTTAAAGTGCACTTATAGAATGTTTCACGTGCAACATCCTGGCCATTTAATGGCCAAAAAAGTGTGTTTTTATAGATTTATGCAATCTACAAATTTGTCTCATTTATTTGATCAATTAATTTTTATATTTAAATAAAATCATTATAAATCAACAACTTAATCTATTTTCCCGACTCGGGAATTTATTTTCTAATAAGCCTTTGCACTATGCTAGCTCGGATTATATTGCTTTTCGCTGCATCCAAGTCTGGATATTGTTTTCTAGTAATAATCACGGCTTGATTAAGTCTTTTCTCTAAGTCATCGGTTATTCGAAAGCTAACAGTATGTGACAAATTTGTAACATCCTTAGCTAAATCAACAAACTCTGGGAAGCCTTCGATATTTAAAAAGTCTGAGATAGCTTCGTTGATCCACAGGCTCTTGCCGCGCATCCCGTACTTATCTTTAACAATGCGCTCACACATTTCTTGATGTGTGTTTTCAGGTAACTTTACTGATTTAGAATGCATTTTTAGCATATTACACGAGCCCTTCTATTTTTTTTATGATGTTTTTTATAAGAAGATTAACACTTTTAGCATCATTCCAATCTACTAAAGAAATATCAACAATATCTTTGCAGGATTCGCTCTGAACAATGGCTTTAACGAGCATTTCGGCAACCCGAGGGTTTTTAGTGGCTCCAAAGCTAATATTTGTAATTTTACGCCCCTTGGTAACTCGCTTTTCTTTTGCTTTCTTGTCTTTGGCTATCGCCTGAATTTCTTTTAAAGATTGCCCATTGAGAAAAGCTTCTATGGCTGCATCCATAGCTTCTTTTTCTTTAATGCTAGCAAGCTGTTCCGCCATTTGCAGAGAATTTAATTTGCCAGAGCTGATTAAATGTCTAATTTTTTGGTTTGATTTTATAAGCAGCAAGAAACGATAGGTATTCGTTAAAGATAAGCCGGTAATTCTTGCGAGCTCTTGAGCATCCACCTTTTTTTCTGGGAAACGGTCAGTATAAAATTTAATGATAGATTCAATATTGCTAATTTTTTCTGCCAAGCTCAAATCTTCTCGTGCAGTATTTTCCACCCACTGCACCACCTTCAATTGCAAGTCATCGGGTTTGGCATTGTAAATTCTCGCTGGAATACTTTGTTTTTTTGCCAAATTAGAGGCTAAAAATCTTCGCTCACCCGCAACAATACGATATTTCTCACCAAATCTGTAAACGACTATTGGATTTAGAACTCCATTAGCTTCTATAGTTGTCGCAAGTTCTTGGAGCTGTTCAAACTCTTGTTGCTTGTTTGGCTCATTTGAAAAGTCATGATCAGAGAGTACATCTTCCAACGTTATCGTCAAACGTCTTGGATTATCCGGGTCAACCTCGATTCTAGACAACGTGATTTCTGCATCACGAAATTGCCCATCCGTACTTTCTGCCAAATTAATTGTTTCAGCGATGCCCGCTTGTAGTTTTTTAGATAAATTAAATCTTCTCTTTTTTTCCATTATGCATACACCTTACTTTCAATATATTGGCACACTTCTATTGCTTCAAGCTTAGCGGGGTTTTTATCAGCTAATTCAAAAATTGATTTTGGATCATTCCCATCGGTATCGACTTCACTAAACTTGATACGGTCACTTAGGTATACTGGCATGAGATATTTACCTAAGGTTGCGTCTTCTGCAAGACTGTCATAAAAATCTTTGTGGAGCGAAGTCTGTTTATATCTATTAGGAAGAATACCGACTAAATTCAATGGATTTTCGGGCGAGCGTTGCGCGGTTTCTTGCTTCCAAAGTTGAAGCATCCCATAAACACCCTGTAAAGAAAATTCTTCCATGTGCGTTGGAATAATTAAGTGAGTCGCTGCTTTAATCGCGCCTTGGGTGAGAGGGCCAGTGGAGGGCGCGGTATCGATAATGACAATATCATACGTATTTTTCACATCTTCGTCTGATAAAAATATATGTAACTGATTATGGATTCTGTCAGCGACTTCGGTTCTTTTAACCTCTTCGGCGCGCATTAATTTATCCTTCCATCCAGGCGCAATCTCTAGGTTTTTAAACTTAGTGTCATAGGGCACAACCTCACTTCCAAAGAAAATATTAGCAATCGTACTTCGTCCATCCCAATCTAAATCCTGCTCTGGGTCGTAATCAGGATGAATAGGGGGCATCAACCCTTGCTTAATTGTAGGGTCAAGCTCCATGTTGAGGTAACGTTGCGATGTATTACATTGAGGATCAAAATCAATAATTAGAACACGTTTACCCGCCATTGAAAAATGTTCACCCATTAAACTTGCAAGTTTAGATTTGCCAACACCGCCTTTATTGCTAGCAGGTACAATAATTTTCATGCTTCTCTCAAATTGTATTACGTTACTACTAATGGTAATATACTTATTGCATCAAGTAAATACATGTTATATTCTTTAAACAGATATTAAGAAAACAGCACAGAGTGTTTCTTTATTTTTAATATAGTTTAATGTTTATTCTTTTGTAACTCATTGATTTAAAAAGAAAATACATGGCATTATGTGACATATATGTAGGTTCATGAGACAAATTTGTAGTTTGGTGTGACTAAAATGTAGGTTTTCGGGACAAATTTGTAGGCCAGTGTGACTCATTTGTAGGTAGATATAAACGTGAATATGATTAGGGCAGAAAAGAGCGAGACAGTATTAAAAAAACATGTTGCTGCAATTCATTGCTCAACCGGTTTAACGCTAATACAAAGAAAAATGAGTAATGCTCTGTTATTTCATGCTTTTCCAAATTTGATGACAGAAGAAGAACACACCATCACCATCAGCCAAATTTGCAAGATCATTGGATATAACAGCTATAACTATGAACTCATTAAAAGCTCATTGCGCGCTTTGATGACGACATTGATTGAATGGAATGTCACTAATGAAGATTTACAATCAGAGGATTGGTCAGCGAGTACAATCATCTCGGGAGTCAGGTTAGCGGATAATCATTGTACCTATTCATATAGTCCACATATTAAACGGTTGCTTTCCAATCCTTCCATCTACGGTCAAATTAATTTAATTATTCAAGCGCAATTTAAATCCAGTTATGGGCTGGCGTTATATGAAAATTGCGTGCGATACAAAGGATTGAGCTCAACAAAATGGATGGACTATTTGGTATTTAGAAAACTCATGGGCGTGGAAGAGGGGAAGTATCATATTTTCCGCGACTTTAAAAAGCGAGTTTTGGATAGGGCGGTTTTAGAGGTTAACACATACTCTGATCTTAGTGTTGAATATGAATTAAAAACAGAAAAAAGAAATGTCAAATTGATTCGTTTTCTGATCCAACAAAAGGAAAAAAAAGAAAAAAGCTAGGCAGTAAGTTGAACTATGTCGCACCAGAATTTACCCATGAAGAAAAAATTCTTTTTAATCAACTATTACAAGAATTTCTTTTGTCTGAAACGCAAGCAGCAGAGCTTGTTCACAGGTATGGGCATGATTATATCAATAAAAAAATAGAGATAGTTAAAAATTCACCTGCGTATACAAAAAATAAAATAAATGATTTGAGAGCGTATTTTATCACTGCCGTTCGTGATGATTTTCAACCCAATGTACCTAAGGCAGAGATATTAAAACAGGATTTTTTCCCTAATGAAAAACAACCTATTGAAGATTCAGAGAAGCAGTTAAAACAGAAATATGCAGATTATGTAAATAAAAAAATTGAAGCCTATTATTACGCATTAAACCAGGATGAGCAGCAAAGGCTAACTCATGATTTTATTGATTTTGTGAAATCAAAATCAGGCGGAGAGATAATCTTAAATGCGCATCAAAAACATGGGTTTGAAAGTTTTTTAGTGAAAACAAAGTTTATAAACTACATAAAATCTGTCATTAATATTAAAGAAATGAACTATCTTTCGATGGAAGAATGGCAGAACAGCACTAATTTGAATCTTTGACGTCATTCGTCAGCAGATTGCTTTCTCCTATATTCATAGTACAGAAAAAAGACAAAATAAAAAGAGTCCAATGCACAAAAATCCATCAGAATGCGCAATAAGAATAAAATCGATAGTGGCCTACTTTAATTTACCCAATCTTCGCCTGTAGGTGTTTTTCCATGCCAACCAAGAACCAAGGGTGTTACAAAATGGTTATGAACTGAATATTTGGAATAACGAGGGTAATCAGCTTTTTGGATGCCTAATTTAGCCAAAAAGGCATATCCTTCTTTTTTTGTTTAAAACCAAATGTTGTTACTCCCTGTGCCACAACTGTTTTTACTACTTCACAAACATCGTCCTCTTCCAATTGTGAGTTGGTAAAATTAGCAAAACGCAATAACATAAGTTCTTTTGGATTTTCAGATAAAGAAAACGAAGTAATATTTTTGAAAAATCTTGGCATTCCAACGGTCAATAATTTTCAGTATTCTTACGACAGTGCTGCAAATCATTTTGTAGTATTGCTTAGCTCTGGTTGGAGCACTATAACACAACAAGGCCAAGAGTGGAAAAACTAGAGTTTTTACAGGCTCTAGCGCACAGTCACGTAATTTTTGTAATTAAGTCGAATATTGTTTTTGCCGAGATGTTTTCTTTTCTTAAAAGAGATTTTTCATTATGCACACGAAAACTTATGTGAACATTTGCGCAAATAATGTTATTTTGTATGAAGGCACAGTTAATTTCAGAAATTAAGTTGCCATTATTGTTAGTAAAATTTTTAAGGTTAGCCTTAATTTCAACTGTAATAGGGAATAAAAAACTATTAAATTCAGATTTAATGTTAACTAGCGTAAATCGTTTTCTGAATTTATCTGAATCTCCTAAAAAGAAATTTTCAACAATAGATATCATCATTTGTCTAGCCGCTTCGACAATTAGCATTCCTTGAAGATGTAAGCCGGTAACGTGGTCATCAAGGATTTCGCAATTATCAGCAACATACAAAAAACCTATAAATTCAAATTTACTAAGTAAAACAGGTTTTGTTATAACAACATTTTTTGCTTTTCTTTTGTGAACAAACTTTTTGTCCTCTATAGTGTTTTTTCCAATGCAGGAAGTATAAGCAATATTATTTTTAATAAAAAAATTAGTCAAAATAGTTAGCTGACTTTTAATAATCCCTTGACCAAGAAATATCATAGACGCTTGTAAATTGCTTTCATCGTTTTGATGGTGCAATTTAATGAAATCGCTAGCAGTTATGATGTTTTTATTATCACATGCCATGCAAAACTTATTGCCGACAATTATTATATTCATAAAATACTTCCTTGTATTCACCTAGCCGTTGATTTAAATTGATTAATATAATTATTTGTTTTGTAAACATAAGAAGAATGACTTTTTTCTAGGTAATTAGTTAAAAGAGATTTAATTTCCTTATGTGCCAATGAGCTTCTCCATGACTCAAGTAAGGCCATGTTTTCAAATTCCAAAAATAGGTTAACAGTACCGTAGCAATCTTCATCAAGAGAATACTTTGCAGAAATAAATCCATCAAAATCATTTAAAATCGTTGATAATTTTATAAACCATTCTTCAAAATATCTGACTCCCGCAATGGTTAGGTAATGTTTTATGTGGAAAATGACCATATAGATTATCCCATGCTAATTTTTTTAAATAAACGTGAGCCAAAAATCCCAATAAAAGAATATATAGAAAAAATTATACACAAAATAACATGATATGATGCAGTATTTATTTCAAACATAAGCGCAGCAAAGGAAATGCCTGAAGTAGTTCCTAGCAAACGAATAATATTTAGTACTACATTAGCTTTTGAGTGGAGCGAGCTACTAATTTCATTTAAACTAATGATATTCATGGCTGAGTAATGCAATGTAGAAGAAAGGCCGTAAACAAACAAAGTGATATAAAGCGCATAAAGATGAGAGTATAGAATCTCAAATAAAACAAAAATACTTAAAATGGATAAAACAATGCTATTAAAAATTAGTGATTGCTTATATCCGTATCTCTTTGTAACAAATGATACAAAGGGCTTTCCTGCTATCATTCCTATTCCGTACAGCGATAAGCTTGTCGCTGTTTTTATCAGTGAATATCCTAATTCAATTTGCATAGCATATGAACATGTAAAAATTAAACCACCAAATAAAATTCGAAAAATAAAATTGCTTGTTATGCCAAGTAAAAACTGCTTATCTTGGATTAAAATTTTCGGGATAATAGCATTATTGTTTTTTTTTGACCATGCATAATACGCCAAGAAAAGTAGTGCGGATATAATCAAAAACAAGCCATGCAGGTAGGTAATGTTTTGATTACTCATTGTGATGTTAAAAAATAAAAAGAAAGCTAAAAAGGCAAAAGACAAAATTACATACCCAGGAATATCGAATCTATCCATAGTGATATTTTTACTGCTTGGTATGAAAAAATACGCAAAAACTAAGCTAAACACAGAAAATGCTGCGAAGACAAAAAAAATAACCTCCCAATTATAAATAGTTACTAAAAAAGCACTAATAAATGGCCCAGCAACTAATCCTATTAAAGCTATACCCATAACTTTGTTTATTACTGTTAAGCGTATTTCTTTATCAAAACTTTTCAAGACAAATAATCGACAGGTTGGTGTAATAAATGCTGCTGATATTCCTTGTATTGTTCTCGAGATTATTAACAACGTAATATTAATACTAATAGCGCTGCCTATAGCCCCAATAAGCATTAAAAATATACCTGATATTAATAGGATTTTTAAGTCAATTTTATGTGATAAGTGTCCAGCAATAGGAATAAAAATCACTTCTGCTATTAAATATGTTGTGAGACTTATTTTCATGAACGCAGGTTCAACATGAAATGCGGCAGCCAATTCGGGGAAAATTATATTAAGTGCTGCTCCGTCAAAATATTCCATGAACATTATGCTGCCCAAAATATAAGGCAAAAATTGTCGAATGCATAAATATTTATTTGCTGCTACATTTGTGATGCTTTTCATTTTGAATCAAGTTTAAATGGATTGAATACAATTTCTTTATCTTGAATAATGTTTCTCTCTGCTTCTTTGATAAAGTATCTGGCAATAGAAAAAAATGGAACAAAAATTGCAACCAATCCAAGTTGAACTAAAAAATCACATATAATTAACATAAATATGTTGTAAATAGAAAGAACTCCCCAAAATATCATAGGTAATGCGATAGCGTATTGCGCTAGTTCACCGCAAGCAGTTGCAATAAAAACTCTAATTCCAAATACTTTTTGGTCAAACATTGCCCCGAGTTTTTTAACAATAAAAATGTTTATTGATATTCCCATAATAACGCCGAGCGCTGCTACTGTTGTTATGCGCAATCCATTTCCTAGGACAAACTCATATGCATCTTGGTGATTCCAATCAGCGGGTGATGGAAGATTAATAATGAATTGTGATACTAGTGAGAAAACAAAACATGATAATAATAAGTTCCACATTTGCCGTTTGGCAAGATGGAGTGGATAAATGTCAGCCATAAGCC
This sequence comes from Gammaproteobacteria bacterium, assembly GCA_021208965.1. Taxonomy (GTDB): domain Bacteria; phylum Pseudomonadota; class Gammaproteobacteria; order JAGOUN01; family JAGOUN01; genus JAGOUN01. Next base: position 30,141 of record JAJOJD010000076.1, read on the forward strand.
CGCCAACCAGGTACCTCAGCGGTAATATTAAAGCTGCGCCTGAAACAATAACGCTTCCTATTGGAATAAGCTTATATCCTAAAGCAACAGAAGTAACTCCTAAGGTTACATAGATTGCGACTAGGGTCGAAAAAAACTTATATTCTCTTGATTCGCCTTTATGTTCAAATTTGTTCACGTTTTTCCTCTTTATTTGCAATGTATGAATTTTTCTTTATCAAGAAATTGTGCAAATCTTCCAAATAATTCTCATTATAGAGAGAGCTAATACTGTTTTTTTGTGTTAGTGCATAACGCCAGTTTTTTAAATTTTCAAAATCATCTAATAAAGTCGTTTTATAAAGCTGATCTAGCATCTTAAGTCTAGTTAAAATAGGAGCGTAACAAGTATCAATCATGGTAAATGTTTTTCCATAAAAATAGGGCGATATTTTTATTTCTGTATTTATTCTATCGAGTTTTTTGTAAACAAATTCTACCCTATCATCATATTCTTTTTTGTTTGAAGAGATGCTCATGCTATAAATATCCATTATTAATGCATTTCCAAACTCAATCCATGCTCTGCTATTAGCAGTATCAATATTTTGTTTCGGATAAAGTTCTAGGCCAAGTTCATCATTCAAGAATTCACAGATAACATTCGATTTAAATATAACTTTATTATTAAAGCTTAAGATTGGTATTTCTTGCAATGGAGAGATTTTGGTGAACCACTCTGGCTTATTCAGGATGTCTATATAAGTAATTTTGTGTGGAATATTTTTTTCATTTAAAATGATATTTATTCTTTGTGTAAATGGGCAAAGCTTATATCCAATTAATTCAATGTCATTTGGCGATTGGTTAATTTCAAAATCCAAAATGCGACATCTTTTTGAAAGCCATGGTTGGTTTCTATATTGATCAAGCATGCCTATAATATCATTATGTTCTTTGCTTTTTGCCCATGTATTGAGATTTTCATTACTATTAAAAAAAAGAATTATTTTAGAGACGTTAGCGTTTTTTTTCTATTGAGTATCCAATATCAATAAAACCTTCTTTGGTTTGAATACATTTTTTTAAGTGCTCAAACCATATGGGAAAGTATTCTATACCAGCTTCATTGAGGTAATGCGTAACGTTAACTAATATCATATAGATTCCTTGTTTGGTTTTTCTTAATAATCAAGCTTATTTTTTGCACTCAACTTTAATTTTTTTTCTTTGGCTAAATCTTCCATTGCTTGTGCATACCCTATAAGGTGTGCATCATTTGAATCAAAGTTTTTTATATTTTCTTTATTTATGCTTATTTCAGAAGGTAATTTAGTTTCCAGTTTGTTTTTTTTCTTTTCTCGTAATAACAAAACAAGCTGGTCATTTTCCGCGAGCTTCTGCGCCATGATTTTATATTTTGGACTATTTATATCTAAATAACCCAGGTAGGTGAGTGTTCGTATGTCTGTAGGAGAAAATTTATTTGTTATACGATCGCTTGATAAAATCTTTTCTGGCGTAGTATCAAAGCACAAACTTTTTCTTATAATTTGAATTTTAACGATATAATTGTCATTTTCGTCTTGATCTATGCTGTGGACTTTATAGGCAGGATGGTTCAGTATCTTTGTAAGCATTTTTTTAAATTTAATAAACATTTATCGTCCCTCAAAATTTATGCGTGATTCTAAAAGTATGCCAATGATTTGATCCTCATCAGTTAACAAGCGCATTTGTAGCTCTTTTAAATCACTATTCAATGCTTTTAAATATTTATCTTCGGCATCAAGCAAGATTTGTCTGAAGGCTAGCTGATAGCCCTTTATTTTGACTAGTACGTAGCTTCTATCGTTTATAGTTTTTTCAGGATCAAAAATTAATATACTGTTTTTAATGAACATCGGTTCCATTGAAGTATCTGGCAATATAGTTCCAAAAATCTTGGCTCCAGATTCGCCAAAAAAAGGAACTGTGCCTACTGGATTTATGTTAAAGTCACTCATCACCTTTAGTTCGTCCCATCCATATATTGGTATTGCACGAATTTTTGATTCCATCGAAATAACGGACATGCTTTGATCGAGAATAGGGGTTTCGCCAATTAATTGATCAACAGATATTGAAAAGTAGTCGGCAATGGGCCTTAAGGAAGTCATGTGTGGGCGGCTACATTTACCAACCAAAATTCTGTGGATTGTTGGCGCGGGAATTTCTACGCTTCTGGCGAGTTCAGCAGCATTAATGTTTTTGTTAAACAGGAGTTTTCTTAATATTGATGCTAATTTTGGGTATGAGCTGGCCATTGATTTTAAGTTCCTTTGTTACCAATAAATTATACTATTAGAGCAATAAAATTACAAATTTAAATAAAAATAACTATAATAATTAATATATTACATTTTTTAAATTAAAAATGTAATTAAATTACTTTTTATGTTGACAAAACAAAATTTTATGGCTATTCTTCATGAAAGATTCGGACTGTATTAATTGTGGGCTTAGTAATGGCTGCAAAGTAACGTAGATGCAATGCCTGCAGAATTTAAACGGAGGAAACATAAGGCTAGACTAGAGACAAAACGCCCTAGTCTAGGAAAAGACCATAGGCCAATAAATGATCCATGAGTCCCTAAGCAAGCTCATCATATCATTTCTTGTTCTGATCACCAAAACAAATCTTTAATCGGTTGGTGATTTGTCTTTCTGAAGAATTTTAAGTGTTAACCACAGCAAACTTTATCTCACTGTGAGGTAAAGCGGATAAGCGTGCTTGTTTGTAGAGAATAAATTGGCGTTTTAAAAAATAAAAATAAGCACGCAATCCATTTGGTTAAAAATCGTTTTGATGCGATCACACATGTTCATCAAAACTTTAAAAATTTTGAATAAGTAGAGAATAGTAGCCCTGGAAAAAACCATTGTTAATCGATGGTGAAAATGGACAGCGTGCTTGCTGAAAGCAAGAGCAACGAATACAGCAAGTGCGCCATCCACCAGCACATAAATTGATAACGATTTTGAGAGTTTGAAAACAGAGATAACACATTTATTGATGGGGATCAGTAGATTTATTTTTAGCAAGCTCTCAAATTTTTAATTACGAGGTGTACATGCGTTCATTCATTATTTTAGTAAGTGTTGTTTTAGGTTCTTTATTGCTGTCTGCGTGTCAAAACACGGCAGATTTGAAACGACAAAAGAATCTTGAAGAACAAACCAATAGAACTTATGCCGTCACCGAGAAAAAAGCGACTGAAGAGCAACCAAAGAACTACGAATTTTGTGGCAATGAGCAGTATCCATGCTCGGATGTCACACAAACGCATTTTGATCAAGAGGAGAAATAAAGTGATGAAATTACTGCAACCTTTCTTTAATAAAACAACTGTTTTTTTGAAAGCAGAAAAAACCAAACTTTGGTTAAAAGTGCTTTTTATTTTGGCAGTGGTGCTCGGATGTCGCCAAGCACTCGCTACTGATCTTTTAGAAAACACGACGAGTGATATGGAAGACACGCTGACGGGCACAGGGCGTAAGTGGCTCATTCTGATTGATTTTGCATTGGCCGCAGCGTTGTACATTAAAACCAAAAACGTGATGTTGTTTTTAGGCGTTTTAGTGATTTCGATTGCGATTACTAGCATTCTACCGGCGTTTATGTGATGGATAAATACACTATACCCAAGCATTTAGATGCGCCTGTAAAAATATTATTTTTTACGTTGGATGAATTCATTTTATCAGTAGTGCCGTGTTTGTTCTTTATTTTTATGGGGATGCCAGTATTAGCTATTTTACTTTTTGTTATCACGTTACTCGGCATTAAAAAACTCAAAGGTGAGCAGGGCATTTCGTATTTAAAAGCACTGGCGTATTGGCACTTGCCTCAAGTGACTTACTTTTATGTAACACCGCCTTCTAATCAACGTTTTTATTTAGGATAGGATCATGAAAAAAAGAATTGCCGATACCTTGCGTCAAAAGCTGTTGCAGGAGCGTAATTTGGCGACGTTTTTTGGAATAGGGGGCTTGGTGCTTGCATTGATTGAGCTCTTAATTATTTTAAAAATCTGCACCCATCAAACGGTTGTGGTAACACCTCCAGTCGTAAATGAAAGTTTCTGGGTGGATCATAAAACAGTTTCTGAAAGTTATTTATATCAGTTTTCAGAATTTTTAGCGATGACGCGCTTTAATATTGACCCCAGTAATGTTGATGCACAAAACGAACTTTTCTTACAACAAGCGGATTCGAATGATTATGGCGTATTAAAAAAAGAACTGGTTGAACAAGCCAAAAAAATTAAACGCGAACACTTAAGTATCGCGCTATTTATCAATCAAATTCACGTGGATCAAAAGCATTTGAAAGTGCTTATCGATGGCACCTTGATGAGTATGGTCGGCGGCAATGCAACACCAGAACAACCCATCCATCTTCTCATGCAATATCGTTTTCTAAATGGTCGTTTGTATTTATCTTCAATGAGTGAGGTAGCTCCCCATGCTTAAAAAACTTTTATTAATTTCTTTAGCGCTTACTTCTTTATGGTCGTCATCGGTCTTGGCCTTGCAAACCAGAACGGTGGTCGATAATGGCTCCACCACCGCACAAATATCTGCAACGCAATTAACCAAGATATTTGTCGATGATGATTTTATTACGGATTTGTATTTATCGAATAGCAATATTCAAACACAAATTGATAATGAAACCGGCGAACTCTTTTTATTACCACAAGGTGAATTACCCGAAAAATCGTTTACGCTTATGATTCGCACGCATGCAGGCCATTCGTATACTGTGCTGGCCATGCCGGTAAATACGCCTGCTGAAACGATTATGTTAATGCCCGCGGGTAGTGGCTCCAAAAAAGCGGAACACTGGGAAACCTCTTCCAATTATCAGAACCTACTGATTCGCTTATTAAAAAGCATGGCCGAAGGCGCTCAGCCCGATGGCTATAAAGTCATTCACTTAGATGTGAAAGAAAAAAATTACGGCAAGCTCGGAGATATTGCTTACATCAAACCTATCACGCTTTATAAAGGCAAACAAATCAAAGGCGAAGTCTATCAAATTATCAATCGCACGGATCAAACCATTAATTTAACGGAACGTGAATTTTATCAAATGAATGATCGCGCGATTGCACTGCAAGAAATGACAGTGGCACCTCACGCATCCACGATCCTTTACAAGGAGCATGATAATGCTTAAAAACCGACACATTAAAAAACAGCAACTTATAACGCTTGGGGTATTGTTAGGATCAGCCGTATTGCTCGTGATTCTTATTTATTGCTTTACTTCATCAAGCAGTCAAAAGAAAGTAGCTGAAAAAGATAGCTTTCAAAAAATTGATTTGATTAATCCAGCCGATAAAGTGGATCAAGAATCGATTTGGATTGAAGAAACGCAGAATCAATTAAAAACGTCTGAAGATGAACAGCAACGTTTGCAACATCAATTAGAAACATTGTCGAAACAAAATGAAACCTCGACGCAATCCCAAACGGATTTGCAACATCAAGTCGAAATGTTGACACAAGAAATCACCAGCATGAAAAAACAAATCGACGATGCTAAAAAACAAACTGAAGCTCAAGGCGTGAATGCCGGTGGTTATCCGAATCAAGCGAACTCGCGTTCCGCGCGCATGTTTCCAGGCAATAGCAAGAATAATCAAATGCCGTATCAACCGAATGTCATGAATCATGTTCATGCGGAGTATGTGGATATTGCCGCAGAAGAAGCCGTTGATGAAAAAACCACAGAAAATTTTGTGCCTTCTGGTACGTTTGCCAAAGCGGTTCTGTTAAGTGGTGCGGATGCGTCTGCGGCGGTGAATAGTCAAACCAATCCTGATCCGATGCTTTTTAGAATTGTTGATAACGGTACGTTGCCGAATGATGCAACATCCCATTTAAAAGATTGTTTATTAACGAGTGCAGTGACAGGCGATATTTCGTCTGAGCGCGGCAAAATACGTTTTGAACGCATGAGCTGTACGAAAGAAGACGGTAGCGTTTTGGAAGTTCCCGTTGAAGGTTATGTTGCAGGAGCCGATGGTAAAAATGGTATTCGTGGCATTCCAGTTTGGCGTGAAGGCGCACTCACCGAACGTGCGTTTATTGCGGGCACGTTGTCTGGCTTTTCTGACGCCGTTCAAAGTCAGTATGTGACAACTTCAACCTCTGCATTAGGCAGCACAGAAACAGTGAATGACGGTGATTCCGTTCGTTATGGCGTTGCGAATGGGTTTAGCAGTGCGTCTGATCGACTCGCCAAATATTACATTCAACGTGCAGAACAATATCACCCTGTGATTCAAATTGGTCCTGGCGTTGTAGTGGATGTCGTGTTCTTAAAAGGATTTTATATCGACGGTGTGGAACACACTGGCAAATCAAAAGCGCAAGCGCGTCCAGTCAGAACACAGCAGCAAATGCATACAGAAGCGCAACAAGCGGCGACGAATTTATTAAGCAATCTTTCACAAAATCCGAATCGGTAGGAGAGACGTATGAAACACAGTTTGAAAATCACTGTTTTATTAAGTGTATTGAGTTTAGGTTTAACGGGATGCGCTGAAATGAATTCGGATTTTACCTGTCCGATGACCAATGGTATGCAGTGTAAACGTATCGATCAAGTCAATGGCATGGTCGATCAGGGTGCGATTGATACCACCGGTCAAGATGCACCAACATCAAGTGCGCAAACGACCGGATCAGGCATCACACCGGATGGCAATGTTGCGAATGCGCAGTTTATTTATCCATATCCGAAAGATGCAGAAGCGGTACCGGGACAACCCCTGCGTTATGGCGAATCTGTGATGCGACTTTGGATCGCACCGTATGAAGACACACAAGACAACTATCACGCCCCGAGCATTGTGTACACGGTCGTGAAATCCGGTCATTGGACAGGCATTCCTGTCGAAGAAATCAAAGATAATGATTAGGAAATAAAATAATGCTAGAACAATTATCAAGTATTGGTGAAAAATTATCGCATTATTTTGGCGGTGTAAAAAATAAAGTATCTATCAAAGCCACTGATAACGAAACCATCGAAGCGCTTTTTGATTATCAAACGCTGTATGGATTGTTACCTTATCGCGAATTTGATGATACGGGCGATATGTTCATGAATAAGCACAGCATGGGATTTATGCTGGAGCTTTCACCACTTTTAGGGGCGGATGAAGAAACCGTTAATATTCTCAGTAATCTTTTGGTGGATGTGATTCCTGATCATGTCGATGGCCAGTTTTTACAATATTTATCACCGAAAATCGCACCGATTGTGAATAACTTTAAAGAAGTGCGTACAGGTCAATCCGAAACCCGTGATTGGTTATCGGCGAAACGTGCTGAGTTTTTAAAAGCCGGTGCACTCAGCTCACTGTCCAAACAAGGCAGTTTTATGGTGCGCGATATCCGTTTATTTTTAAGTTTATCACTACCGGTGAAACATGAGGACGATGATAAATTAACGCTGATTCAATTGCGCGATGATATTGAAAGTTCATTGAAAGCCTTAAACATTCAAACCCAACGTGTAAATGCACGCGATTTTATTAATTTAATGCGTGATCTGTTATTTCCAACGACGGATTTAATGCCATCTCATGCGCCGTGGAATGAAATGGAAGAACTTTCCAGTCAAATGTTATCGCCAGAATTTAGTTTTGAAATTCTACCGGATCGTTTAGTGGTAAAGCATTTAAATGAAGTTGAAGAAAAAAATCAGCAAGAAGAAACCTCCTGGGATATTCGTGTGCTTAACGTCCAAGATTTTCCAGAAACCATGGCGCAATGGAAAATGACGGATGCCATTGGGGCGATGTTTAACAATTCACAGCAAGTGCCTTGTCCGCTAATTGTATCGATGAACTTTCGCACACTCAGTCGTGAAAAATCAATGAGTACCGCACAAATTAAAGTGGGTGCAGGCGATAGTAAAGCGAAAACCAATTACGCGAAATTTATGCCGAATTTGGGGCGTCAAATACGCGATTGGGCATTTATTCGTGATCGACTCACGGATAACGATTGTTTGGTGCAAGTGTGTTATCAGATTGTGGTGATGGCAGAAAGCCAACATGCCGCAGGGTGCGAGCGCAAGATTCGTGATCTGTATCAATCCAATGGTTGGCGTTTGGCCAAACAAAAGTTTTTACAATTTCCTTCTTGGCAAGCGATATGGCCGATGCTCATGAGCGAAGGGCTGTATCAAGATTTTAGACAACTCGGTAAATGGCGTCAAATGACGGCATTTAATGTCGTGAATATTGCGCCTCTTCAAGGTGAGTGGAAGGGCACACGTACGCCCCTATTATTATTAGCGGGGCGTCGTGGACAACTGTCATATTGGTCACCGTTTGACAGTACCGATGGAAATTATAATGTCGCAATTGCTGCCAAATCCGGCAGTGGTAAATCCGTTTTTACCCAAGAATATATCGTCGGTCTTTTAAGCATTCAAGGTCGCGTTTGGGTGATTGACCAAGGGCGCTCGTATGAAAAAACTTGCCGCCTGTTGCAAGGTGAATTTATTGCCTTTAATACCGATAATCCGATTTGTATTAATCCGTTTACGCATATTCAAGATTTTAAAAATGAAGCGTTGCCGCAATTAAAACCACTTTTAACTAGCATGGCTCGCCCCAATGATAAAGCAAGTCGTGAAGAAGAAAATTTTATTGAAAAAGCGATTACTGCTTCGTGGGAAACCTATAAAAATGACGCGACGATATCACGCGTGGTCGAATGGTTAGAAGAACAAAGTGACCCGATTGCAAAAAACTTAAGCCTTCTATTATTTCCGTATAGTGCAAAGGGGATGTATGCGCGTTATTTTGAAGGCACCTGTAATTTAATACTCGATAACCCGTTTATCGTATTAGAGCTTCAAGAGCTCAAAAATAAGAAAGAACTTCAAAAAGTCGTTTTGTTCGTAATGATGTATCACATCACACAAGCGATGTATTTAGGTAATCGTAGTCAATATAAATCTTGCATTATCGATGAAGCTTGGGATTTATTGGGTGGTGATATTGATGGCGCAAAAGAATTTATTGAAGCGGGCTATAGAACTGCGCGCCGCTTCAATGGAAATTTTGTCACGATTACACAATCGATTAATGACTATTATAAAAATAGTGCGTCCATGGCGGCGTTTGAAAACTCTGATTTTAATGTGATCTTAGGTCAAAAGTCCGATGCGCTACAAAAACTAAAAAACGACAAAAAAATCGAACTCGATGGTTATAGCGAGCGTTTGTATAAATCTTTGAAAGTGGCGGATTGTTATTCTGAATGCGTCATCAAATCAAGCCAAGGCGTATCACCCCATCGGATTGTGCTGGATCCTTATTCCCGCATTTTATTTTCATCCAAAGGCCATGAGTTTGAAGCAGTCAATAAACTCGTCGCACAAGGCCGATCTGTTTTAGAAGCGGTTGAAAGCGTCGTTGAACAACAAAAGAGGACATCATGATTTTTTTAAATGCTAAAACTGTTAACTTTTTTAAAACGCTTCCCTTGATGATGAAAATAATCCTTATTTCTGTTTTGACGAATTTGGTGGTCACTAATATTTTCTTTGTGATTTTCCATTCATCTCAAGAACCTGCACGTGAAGTCGTGACGATTGATATTTTAAAAATCATGGATGATTACTCAGCGTTAGCCGTTAACACGATGCACGATCCGAATAATATGAAAAAAAAGCGCCCATGCGCTCAGTCAGCGCTTAGAAGAAGTGATTGCCATTAATGCTAAAGAAAGACATTTAGTCATTATGCCCAAACAAGCGGTCATTCAAGGTGCGCAAGATATTACGACTCAAATTGAAGCATTAGTTTTTGGTAAAGCGGAAGCAAAAAAATGAAGTGCATTTTAACTGTTTTGTTATCGCTGTTTGTTGTCTTTGCATTGCCTGTTTATTCCAAAAATTGTGGTGTGGTCGGCGAAGTTTATCCGATTGCGGAAGAAGACTTTGTGGTGTTTATTAAAAAGCAATTGAATGCAATTAAAGGCACACCAAAATATAATCAGTTACAACAAAAATTAAAAGATGGTGTGTATGAAAAAGTGGATCGACCCACACCGGTATCAAATCTTTCTGTCACGCAAACACCCAAAACATTTACGGTGGATCCGAGTATTGTATTGAGTGAACCGATTGTTAATACAAAAGGGCAAGTCATTGCGCCTGCGGGAACTACCGTGAATCCACTCAGTAAAATAACGTTACATTCTGTTTTACTTTTTTATAACGCGGATGATCCCGCGCAGGTAGCGTGGGCAACTGAAAAATTAAAGCAATTTAATCACGCCAAATTAATTTTAGTCGGCGGCAGTGTACATTCACAAATCGAAAATTTTAAACAGCCTGTGTATTTTGATCAAGAAGGGCGCTTGGTGTCTTATTTTAAAATCACACAAGTGCCTGCGATGGTACAACAAAAAGAATTGTTGCTGGAAGTCAGTGAGGAAAAAGCCGAATGATAAAGTTTCATGATGTGTGGACTTCTTTAAACAACCAATCCATCAATAAAAAATCGGTGCGTAAATTTGGGCTTATTTTACTTCTGATTTTCTTTATATGGATCGGTCTTGATGCGTTATGCAATAAGGCGCATGCACAAACAACATCATGTCATGGCAAATTTCCTGATCCGTTTGCGGACGTGTGTTGGGATTGTATTTTTCCGGTGACGATGGGGGATGCTGAAGTGTTTGGCGGCGATTTGCCCGATACCGATAATCCGACATTGCCGGTATGCCTGTGCCCTGATCCTCCGATTGTGCGTCCAGGAATTACAGTGGGTTACTGGGAGCCGATGGCACTTGTTGATGTGACGCGCACGCCGTTTTGTATGGTGAATTTGGATGGTATGCAACTGAATGACAGTGATTATTATGGGCGCGGAGCGGTGGATACTCAATTAAGTTCAGAAAATACCGACATGTACCATGTGCATTGGTATATTTTCCCCCTCATGGATTGGCTCAATGTACTTGCCGATGCGCTTTGTATGGAAACAGGCAGTTTTGATATTGCGTATATGACAGAACTTGATCCGACCTGGTCGGATGATGAATTGGCGTTTGTTCTAAATCCTGAAGCGGGTCTTTTTAGCAACATTGCAGCACAAGCCGCTTGCGCAGAAGACGCGATGCAATCTGAGTTTGGTTTACCCAATGATGAATTGTATTGGTGCGCAGGCGCGCAAGGTGTGATGTATCCCTTAACAGGACATGTCGCAGAACATGTCGGTGGCGTACAAGCGAGTACCTTATTATCAGAGCGTATGGATTTTAAATTGCATCGTGAGGGCATGATTTGGGAAAGTTTGCCAGCGAATGACATGAGTATTTGTTCAGAATATCCATCGCCGATTTTACCGAAATCACGTTATCGCTATCAAATGACAAATCCTATTCCCACGGCTGACGAGCATGGCTGTCATCAGTTTGGTTATTCCACAGCAACATGGGGAGCGAATCACGAGTATCCCGAAAGCGGGGAAGATTTCGGGTATTTAATTTGGCGTAAACGTAATTGTTGTGCGTTATAAGGTGACATGATGAAACGATTTTTTATTCCTCTATTAAGTTTAGCTTTACTCTTGATAACAGAGACTTTATTGGCACAAGAAGATTTTACGCAAATGGCCTTGGATCAAAAAGCAAAACAAGAAGAAATTACCGCGCCTTATATGGCGATTGCTCGCGCGCAAGAGAGTATGGTGAAAAATAAAATGCAAACATCTGAGTTTAAAAAATATCAACAATTTGCGATGTCACAGAAAAATCCACTAGAAGAAATAGCCAAAGATCATCAAAGTGTCAGTGACGCGATTATTTTTGTATCATTTTCAATGCCTAAACAAAGTTTAGAACAATGGTTGGCTGTTTCTCGTCAATTGCATATTCCATTGGTTCTGAGAGGCATGATCGATAATTCCATTAAAAAGACAGAACAAGCGATTATTCCACTTGTTAAAAAAGTGCATGGGGGCTTTCAAATTAATCCTGTTTTATTTCGCTCGTTTAATATTCAACAAGTGCCTGCCATTGTTGTCATTAATCATCATGGTTGTCGCACGGATGCCGAGTGCGGCGATAAAAAACAGTTCGATGTCATTTATGGTCAAACGACAATGAATTATGCACTTTCACAGTTGAGTGAAAAAGGCGAACAAGCGCCAGCGGTTGCGAATGCATTACTTCATTTATTACCTGGAGAGAATCATGCGTAATTCTTTTTTAAAATGCTTATGCTTATTCAGTAGTCTTTTTTTTATGACCGTTACTTTTTCACAAACGAATCCTAACGGCTGGGATCAAGGAGTATCTTATGCACAATCACATCTTAATTCAGCGGAAGATTCCATTAAAAAAAACTGATCCTAATTCGATTCCTGGTTATGAAAGTAATCCTGATCAAACACAATATTATAACGGCGTAACCCAAGACAACACCAATCAAATGGAAAGTGATGCCAAAAATTATGCAGCGCAATCCGAAACAGCGCAGATAATTAATAATAGTTATTTGAATAACAATGCCACAATGAACACCAATTCTGACATGTTTCAAAATTCTCAATCCATAGAAAATAACTCGTCTAATTATGTGAATAATGATCAGTTTTGTATGGATGGTAATTGCACGGATAAGAGCTATACACAAAGTGGTAGTTTTAATGATGCGATGTCAGCTCTCAATGCTGAAGCCGATGCAGAATCCTATCAAAACCCTGATTCCATTTTTAATGGCACAAGTGAATCTTGTCATGAAGCATCGGCAGGGTATAACGATTGTTGTAAAGATTCCGGGTGGGGACACGACATTAATTTGGCGCATTGTTCTGCTGAGGAAAAAGAGTTAGGCGAAAAGAAAGAAAAAGGTTTAACCGTGTATGTCGGCGAGTATTGTTCTAAAAAAGTATTCGGCGTGTGTACGGAACATAAAAAAGGATATTGCGCATTTCAATCAACATTAGCTCGTATTGTTCAAACGGACGGACGACAAAAACAACTGGGTATTAGTTTTGGCTCTGGAAAACATCCTAATTGTCGCGGTTTGACGGTGGAAGAATTACAGCAAGTCGATTTTGCTGAAGTGGATTTTAGCGATTATTACACTGAATTAAATAGTAATGCCGATCAGCCACCTATCAGCGAAGATCAAGCTCATATCGAGGAAGGTGTAAGTAACTGCACAAGCTCTGGGTGCACCAATGAATAAACTCTGTTTAATAATAATTTGTTGCTTCATTTCGACTTTAAGTTTCGCAGAAAATGAGGCGTATTATGACAATCATGATAATGGTTGGCATTGGTATGATGATCCAGAGGAAGAGCAATCGACAGAAACCATTTCTGAAAAAACACCCAGCGCGCCGCCATCAAATGTGAGTGCGACGGAAGAAATGCAAGCGCTTCAAAAAGTTTTAGAGGAAGCAAAAAATAAAGCGGTGCTTTATCCCACGGAAGAAAACATTACGAATTATGTGGAGTTGCAAAATAAAGTCATGAATAACAGCCGTGATTTTGCGAAAGGTTGGCAAGCGATGCTTTTAGACAGACCTGATCTTAATTTTCAAGTATCACATCCAACAAACCAGGTGGGACGTCAAGTGTACTTGGATCAGAAAAATGTTTCACAAGATGAAGCCATTCACGCATTTTTTAAAGACAAAGGATTATATTTCTTTTTTAAAAGCACGTGTCCTTATTGCCAAAAGTTTGCACCGATCTTAAAAAACTTTGCGGAACATTATCAAATTACGGTATTGCCGATTAGTTTAGATGGCATTGGTTTAGCGGAGTTTCCAAATTTCAAAACGGATCAAGGCCAAGCGCAAAAATTTAATGTGACGGTTGAACCCTCCTTATTTGTGGTTGATCCCAAAGCAGGTAAAGCCATGCCGGTTGCATATGGATTAATGAGTGAAGAAGCACTACAACAGCGCGTCTATGATATCGCCACACAGTTTAATGGAGATTTCTAATGTCTTTTTCAATAAAAAAACTATCACGATCCGTATTAAACACGTTACTTTTAGTCAGCATGATCGATGTTTGTCACGCGAATATTAGTTCTGATTTAAACAGCTATTTTGATGATTTGGGTTTTGACTCGAACGTCTCTGCACCTTCTGCTTATCAAGGACAAAGTGCAGGTTTTTACACCGGCGGAAGTATTTATGCACGTAATACCGTGCGTGATATACAAATGATGCACATGGATTTACCGAGCTATCGCGCAGGGTGCGGTGGTATTGATTTATTTACCGGCGGTTTTTCTTTTATTAACTCCGATGAATTGACCAGCTTTTTTGAAAACGTGATGAATAACGCCGTTGGTTACGCGTTTACGTTAGCCATGACGTCGGTTTCGCCTGAAATGACCTCTGTTTATAAATGGATGGAAGATTTAGCCGATCGTGTCAATCAAACGAATATGAATTCATGTGAAACAGGAGCGGCTCTGGTGGGCGGACTCTGGCCAAAGACAGCGGAATCCCAACGGCAAGTATGTGAATCGATTGGTACAAGCAGTATGGGGATTTTCGATGACTGGGCATCGGCACGACAAGAATGCGGTAACGCCGGTCAAACGAGCGATACACTTTCTAAAGGAAAAGATTCTGAATACAAGGCAATGATTGCAGAGGGCAATATTGCATGGAAGGTATTACAAAACCTCGATTATTTAGGGGATGATACAGAGTTGGCCGAGCTTTTTATGAGTTTATCGGGCACGGTTATTTTGGCGGCGGATAAAGATAAAGGGTCGGGAGATGACGCACCGCATATACAAAAGGTCTTGGCGTCCCTAGCCAGTAATAATAATTTAGTGAATGCATTGCTGCATGGCGGAGAGGCAGAAATTTATAAATGTGATACGACAGATCTCGACGGATGTACCTCACCGACCACGACCACCATTGATGTTCAACAAAATGATGCGCTTGAAAATCAAGTGAGTGACATGCTCACTAGCATGGTGCAAAAAATTCAAAATGATGAAGCCTTATCTGACGAAGAAAAAGGGTTGTTACAATCTACGAGTATTCCGATTTATAAAATATTAAAAGTTGAACTTGCGCTTCAAAAAGATGCAGCAACGCTTGATATTCAAAAATACTCAGAAGTAGTGGCCACCGATATTTTAACGCAGTACTTAAGCGAAAGTCTTGATGCGGTACAAATGAGTTTAAGCACGGTCGATTATCCTGAAGAATATATGCAAGAGTTTCAAGTGGGGTTGCAAGACGCGTATAAGCAAGTGGCTAACTATAAAACTAATGCATACCAACAAGTGACGATGGCCAATAATCTTGTTTTACAAACAGAACAAGAAGAGCAAATGCTGGTCGGTGAATTTTCATCCGATTTTGAAAACAATATTCAATGGGCAAGAGGTATGTACTCATGAGTTCGATGTTAGACGTCTATGTCTATGGTAATGGTGATTTATTCCGTGAGTGTTTTAATGCTATAGCGACCACGATGAGTGCGGGTGAGTTTTCATCGGTGATTAAATTTTCAGTTTTGTTTGCAGGTGTCTGGTGTATTTTTGGTTACATTCAAACGAAATCGCTTATGGTCTTTGTCAAATGGACGCTTGTTTATCTCTTTGTCATGGACGCATTATTTTTACCAACAAAATCCATCAATATTCAAGATCAAACGTATGATGGGGCAGGGCCTGCTTATGAAGTCGATAATGTCCCAGCAGGAATTGCGATACTCGCATCCATTACCACTAGCATTGGCGTTGATTTAACGAATTTACTCGATGAAACATTTACGCCACCAGATTATATGCCTTATTCACAAACAGGTTTGGTGATGGCGTCGCGCCTGGTAAAAGCCGCATCACAGTTTCAAGTGACTGATCCGACGTTCAGCGGCAATCTTCAACAATTCATACAAGGATGCGTGAATTATGACGTCATGCTCGGGAAATACACGATTAAAGATTTAATGTCGCAAGAGAATATTTGGCAATTTGTGAGTGAACATGCCTCTCCTGCGAACGCCTTTATTTATAATAGCGTCGTTACTACCTGTAAAGATGGAGCGGCTGCATTAAGTGCCGATTGGAGCACTCAAATTACCGATGCAGAAACACAATACGGCGCACGTCTTTATCCTGCCTTGGAAGAATCTGCTGCCAAAGCTGAATTTCAAAAACGTCTTGCAAGTAGTTATTCATTTTTAATGAATTTATCTAAATCGACGGAAGAATTGGTACAACAAAATATTATGGCCAACATGATGCAACAAGGTATTGTAAACATGGGCGCAGGTGTTAATACGAGTGCCGCACTCATTGCATACAGTGATGCTTGCGCTGAAGAACATATTCGTCTTCAAATGCAAACTTTGGGAAGTATTGCAGCAGATTGGTTGCCGCTCATACGCAATGTATTGGAAGTAATTTTACTCGGCTGTTTTGTTTTTGTGATACCAATCGCTCTCATGCCGATTGGTTTTTCAATCGTAAAAAATTATGCGCTGACGCTTTTATGGTTACAGCTTTGGGACCCATTGTTTGCAATCGTTAATTTAGCAGCGAATTTTTATGCTAAAGATTCTTCTGGTTCCACAGGAACTAGTTTAACTCTTGTGAATTATTCTGGAATGGCTCTTGTTAATTCGGATGTTATTAGCATTGCGGGATATTGTAGTTTGTTAGTTCCAGCGCTCGCCTATGGCGTACTCGTTGGTTTTAAACAATCGATGATGAGTATGACGCAATATTTGGGCGGCGTGTTATCGTCATCAACCAGTAGTGCTGTGGGTGAATCAGCCAGTGGTAATTTCAGTTTAGGAAATACGAATCTCAACACGCACAATCAAAATTTATTATCCGCCAATCATATTGAAACCGCAGGCCGCATTATGACAGGCGGCATTATGCGCTCGATGAGTAGTGGCGCAACCCAAACAATTAATCAAGATGGCAGTATTGTGATGGATACGAGTGGCGCGATGTCCAAACTGGGTGTTTCAATTAATTTGGCGCAATCAGTGCATGCAAGCGCAACGCAACAATCCGAAGATGCATTAAATCATAGCCAATCAAGCGCACGTGCATCCGTTTCTGAATATTCTAACGCGATTAAAAAATTGTATGAGTATGCGGATTCTAAACAACACAGTGATGCAATTAATAATTCTGATACAGCGACCAAATCAAATAGTTTTACACTGGCAGCGAGCAAGGTTCATGATGCCGTAGATGCATATGCTAAAGAGCATCAGGTTTCTAAAGTAGATGCTGAAAGGTCGGTGGCGTCAAATTATTTTGAAGAGCAGCTAAGTGGAAAAATTGATTCTAATAAATCATTTATAGGCAAGGTTGCCAAATATGTTACTGGTGCTAGCGGTAGTTTATCTGGTAGCTATCGACATGGAAATGATTTTTCTAATAGTCATGAACAAGCTACTAACGATAATACAAGCAATTCTTTTAGATCAGAGAATAGAAGTAGTATTTCAGAGACTCTTGATAGCGCGCTACGTTATGCCCATGATCGCAGCCATCAGATGAATGATGATTCAACTCAGCGAGCTACAGATTCTTTTTCTAAATCGATGGATCATGCTAATAGTCTTCGAAATGAATCTATTGAGCAATTTCAAAAAAAGTGAAAGCTATCAACATATTGCGAGCGTATCTCAAGAACATGCGGCAACCATCGATGCCAATGCCAGCCAGGATTTTACAAATTGGCTAAGTCAAAAACCTATGAAGCCTGGCGAGCGCGCCATGGGGTATGAGAATGCATCTAAGATTTCTATTGATCCGCAGCAAGCGCAATATTTTGCATCTCAATATGTGCGTGAAAAGACAAGCGGTTATATTGAGTCTTTTAAAGACTCCAATAAGCTGTCGAACAAAGCGATTTCTGATTTTGGTAAGGAATAAGTGGATAAAATGGCATTAATAATGGCGCGAGTGGCCAGGCAAATTTCCGCCGACATCAATACTGCCAGACATGGGAAGTCCTGTTGCTGGATTAATACTTAAAATTGACTCTGAAGAAAAGTTTCTTACAGAAGAGGGGGACGATGAAATTGGAGCATAAACAGGCGTGCTGCTTGGAATATGATGTTTTTTACAAAATAAATATATTGAAATAGGTTTTGCAAACATGAATGCGACGGTTGGTATAAGTAACAGAGGACCAAAAAACAAGAAAAAACTAAAAGGCATTGTTGATGTGCTTTTTAATAAAGAAAAAGTTTCTACAAACAAGACAATAAAAAAAACTACAAACCAAGCGTACTTGGCATGTTTCGAAGATATTTTATCAAGCCGTTTTTCAAAACGACGAACGACAGGATGCGTTGAATGAAAATCTTTATGCAATTCTTTCCTGGCGGTTTTTATCATCTCTGCTGGTATATCATATCCAAACATGAAAACTCTCCTTTTCTTCATGAAAGTATAGGCTTTTCTTTTGATGAATTCATCCAAAATCTCTATAAAAACAGACTTTTTTTCACGTTTTTATTCAAAATAAGGTGTCATCATGCCGGATAAAAGCAAGCATTCTTCTACGTTACAAGTCATTCGCGGCGGTCAAATTATTCTGCATAATTTGCGGATGTTATCGCAGGTGTTTCAACAGTTATTTTTGATTATTGTTCTGGTATTTAGCGTAATTTTTGGCGTATGGTATTTTGAAGTTGTCGATGATTATTCGCGCTATATAACAGGCGAATGGGTAATCGCCAAGATGCGTGTTGCTCTTAATATTAAAAGCAATCGCAAGTTTGAGTTACCTAATGGCCAAGTAATCCAAACTAATGCCTATGAGGTCATTTCTGCCTCCAAGGTTGTCGACATTAAAGATGATGTTTTCAATCGTGCAGAACGTGTTTTATGGATTGATCTGGTGATCTCTTTAGTAATATTATCGTTTATTTCTTATCTCTTGCGTGCCTATGGAAAGCAGAAAACACAATCCACGCATATTAAAGGGGATCGACGTGAATTAGCGAATGTTTTACGCAAATGGCTTGTCCGAGATAAAAAGAATTCGCCTTATACCTTGGGCCGTGAAAAATTACCCCTCGTCAAATACACAGAAATGCAGCATATTTTATTTTCCGGTTCCACCGGCTCAGGTAAATCAACCGCGATTCGTCAACTGCTTGATCATATTCGCGCACGCGGTGAAAAAGTGTTTATTTATGATAAGGGTTGTAGTTTTGTCCAAGATTATTTTCGCATTGATGAAGATGTATTATTAAATCCATTAGATCAACGATCTGCGCATTGGGATTTTTGGGGAGAATGTCCGACGAAAGCACATTTTGATAACCGCGCTGCGGCGTTAATTCCGATGCCCCATAATTCCTCTGATCCTTTTTGGGTCAATGCGGCGCGTACTATTTTTTCTGCGGCTGCTTATCAAATGGCACGCACTTCTAAAAATCCGAGTCTCTTACGATTATTGCGCAATTTGCTCACCGCGGATATTGGCGAGCTAAAAGCGTTATTAGCAGGGACTGAAGCTGAAACCTTGATGTCTGAAAAAATTGAAAAAACCGCTGTATCGATTAAATCCGTACTCGCTACTTATTTAAAAAGTTTATGCTTTCTTACAGAAGGCAATGAACCCTTTTCGATTCGCCGTTGGGTGGAAGACGATCAACAAAAAAACTGGGTGTTTGTGACTTCGGTTGGCGATAAACACGAATCGTTAAAACCACTAATTACCGCCTGGCTGGACATTGCGATTAACGGTCTTTTAAGTTTAACCGAACATCCTGATAGACGTATTTGGTTTATATTAGATGAAGTGACAACACTGCAACAATTACCGTACTTAAAACCTGCTTTGGCTGAAGCTCGCAAATTCGGCGGCTGCTTTGTGATCGGGCTACAAAATAAAGCACTATTGGAATCGTTATACGGCTCTAAAGGGGCGTCGGGTATCTTGGGATTGTTAAACACAAGATTATTTTTTAGAGAGCCTGAAGCTGAACTCGCCGAATGGGCCTCTGTCAATTTAGGTTCTGCGGTGATTAACGAAGTGAAAGAAAGTATTTCGTATGGAGCTAATACCTACCGTGATGGCGTATCGCTTAATCAACATGAACGTACCGAGCGATTAGTCACCGCATCTGAAATCATGGGATTAGAACCCTTGCATTGCTTTATTCGCTTAACCGGCAAATATCCGATTACTGAGATTACCTTTGACTATCTCAATCGTCCAAGACACCAAGAAGCATTTGTTTCTAGGCTCAATGATAACAATGAACTCATGACAGAAGTGGTTTCTTTGTTTGAGCAATTTGAATCGCCTTCTTTTGTAAAAGATAAAAATGAAAATTCCTCTCAAACAAAAGAAAAAGATACGCCTGAAAATGCGATTGATAGAAACATCGATATTTAAAAAATATATGTTACAACAAGAGCTTTAGATATGCTTTCCACCAAAACACTCGCCTCATCCAGTCAAGCCAGTCACTATTTCATGGGTACGGATAATTATTATGAGAAAGATAGCATCGAAGCCAAAGAGCAAAGTGCATGGTTTGGCAAAGGTGCAGCATCTTTAGGGTTAGATGGCAATGTAGATAGCGAGAAATTTAATGCGTTACTCGATGGTCAATTGCCGACAGGGCAAGTGCTCGGCGTGATGAAAAATGGTGTGCGCAAACATCGCCCTGGCTTTGATTTAACGTTTAGTGTTCCCAAATCCGTCTCCATTGTAAGCTTAATGGGCAATGATCAACGCATTTTTCAAGCGATACATCAAAGTGTTGATAAAGTGCTTGCAGTAATTGAAGCCGAGGCGGCGCAAGCACGCACCACCAAAAATGGTGAAACGGTATACGAAGATACAGGGAACATTGTTGCTGCCAAATTTTTACATGATCTTTCGCGTGAATGTGATCCGCAACTGCATATTCATACGGTTGTGATGAATATGACGCAACGTCAAGATGGCAATTGGCGCGCGTTAGCCTCTCAAATGGGTAAGTATGGCCAAGATACCAAAGGCGAAGTCAATGGATTTATTGAACGCGTGCGCCACCAAAAGAAATATTACGGTTTGCTATTCAATGCAGAACTTGCGTTTGCACTAAAAGAACTGGGGTATGAATTAGACATTAATAAAAAAACGGGGCAATTTGAAATTGCAGGCATTAGTGAAGCGAGTATTCGCACCTTTTCACAGCGTCGTGAACAGATTGAAAATGTGATGCAAGAAAAGGGCTTTACGTCTGCTAAGGCGGCGGCTGTTGTCACCTTAGAAACCAGAAAAAATAAGGAAGCAATAGATCGACATCAACTGCGTGAAACCTGGAAAGCGCGTGCCAATGATCGACAGGTCGATACTTTTCAAGAAGCACACGATGCAGTGAATAAAAGTTTACATCCGCAATCCCTGAGTGAAAAAACGCAAACAGTAGACGTGTATGATGCACACTTGTTAGAACAAGTACTGACAGATTTTGGCCGGGATATGCCTGTTTTTACAGAAAATCAGTTAATGAATACCTTGCTCAGCACGCATCTTGATAAGTTTGTTTCATTGGAAGCAGCGCGAGCACATATCACGCAGTTGGTACAAGAAAAACAATTATTTGTTCGAGATACAGAAAAAGGCGATAGTGTTTATGTAACAAAAGAAAGGATTGATGCTGAGAAATCACTGGCACTCAATGTTACAAAAACGCGTGAAGCTTTACCCTCAAGACGACAAGATAAACTAGAGCAACAAATTTCTAAAGCGACAGATTCATCTCTGTATGCCAGTGTGGCCAAAGCCATACAAAGCCCTGCATTAATTCATGCGGTAGAAGTAACGAATGAATCACAAAAATTAAAATCAATTGTGCCACTTGTGAAACTGAGCCAGGCCGCAGGATTGCAGCCACTTATTTTATCAGCATCAGCGAAATCATCAGAAAAAATAAGTTCCGTCATTCAATCGCAGTTTGGTTGGTTTCGACAATTTATTTCAAATTTAACGGATAACAGTCAAACATTAACGGTGAGTAAATTTCTCTATTGTATGAACAATGATGCTTATCACGGTTTTTTTAATCGGTTCAATGGTGCACTCATTATTGAAGACGCGGAGCGTTTATCTATAGAAGCAATGAACAATCTCATCAAGATTGCTGAAAATACAGATTCGAAAATTATTCCTGTTTTTAACGACCAAGGCATCAAGCACTGGTCGAACAATCAAGCGATTGATTTATTAAAGAAAAGTGGATTATCTATTGAAGCATTACCCGCTGAACATAATATCGATCAAAAAAACGGTGCTATTTCGACACACCATTTTCAAATGCTTGCCGAAAGCATATTAACTCACGACTCAGAAGAAAAAGCGCTAGAGTCGCTAGTTGATCATGCCAATAGTTTTGTGCGATCGAATCTGAATGCGCGTGTCGTATTGCCGAATCGTCGTTTAGCTCAACAGTTTAATGACTTAACACGAGAAAAACGTTTAACAAGCGGATTGCTCAGTCAAGAGCATGTCACTGCAACACAGTTATTGCCCGTTCATTTGAAAAATGCTGAGTATGCATCATCCAATAGTTATAAAGCGGGTATGGTGGTGCGGTTTAACGAGCATTACTCATCGATTAATGTGGCCAAAGAAGACTATTTAAAAGTGGTTGAATCGTTTGATCGTACAAATCAAGTGATTTTGGAAACGGGTTCTGGCAAAAAAATTGTTTGGAATCCGAATAAGGCCGGTGGGCGCAAGCAGCGTGCGATTGAGCTCTATCATGAAGCTGTTAATACGATTCACCTTGGTGAAAAAATAAAAATGAGCCGAAGCCTAAAATATAAAGGGTTAGTCAGCGGTGATCTTATAACGGTAACAGGGTTTAAGGATAATAAAATCATTGCACTGACTGATAAAGGTAAAAGCGTTTCTTTGGATTTGTTCAGTCGCGAAGAACAGCATTACGCGTATTCGTATTGCGATACAGCTTATGCTTCACTACCTCAAAATACGGATGTTATTTTAACCTATCACGCAGGCAACGCCTCTCCCTATTCGACAAACATGCTGCGCTCACTTATGACCCATAATGATAAAAAAGTATGGTGTTATACGCTCAATCAAGAGAAGTTATTGTGTGAAATGCAAAAAACTAGTCCTGAAGCGCGTTATGCGTTGGATTATGTGATCGATAAGAAAAATGAAAATAATTATGTCGCCTCTGTTCAACAGGCGTTGATTGAAGGCATTCAAAATAATTTCAGCGAACAAAATACGGAAACAATTGCGTCAGAAGCAATTGTCTATGCGATGAAGCATTTATCTGAGCGTGAAGCGGCATTTAATCAAAATGAATTGTTATCTGTCGCCATTAAAAATGTGCTGGGATCAGCAGCACCCAATGAATTACATGATGCCTTGCGTCGCGCTGAAACGTCAGGTTATTTAATTCCAGGTGTGGTAAGTCGCGATGGCAAGCTCTGGACAACCAAAGATGCGCTACAAGAAGAACATGCATTATTAAGTATGGCTAAAAAAGGCGTTGGCCAGTTGGTGCCCATATCCACCCCTGAAAGGGTTCAAGATTATTTGGCTCAAACACATTTATCTGTCGAACAAAAAGAAGCGATCACTACCTTGTGTACCAATACTAATCGCGTTATTCCGATTCAAGGGCTCGCGGGTGTCGGTAAAACCACGATGATGAAAGCCTTTGTGGATGTTTGTGAGCAAAACAATCATGAAATGGTCTTATTAGCACCTACGCATACCGCAGCAAAAGAATTGCGCGCGAATGGATTAAGTGCACAAACACTTGATGCTTTTTTGAAATCGAGCGCGTCAAATAATAGCGTAGAAACAATAAGTGATAGATCAACAGCTGTTCACAGCACTTCGAATAAAAATTATCCGATTTATATTTTAGATGAAGCCACAATGGCCTCTACCAAGCGTCAGTATCAACTCGCCAAAATCGTCGAAGCGCAGGGTGGCAAATTTATTCCCGTGGGTGACGTGTTTCAGTTTTCATCGATTGAAGCAGGTAAGACGCATGAGAATTTACAAAGCATTGGTATTGAAGTCATCAAAATGACGGATATACAGCGTCAACGTGATAATCCTGAACTGTTGTCGGCGGTGCGATCAACGTATGAATTGAATTATGAAGACGCGTTTGCTCGATTAGGGCCTCGTATTATCGAAAGTGGTGAAGAAATCGTCGGTGAGCGAACACTTGATAATCCAGAGCAAAGATTAGCTCTCATGGCGGATGAGTTCATTAAACTGACGCCAGAAGAGCGGCAACATATGCTCATGATTACGTTAAGTAATGCTGAACGTAGTTTATTGAATAATAAAATCAGGCAAGGCCTAATCGAAAAAAATGAGCTGGGTGAAAAATCAGCATTTACCGCCATTTTAAAATCAAAAGATATGACGCAAGTCGAGTTAACACGCGCCTCTAATTATGCCGTGAATGATGTTGTCTTAGTTGGCGTGTCTCAAACCGATTTGGGCATTAAAAAAGGAGAGTATCTAACCGTCATTGATCAGCATCTTCAAAAAAATACGTTGACCTTACAACGCACCAATGGCGAAAAAGTCATGCTGCAATTACCCAGTAGCCGCAACAAAACACCGTTGGCATTGTCTGTGTATCAAAAAGAACAGCGTGATTTAAGAGTAGGAGATTGGATACGCTGGACGAAATCGAATCCTACGCTCGGTTTGCTCAGCCCTGAATATGCGCTGGTGACAAATGTTGAAGGCAATAATGCACTGTGTCAGCCGATGACATTTACAAAAGAGGGAGCTGTGATTGAGAGCACGATTATTTCAATTTCCCCTGAAGATGCCCGCTATTTTCATTGGGACTATGCGTATGCCGTTACCAATTATGCTTCACAAGGTCGCTCGATTCAGAGCGTTCGTGCCAGTTATCCGAGTGAACATCCGCAATTAACAACGCAACGTGCGTTTCTCGTCACGGAGACACGTGCAATAACTGATATTAAGATTTATACCGATAATAAAACCAAATTACTCAATCATTTATTAAAGACCCCGGGTGATAAAAAAAGTGCGTTAGAAGCGATTGGCAAATTGAAGCCGATGGATAAAAAAACGGTGATTAAAAAAGAAAAAGCAGACCTGTTGACGAAAAAAACATCCGCAAAGAAATCTGCTACACATGCGCAATATCAACAACAAACACCTATGATTGATAGTCAAAAATTGCGTGAAGCGATGAATGATCAAGCAGAAAATATTGTACTTTCACTCTTGGGCGAACCTAAAGAACGTCAAGGCAACACTCTGCGATTCGGCAAGCACAAAGGCAGTTTAGTTGTCACGATTAAAGGCCAAAAACAGGGGTTGTGGCATGATTTTCAAACGGGGGAGGGTGGCGATATGTTGCGTTTGTTTGCGCAACAAAAAGGATTGAGCAATGCGCAGGATTATTCTCAGTTGCTGAGTGAAGCGAGCCGTTATTTAGGCGTTGATTTGAGCAAAAACGTAGGCTCTTCGCGCTTTTGCGTGGAATGAGCGAATGCGTTACACTACGTGCATTATTTAATATGGACCGAAACGAGGTGCATCATGGTGAACAACGATTCTCCCGATATTCTTAATTTTGTGACAAGC
>JAJOJD010000033.1 GCA_021208965.1 Gammaproteobacteria bacterium
TCCGCCTTTGCAGGTAATTATGTCGATAATGGTTCAGAGGACTATTCCTCAAAATAATAAAGGTGACGAGCATCATTTTTATATCGATGTTGGCGTGAATGGATATTATTTTGATCAGCCCAGTATGATTCTTCCCTTGTCTGTTGGGTATGGGAATACCAACAATGGTGGATCTTTTCCTTCAACGCCAGGCGATAGTTATAATGCCGATAACTGGGCATTCAATCCCACACTGACGCTGGGCTATCAATTCCTGACGGATAATCCTGAGATTCAACAAATTTTTGGTCAACAAAATGCGATTGAGCTACGTGTATCCTATTTTCATAATAGTGGTGCGCAAGAGGAGAGTTATGATGACCAGCCGTATTATGTCAATAATTTTCCGATTACGGGGAATACTATGTTTGGAAACAATGCGAGTTTCGTGATGGCGAATAGCGATGTTAATTTTGATAATACGTATGCGGCTATTGGTTTGTATTATACCGGCGCTAAGGTCGTCAATAACCATTTTATCAACTCACCTTATGTCGGCGTTGATTTCAACTATTTGAAGCAGAATAGTGATTATACCACCTTGCAATATATTCCTGATTATGATGGCCAGCCAATCCTCGATACCCCGCTAGAAGGGAAAGGTTCTGATGATTTAACGAGTTATTATCTAGGATTTGCTTTTGGTGATAAAGCCACATGGTTGTTTGCTAATCATTATGGTGTTTATGGTCAATTGGGCGCAGGGCTTTATTGGTTGCATACAACCTTAGATGCCTCTCAAAATCCTGTGACTAATCAGCCTGATCTTGATGATGAAACATTATTAGCTACGTATACCGTTAGTACAACCGACAATACGGCGACGTTCAAACTGAACGCAGAACTAGGGTTTAACTATTATCTAAAGGGCAATCAAGATCCAAGCAGTATGCGCGTGACCTTGCTGGCCGGGATTGACTATTGGAACGATGTGGCCTATGCCGATAACCCAACCCAAGAAGGGGAAGCCGTCAAAATTGGTTATGAGAGTTCTTTCAATCCTTATGCCGGCTTGCAGTTACATGTTCCTTTATAACAACAATAAATAGTATAAGATGGGAATGTTAATATGGCACAATATCTGTTGATAAAAAAACCAATATTAAGGGGGATGCTGATCTCTCTTTTTGTCACTGCTGGTTCGGTTGCGACGGCCAGTAGTGATGTCACATCAACGCCAGATACTGTCGCGTATCATTACACAGACCCCAACTCAACATCCCCTTCTTATGCGGCAGTGGGTCGTCCTATTGTTAGCGAGACAGATACGTTAACGCTTGATAACCGTTTGTTAGGTCTTCAAGGTCCAGTGAGTGTTTCTGGTTCTTACACCAGCAATTATGGTTATGAACTTCAGGCGCAGCTTTCAGAAATGGTGTCCCTTAATGATGCCATCGGTGTGTTGGGAGCATATGCGTCAGAAGAAAATCGGATTGACATCACTTGGGCGCATAGTTGGACAGAAAAACAGCGAACCAAGTTGAGTGTTGAACGTTTAGAAGAAAAAATGGATTTTGACTACGATAGCGGTGCAACCTCTGTCTGGGTTCCACAATATGCTTATGGGGCAGCCTATCAGTATTTATTTAATGATGGCTGGTTGAAGAATGTAGAGTTGTCTACGTATTACGCGAATGCAAAAAGCCAAAATTTAGATACCATTCGTTTTGAAACGGACGGTGAATTTTATGATAATTATCGACATGTTGCCGGTGCGATCAGTCAAGGTTCTGCAGCTACGCTCAATATTTTGCCATGGTCAACGGGTTTAGTTGGTTTAGGTCTGAATTATGATCGTGTCAATTATGACACCAAATACGATGATACGGAGGCGGATGATAGTGAAGGTTTCGGTTTTACGCTAAGTTTAGAACAATTATTATCAAAACACCTCAAAATGACGATCGAAGGTAGTCAGCGTGAAGTGTATGATCGTTATGTTGCCGGTATCTCTTTATTGACACCCTCCAACCTAGAAATAGGGGTTAGCGGTGAGCGTATTTTGGGTGAAAATGGTTCGGCAAGTGATACGCGATTTAACCTGAATTTAGCGTATTTCTTGGATGATCGTAGTCGTTATACGAGTGGTTACGCATTAAAAAATCTGGGGGAAAGCGATCTCGCGAGTTGGGCAGCGAAGTCTGTTGCCTTTATGGATCAAGTATTAGCCGCTGCAGATCAAAAAACGGTGCTAGCAAAGACGACCAATGATATGTCGGATAATGAGGCTATTGATACGGATACAAGTGATGTTCCTGTGATTACCTTAAAATCGGGTGAAATTAACCGGATTAATATTGCTGACCATATCGCGACACTGAATTTGAGTGAAGCCCAAAAGCAAGCCAGTCCAGTCATTTTGGGAGGGCCGCAGTCTATTGTCTTCACGTATGATAACGTTGCTCAGTCTTTAGTTACTGAATCTGAAGTGCCTGAACCTGCTTCAGTCATCTCTAACAAACCTTTAATTCTTATTTTTCCAGAAGATAAGTTAGATCGTGGGATAGAGACATCGGCAAGTCATAAACTTATTTTTAAAGTGCTCGTTGGCACCAGCAGTGCGACATCACCTTCACTTAATCCCGTTTTTATAGGGACAGAAGCGCCCGTTTTAGGCCAAGCTCAAACATGGGTATTTAATTATGAAAATATTGAACAACCGATGGGGCCAGCGGATTCGGAGACTATGTTTTTAAACCCTAATCCAAGTTATGCGAATTTAAAAATCAAATCAATTACAGCGAATATTAAAATTGGTACGCATAATTGTTACACTGCAACGCTTAATGATGATCCTGCCGTTCAAACACTGACAGTGAAAAGTGTCGGCTCTAGCGTTTGTCCTGATGCGGGCGTGATTTCTGTTGTTGCAACCAATGGTTTTGAGTCCTCTCCGACACAAACGATTACGTTCACACAGCAGCCATCTAATTCTCCCTTTGTTGGCAGTGGGCCAATTACGTCTCCTGCCATGCTAGGAGGGGACATTTATTCTCCTGGTCATACGTTTACAAGTAGTGAAGTTTCGGCGGGTACAGGGCAAGCATTTAAAACATCACTAGATGATAGCTATGTTAAAGTGTTTGATACCGGTTCTAG
Source organism: Gammaproteobacteria bacterium (assembly GCA_021208965.1). Taxonomy (GTDB): domain Bacteria; phylum Pseudomonadota; class Gammaproteobacteria; order JAGOUN01; family JAGOUN01; genus JAGOUN01. The sequence goes on from JAJOJD010000033.1 coordinate 3,139, forward strand.
CGGAAGTTCGTGCACAGAAGTGACGTCAGCGGCAGGTTTTAATCTTGCATATAGTAATAATGATACTGTGGCTATATTACAATCAACCCAAAATCTTCCGACTAATTTAGTTGGGCATTTATTGAAAATTTATTTGCATGTCACGAATACCGTTGATTTAAGCGCGGATAATGGCACAACATCGAGCTGTGCAGGGCAACCATTTACGGCTGTTGTGTATGGTAGTCCCGTTATTCCTGAGAATTTAAATATGGGCCTAGCAACCGTTGATCAAACCTATACGTATAATTTTATGACGCAAGGGGGGGTGACAACAGGCTCTTCTCCTCTCAGTTCAGCGTCAGCCTCAAATAGTATTTTGACGGTAGATGGTGTCGCAGTGACAGATACAGGACTTGCTTATGCGTGCAACAATAACAGCAATTGTACTGAATTATTGTTAACTGGCCTTGTTGCGTCTAAATATGTTGATAAAACAATTAACGCGGTATTAAATTTAACGAATACCGATGGGTATAGTGCTAATAATGCTAATCAACCTGGATATTTATCGGTTCAGGCGAATGCTGCGGAGATGCCGAGCGTTGCGGGAAATCAAACCTTGACGAATGGAACACAATATCAAACGTATTCGTATACCTTTCCGAATACCGGTGATGCCGCTGTTAATGCCGGTGCCGGTAGAACCTTTGATACGGATACGACCGCGACTTATGCAACGGTTTTAGATGCGAGTAACAATGATCAGTCTTCGCTATTTGGATTGACTTTCAATGCTGAGAAAACTCAAATCACCTTAACATCTGATGCGAACACTTTGCCAACGCAAGGGCTGTGGCATGTTGTTTTACATGTAACGAATGATGCGAAGCAGTCTGCCGATAATGCCTCGAATCCCGATACATTGACGGTGGATCAAAATGTATCACCGGAGTATCAACCGTATGTGAAAGGTGGCTTGGCGTTAACGAATGGAACGCAGTACACACCGTACACGAGTTATACGTATGCGACGACGGATGTTTATGCGGGTGAAGCGGGATCGAATGAAAAATTTGATACGAGTTCAGCGGCGACGTACGCATTGATTACGGATCCGAACAATACGACGTACAGTACGGCGAATGCGAACAGTCCGTTTACTTTAAGTTTCAGTAACAATGATACACAGATCAGCTTGAATGGTGTGGCTGGCCAGAACTTAACCGTTCAAGGTCAGTGGAAAGTGGTGCTGTATGTCAAGAATATCGATGGTGGTCAAGCGAATAATGCCTCGAATCCCGACAAATTTACCGTTGAGGCGCCGGTTCCTGTTCCAGGTTATTTATATTGTCCATCCTCTGCCACAGAAAGTGGAACGGGTAGTCACCCTGTTGGTACAGTGACGACATCTAATTTGTATAATGCGCCGGCTGGAGGGTCCATTCTGACGCCAGTCACGTTTACGACAAACATCGATACTAAAAATGGCAATATCCAGCTATATCAAGCGAAAATTGACCAAGCGTCTCATCAATTGTACTGCTATTATGGTGCCTACGCTGGTGGGGTCTATGATTATACTCACGTGACCGTTGCTAAAAATATTCCCTCCGATGCCAAAGGATATGGTGCCGGTTGGAATGGAAACGTCTGTTCTGTGAATAGTAGCGTGACGACAGGTGTTGCAGATACGAGTTGTCAAGTGACTTATACGTATACGCCATCCTAAGATCATGAAATATGATATTCATGGCATTTTTATTTTAGATAAGCCGATAGGGGTATCGTCTAATCAAGCACTGCAATCCGTCAAGCGTCTGTTTCAAGCAAAAAAGGCGGGGCATACGGGTAGTCTTGATCCTTTGGCAACAGGGATGTTACCTATTTGCTTCGGTGAGGCAACAAAATATTCTCAACATCTCTTAGATGCGGACAAATGTTATGATGTGACGGCTGTTTTAGGTTTGCGCACAGATACCGGAGATTCTGAAGGGCAGGTGATTTCAGAACGCGCTCTATCCATTACCCGTGAAACACTACTTCAGATGTTGCCGAAATTTACAGGCGTATTAGACCAAACACCACCGATGTATTCGGCGTTAAAACATCACGGTAAGCCTTTGTATGAATATGCGAGACAAGGCCAGTCGATTGAACGAGCATCGCGGCAAGTGACGATATATACCCTAGATTTACTGGGCTTTAATAAAAACATCGTTGATGGCCGTGATCGCGTGAGTTTACGAGTGAGCTGTAGCAAAGGCACTTATATTCGTAGTTTGATTGATGATATGGGAGAGTATTTAGAGTGTGGTGCTCATGTGATTGCTTTGCGACGTTTATGGGTGCATCCTTTTCAACATTTTTTCATGATGAGTCTCAATACGCTAGAATCGATAAATCATCGTTCTGCACATTTGTTACCCGTTGATCAGGCTCTCAGTTGTTGGCCTATCGTTTGTCTCGATGATGATGAAGTTAAGCGACTGTTACGGGGCGCTGATTTTAATGTATTGGAGATGGAAGGGTGGGCGCGTTTTTATACAAAAAACGGTCAGTTTTTAGGTGTTGCGCACGTATCGCCGGATAGAAAAATGAGGCATAAGCGATTAATCGCACAATATCCATAGTCAGATGACTATGTTACACTCTCGTTCCTCGATTGAATAAAAATGATCACTGTATTATGTCACCAGTAGAACAAAAGCGTTGGTTAAAAACGGTAGAGGATGTTCTTCTTGCATCTATTTTTTTAATCATTGCCTCGCCTTTAATGTTTGCGATTGCGCTACTGATTAAGCTAAGCTCTGAAGGGCCTGTTTTTTTCAAACAAGAGCGACAGGGCATGAATGGCAAAAAATTTATGGTCTATAAATTTCGATCGATGATTATTCATGAAGAAGAATGTGGCGCTGTATCTCAAGCGAAAAGAAATGATCATCGAGTTACCGCTATTGGGAGAATTTTGCGGCGTACGAGTTTAGATGAGTTACCTCAATTATTTAATGTTTTGCGACGAGATATGTCTATTGTTGGTCCACGACCGCATGCTATCGCCCACAATGAATATTACAAAAATCTGGTCCCTTCCTATGAAGAACGTTTTCGCGTGAAACCTGGTATCACCGGATGGGCGCAAATCAATGGTTTTCGGGGTGAAACAGATATCTTAGAAAAAATGGAGCGTCGCATAGAGTACGATGTGTATTACATTGAACATTGGACCTTGTTATTTGATTTAAAAATTATTGCGCTAACCTTGTGGCGTGGTTTTTTTCACCGAAATGCCTATTAAGGATGGGAATACATGAAAGAAATAGTTTTAACTCCTCGTCAACGCTGTGACATAGAGTGTTTATTGAATGGTGCTTTTTTTCCGCTCGATGGATTTAATGACGAAATCACGTATGACAGTATTGTATCGAAGCGACGCTTGCCCAATGGCGCAGTCTGGCCCATGCCGATTGTTTTGGATGTCGATGCCAATCGTGTCATAGACCTAAGCGTCGGTGAAAACGTTGCCCTATATGACCAAGAAGGTATTCACCTCGCGAATATGACGATTCACAGCATTTGGCAGCCAAACAAAATGACCGAAGCGATGGCGGTGTACCAGACAAGCGATGATACCCATCCAGGCGTTCATTACTTGCTGCATGCAACAGGAGAATATTATATCGGTGGGCCATTAGAAGCGGTGACGTTACCGAGTCATTATGATTTTACCTCTTTGCGCTTAACGCCACATCAATTAAAACAACAGTATCGAGACAACGGTATTCAAAGAGTCGTTGCGTTTCAAACACGTAATCCTATGCATCGGGCACATCAAGAATTAACGTTGCGTGCGGCTAAAGAGCATGATGCACATCTTTTGATTCATCCAGTGGTTGGCATGACAAAGCCAGGCGACGTTGATCATTATACCCGGGTTCGTTGTTATCAACGACTCATGGAAACGTACCCTAAAAATTCTGCTACCTTGAGTTTATTGCCGATTGCGATGCGAATGGCGGGTCCCGTTGAGGCATTATGGCATGCGATTATTCGTAAAAATTATGGCTGTACTCATTTTATTGTTGGACGTGATCATGCAGGCCCGGGAAAAGATAAAAACGGCCATGATTTTTATGGGCCATATGATGCGCAAGCTTTGGTGAAACAGTATGAGGATGATATTGGCATTCAGATGGTGCCATTTCATGAGTTGGTGTATGTCCAAGAGCGCGACGCTTATCTGCAAGAAGACCATGTTCACGAGGGTGAAACCGTATTAAAAATTTCTGGCACAGAATTTCGTCGTTTGCTGAAAACAGGCGAACCAGTGCCTCACTGGTTTTCGTATCCAGGTGTTATCGAAGAATTGCGTAAAACGTTTCCTACCCGTGAAAAGCAAGGATTAACCCTATTTTTTACCGGATTGTCAGGCGCAGGAAAATCAACGATCGCCAACGCTGTATTGATTAAGTTAATGGAGTTGACACATCGCTCGATAACGTTATTAGATGGTGATATTGTCCGAAAACATTTATCCAGCGAACTCGGATTTTCTAAAGAACATCGCGATGTGAATATTTTACGTATTGGTTATGTTGCGAGTGAAATTACGAAACATGGTGGCATTGCGATTTGCGCCCCTATCGCTCCTTATGCGAACACGCGTCGTCAAGTCAGAGAGATGATTGAAGCCTACGGTGTTTTTATTGAAATTTATATTTCAACCTCGTTGGCCCTATGCGAGTCTCGTGATCGTAAAGGCTTATATAAAAAAAGCACGTTCAGGCGTCATTAAGGAGTTCACGGGGATTAGTGATCCGTATGACGTTCCCGATAAGGCGGATATTGTCATCAATACTGCCGAACACTCGATTGAGCAAGAAGTCGATATGATTATTCATCGTTTACAAGCCTTGGGGTATGTGTGAGGTTGTTGAACCCTCCGCTTTTGGAGAATGTGGTTGATATTGCTGTTGCGGCGGGCCAGGCGATTTTACCTATTTATGCACAAAACACGATTGAGCTAGTCCATAAAAAAGATGGGTCTCCACTCACGGTTGCTGATCGTCTTGCCCATGATATGATTATTTCTCGTCTGAGTGTTTTAACACCGAATATTCCCGTGTTATCCGAAGAATCTAGCGAGAACGATATTCAGGAGCGACAACAATGGCCGACGTTGTGGTTGGTTGATCCTTTGGATGGGACGAAAGAGTTCATTCATCGTACCGATGAGTTTACCGTTAATATCGCTTTGATTATCAACCATCAACCCGTTTTAGGTGTTGTCTATGCCCCAGCGTTGGCGCTTTTGTATTATGGAATGGATGGTTTTGGTGCCTATAAAAAATATGATCATCAAATAAAAAAAATATTCTCTCGTCCTTGTCATCATCTATGGCGAGTCGTGGCAAGTCGTCGGCATGGTGCTGAAGAATTAGATAGGTTTTTAGAGCAATTATCCGCTTATACTTTGGTTAAGACCGGAAGCTCTCTCAAAATTTGTTTGGTGGCGGAAGGTCGAGCAGACCTATATCCACGTTTATCCCCGACGAGTGAGTGGGATACTGCCGCAGGACACGCCATTATCAAAAATGCGGGCGGCATCCTGTGTGATGCAGACTATCGCTCATTTCAATACAATAAACGCGACACACTCCTCAATGGCCCCTTTATGGTGAGTCATCGTGATAGTCCAAAACGCATGTTTAGTATAGGAACATAGTGTTATGCAGAAAATTTTAAAGCAGTTTATTCAGCATCAAAGCGCGAGTGCTTTTCTCTTGTTATTTTTTACCGTGTTGGCATTAGTGATGAATAATACAGCCGCCGCTCAACTTTATCATACGATCGTTTATTCTCATCTGGATATTCATGTTCTCTTTTTTGAGGGGCACACCCAGTTATTGCATATTACGAATGAAGGTTTGATGAGCATTTTTTTTTCTTTTAGTGGGCGTCGAAATAAAAAGAGAACTGATGGAAGGGGAGTTGAATACTTTTCAAAAAGCGATGCTGCCGGCGGTGTCTGCGGTGGGAGGCATGCTCATTCCAGCCTGTCTTTATTTTCTTTTTAATTTTCAGCATTCCATTGGATTGCGTGGTTGGGCCATTCCAACGGCGACGGATATTGCTTTTGCTTTAGGTATACTGACATTACTCGGTTCTCGTGTGCCGAATAGCTTAAAAATCTTTTTAATGGCACTGGCGATTTTCGATGATTTAGCCGCCATTATGGTGATTGCATTATTTTATACGATGCAGTTATCGGGGCTGTTTTTATTTCTTTCTGGTCTATGTATTGCTCTCTTGGCCCTGTTGAATTTTTTTGCGATAACGCGTTTGAGTGTTTACGTGATCATGGGGTTATTCCTTTGGTATTGCTTGATGAAAGCCGGCATTCATGCGACCTTAGCGGGGGGGATTTTAGCCGCGTTTATTCCTTTACGTGTTGCCTGCGATCAGCCCGCAAAAAAATTGCAGCATATTTTGCACCCGTGGGTATCCTTTGCTATCTTGCCTATTTTTGCTTTTGCGAACGCCGGTGTGTCGTTGGTTGACTTTTCAGCCTCAGCACTAGAATGGCCGGTTGTCTGTGGCGTATTTTTCGGTTTATTCGTAGGAAAACAAATCGGTATTTTCGTGTTTACTGGCATTGCGGTTAAATGTCGGTGGGCTTGTTTACCCATCGGAGTTCGTTGGAGGCAAGTCTATGCGATGTCTGTGCTCTGTGGCATTGGGTTTACGGTTAGCTTGTTTATTGGAACCTTGGCATTTGGAGATTATTCATCACATTTGGGCTCTGTGAAAATTGGTGTCCTCAGTGCTTCTTTTTTATCAGGGTTGTTAGGGAGCCTATTATTACTATAAATAACAGGCTTTCTGTAAAAAAGGAGTCAATTTCTTGCTCATTTAATATTAGTTTAATATAACTAGTGCAAAATCTGACCTCTTTTTATCAGAATAAGATTAAAATATGAACAATTATGGTGATGAGGAGTCGTCAATTTCCCAAACAGCAAGATTGTTGCCAGCTAATCATCTACCCTTATCATTACCATTACCTCGAAATTTACAGAGGATTGTTGATTCTATTGAGGTTTTAACTCATGGACATTCGGAGGCAAGAAATTCTTCTCTATTAACTAATATTGCAGCGCCTGTTTTGGGTATTCTGAGTGCGGTTGTTTACTGGTTTGGAGCAGAAGAAGCGTTAGTCCGTTATCCTGCATTAGGAAATATCGTTTTTTTTAACGGGACGATTCATCTATCAGCTGTCGTCACGAATTCTTTTTTTAATTGGATGGGGTATCTGGATTTTTTTAATGATGATAGTTCTGTCCCTGTTGTTTACCGTTTGTTAGCAGCGATAGCGGCAGCAGCGACCATAGCACCGTATTTTTTTATTGGTTTTACAGGAAAAACATGGCAAAAAATTTTGGTGGGTATTTCATCAACAGCAGATCTTCCGGTGTTTTATCTCGGCGCATTAGATTTTTATGCTTATTTTCATTTGCCTATTGTGCAGTGGCATCGTTGGCTTTTCCGTTGTTCGGCAGAGGGCAGACACCTTGCCGATAGAAAAAGGCATTTGGTTCAACACCTAAAAACGCAATATGACTGGTTTAAATATGCAACAAAAGAAGAACGAACTGAATTCATTGAAGATTTTCTGATCTCTGATAGCAAACTCTGTTATTTGGTTAGCAAAAATACTCGAATGCAACTGGATTGCAGATGGACAGGGGCTCTGTATCGTTGGTTCTTGACAGGAAATGGATTATGGGGTCTTGCGGTTATACTACAAAATATTCCTCATGCGATACTCAATGTAAAATATATGCTAAAGCTAAAACAGCTACCATGGAGTGCTCGACTTGTTTTCGGACTTGTTCTGGCGGCGGGTAATTTGATTCCCAGCCTAGGCTTTAGTTTTTCAACGATGGCGAATTTTGATTTACTCAACTTTTTATCCGTATTATTGTTTTTAAAAATACCTCAGGTCCAACGGGCACTCGGCAGTTTTTTTATTGCTTTACCGGTTTTAATGGGGCTTACTGTCTTGATCAGCCGTTATTTTTATCTATTTTCAGGGTTTGGGAATGACCAAGTGAATTATGAAGGGGCGGAGTATGCGCATACCGGGCCTGTCATTTCAGCAATTGCAGGGGTTATGGCAAATATCTCGGGAGCCTTAATCTTTAATGGCGTTTATTGTGAAGCACTTTTTTACCAAATAATGATGGGTGTAGTGAGTAAATATGGTGATGACGAGGATAAAAGACAGGCCAATTTTGAAAAAGAATATCTAAAGATTGTGAAGACAATTGAAACACTTCCATTAGACGATATTCGTGCAATGGGGAGTCACTCTCCTCACCATGAGGAATCTAGTTCTGCGCATTTTTCTACGCATGCGCCATCATTTTTTTCACCGGTACATGAGTGGTATTTTTATCCTGAGAATAATGATTACGAAAGAGTTTCTTCGATTGAACATTGGCCTTAGGAATCCGTGACGGGGAGTTCATTGACAGCTCCCCAGTAGATCCTTATAATGCTGACTCTTTCGTGGCCATGTCTGTTTTGAAAGATCGATTACGCGCCCGTAGCTCAGCTGGATAGAGTACCTGGCTACGAACTAGGGGGTCGGAGGTTCGAATCCTTCCGGGCGCGCCATTTTCTTGAACTGCGCTGTCACTTGTCATGAGGTGCAAATTGCGATTAAAAACACAAGTGCTGATTGTTGGCGGCGGTGTTGCTGGTTTGTGGTTATTACACACCTTGCGACGCGCTCACATTTCTTGTGTTTTAGTTGAAAATCAAACCCTAGGTGGCGGCCAAACCATTCATTCTCAGGGCATTATTCATAGTGGCTTGAAATATGCCTTACATGGAAAACTCACCGCATCTGCTCTTTCCATGCAGAATATGCCGTCATTATGGCATCAATGTTTACAGGGTGAGGGGGCGATTGATTTACGTACGGTTGAAATTCTCTCGAATTATCAATATTTATGGTCCCCAGGCTCTATGGCCGTCAATCTAGCCACGTTTTTAGCCAGCAAAAATTTAAAAAGCCATGTCAGTGCATTAGCGCGCTCAGATTATCCCGCTGTTTTTTCTGTCCCAGGTTTTAAAGGTGTCGTTTACCGTTTAGAAGAACCTGTTTTAGCGGTTCGATCGTTAATTGAGACACTCGCGAAACCATTTCTGGATTATATTTTTCATGCAGACATTGATGCGGTTGTACGAGAATCATCGTCCACGTTGGTGCGATTGCGGTCTCAACAAACCCTGCAAGAACTCGACGTAGATCAAATCGTTTTGCTCGCGGGAAACGGCAATGAAGCCTTGTCGAAGACATGTGCGGTTGTTGGAACCCCGATGCAGCGCCGTCCTTTGCATATGGTCGTTGTTAACATGCCACATCTTCCAACGCTCTATGCTCACGCGATGCAACTCAGTGATAAGCCCCGTGTGACCATTACCACCCATGGCGTTGGCGAAAAGACGGTATGGTATTTGGGAGGTGATATTGCTGAAACAGGGATGAAACGATCAGCACCAGAGCAAGTGGCCTTTGCTCGCCAAGAATTAGGTGAGTTGTTTGCACATATTGATTTTTCTTCAGCCGACATTCGTTCGTTTTTTATCGATCGTGCCGAAGCATGTCATGATTCCGGTAAAAAACCGGATAGTCCTGTCTTGCATCAAGAAAAAAATGTCATGATCGCTTGGCCAACAAAACTTGCTTTTGCGCCCGTGTTGGCTCAGGACATTGCAAATCGTCTCGTGAGTTTACTTGCTCCACATTTTTCATTCGAGCAGGATAAATGCTTGCAGAGGGCTTTCAATCCTCCTTTGGTGGCAACGTATGAGTGGAGCGAAACATTATGAGGCACAAAATGGTTTGGTCGGTCCTTATGATAGTCCTCAGTTCTGTGTGTACCACCGCGTATGCAGACGTAGCATTTAGTGATGGCCGTGTCCATCTTGAACATATCACGCAACCGACCTTGACGGTTTTTTGCAATAAAAAACAATCCACACTGCTGATGGATAGAGTTGATTTCGATGCCAGTGCGAGTGCTGGTTGGTCGACAACGCTTAAGCCCTTTACATGTGCGGTCTTCTTCACACCGCCGGACAGTTCTTTTGCTTTTTCTTGCCGACAACAGTCTTTGGAAACGTGGGGGATTGTTGATTGTAGTGAGAATCTTTTGGCCTCATCTTTTCCTTGGGGGGGAATGATGCGGCGTGGCAATCTTCCACGCGTTAGCTATTGGGTCGTTGAACAAATGGCTTCCGATGATATTCCGACGGTACTACGTCATCAAGGCTTCGATGTTTAAATGAAGAAAATCGACTATAATCAGTGTATTATTGGGTGAACTAATACGAGGATGATGCATGCCAACTGAGTTACGCCCCCCGATATTGCGAGCGCCTATCCCCAAACAGCGTGTTGCAGTTGGGGTGCCTTATCGTCTTGATTTAACCGAATATATTGAAAATAGCCTCACCGAAGAAGAAAACTTTGGTGATGACGTTGCGATCGCTCTTTTGTACAGTATGGACGTGGAAAATGGCGATAATTTTCCGCCTGATCTTGATTACACGATTACTGGCCACATTTATGGACAACTTCGGCTTCCTGCCTTAGAAAATTCTCCTTATGTGATTAATATTACCGTCACGAATGGCGGTCTAGAGTCGCTCAAGACTCAGTTTGAATTGGAAGTGTTGCCTCCAATCCAGCCTGATGATGAATGGACAGTCGATGAATCCTTGGAAGATGAGTTTGCGGCCGAAATAAAATTGAGTGATGAAGAACAACAATCTTTGTATGACGATTTAGAACAAGCAGAAGCCGAAAAAAATCATCAATTTACGGAAGAAAAACAGGATATTTGGCAAGCGATTCTTCAAGGGCAGAGTATTCCTGAATTAACCGCGCTATTGGATAGACCGATCACGCATCAGGAAGTCTATTATTTGTTGAGCCGTGTGGCTTACTTTGTGATATGGGATGCGAATAACGCAAATCCTGCTGGCCCGCTATCTGCGTTGGCCTTAAAAAATGCCAGTGAACATTTTCATGTGTACGATCGAGGGTCATGTATTGTCGCGACACCTAAACATTTGTTTGATCATGGTCGAACCTTGTTTGATGCCGTTAAAACAGCGCAAGCGATCGCACACGAAGTGTTTCAGCGGGGTTGGGCTGTCGAATTTGGTGGTTTTGACAAAATGGTGCGAGCGGCATGGGTGGAGTTTGAACTCCTATCGCAAAAACACGCCAAAACGGTGGAATATTCTTATTTTAACCCAACAGCTCATGATGTTGACTCGTTGAATCAAGCAAAACGTGTTCGATTATAATAATACTATGAGGTAAGTTTATGTTGACCTATCAATCCTTGCAAACAGAATGGGCAAGAACGAAATTTGTGCTACCAAAATTACCCGCAAAGTCGAATGCGGCCAAAAAAATTTATAACGAATTAGAAACGCTCGATAGATTAGGAAAAGAAAATCTATACATTAGAAAAAACTTAGAAAAAAGGAAAATTGATCGTGATGCGATTGTACAATACGAAAAACAAAGCGATGCTTTTTCTCAAGCCTCTACAGAAAAGCAAATACGTAACAAATTGGTCGTATCAAAAGAAAGAATATACACGTCTTCCGTACAAGCAGAAAAGCGGACCATCGACCTGTTAAAACAAGATCTTTTTAAAAAAGAAGTGAATCAAGAAATAGCCGCTCTTAAAAAAGATATTCAAGCTAAAAAAGAGAATAACCAAGCCGCCCAAAACGACGCTATTGAACAAGAAATTAAAGCCTTAGAAGAGGATTTAAAACTGTTAGAATCGTTTTTAACGGATATTAACGATAAAGACTCGAAAATGATGAAAACCATACGGGCTTTTGCGCAACAAAAAGCGCGAGATGGTTTAGATCCTAGCGATGTTTTGGCGGCTGAAAAAGCGAATCAAGTAGTCGCGTACGCGGAAGATAAACATAGAAAACAAGAAAATGATCCTAGTTTGAAGACAATCACGCGCTCTTATTTTTCAAACGGAAAAGCATTGGAAGCTCACTTTAGCCGTACCGCTGATGGATTAAACGTGAATATTCAGCTTCAGCGCATGTTACGAGACCGATGGGGGTTTAGCAAAAACCGTTGGGAAAAAAAACAGCGTAAGGAGCACATTGTTGTTGCGTATGATGAATTGGTGACAGAAAATTGTGATGGTGACTATAGTTTACCCGGGTATTCTGATCTTCCAGAGACGCAGTATCAATATACAGATCGCAAAGAAATTCAAGCATGGAAACGGAAATATCTCGCAGAATTCATGGAATACGTTTCAGAGAAAGCAGAACAGAGCTTAAACAGCGTAGATCAACGGTCTAATAACGATTATGTTGTATTTAAATCACGTTTTATGACGTTTAACTCTGCGATAGATACGTTAAAAAAAGATGTTCTTGAAGAAAATCGTACCTCTCGTTATCGTGAGGAGTTAAAAACCATTATTTCTGCCAATAATACTATTCATACTAAAAATGCTCGCCTTGCTCAGAAAAATGTGTCTCAAACAAGAAGGATTGAGGCGAGAAGAAAAACAGCCGAGTTTGATCAAATCAACGCAAAAAAAGAAGCGGTGCTTGAGGCAAAAAATTTAGCGATCATGACACGCGATTATATTGCGCAATCATTGCATTATTATCCTCAAAATTACTCAACATTAGAGCGTTTTACGCATCATATAAAATGGTTAGAACAAAATAAACGTATCGCCACTGAGGCGTGTCAGAGTATTAAAGATTCCGTAGAAAGAATAGAAAAAGAGTATCAGCAACAATCAAAGAATCTTCCCAAAGGTCATCCCGATATGATGGCTTTGGAGGCAACCCTTCGCCAAGGAAAAGAAAGTTTGACAGAAGCAATGTCTGCTTTAGAAACCTTGACCAAGGTGATTGATGAGGTATCAACCGTTTTTCCTCCGGTGGATTATGCGCTTTTGTTTGCCCATATCATTGACAATGATGGACAGCTTGATGTGATTATAGAGCTATTAACGCAGGAAGCGCAGAATATTTTTGAGGGGCATCTTAATAAATAAACAACCGACTGAGCCTATTACACGGGAAGATGTTCGACAAGCTGTTAGCAATAATCGTGAATCGGCTATGGCGGTTTTAACAAATGCGTTTGATCGTTTGGTCAAAGGTGACCCCGCTGATATTCAGAGAAAGTCAAAAATAACGAGGCTTATTGCGGGAGCAACGCATAAAACAGATAAAAGTTTGTTGTTAACCTCACTCAATGCGCGTCAACAACAGCAAACCGCAATCGCGAGTGCCGTTCAAGAGAATCTAAGATTGTTAGGCATGTTCGTTCATCCTGATGGATTATTGACGGATGAAAATAAACGCGTGTTGAATCAGATTTTGAATCGAGACCATAATCAGGATATCACGGAAAATAATATTAGAGAGGCTTTAAAACGTGATCCTGAAAAAACTATGGAACAATTGAATATCGCGTATGATCGATTGATAAAACGCGATATTTCTCTTGCTGATAGAGATCAGAAAGTTGCCAGTCTTATTCACACACTACCAGAGGAAAAGAAAGCCGCGCTTGTTTCATTAAATGACGCGACGATTACTGCGGCTGCAACAACCTTGTCTAATCATCGAGAAACGGCGAGACGTGTTATTATTCATGATGAAACAATAAAAACCACTGTTGTTGGAATGTTAGGCCAGCAAAATAATGAAGAACATGCCGCGAACATATTACTAACGAATAATGGCTATGGAGCCGGGGTTCTTGCAGCGAACGATGCTTGCGTCTTAAAAACATTAGAAGCCAGCGAAGCAGCCCGGAGTTCGATTGCTACAGATAGCGCCGCTATGGTCAGTGTATTACGTGCAAATGAGCCAGGTCGTAGAAGGTTAGCAAATGATCCACGAATGCTCGGTGCTATCACACGAGCTAATACTGAAGTTGCAGCAGACGTGTTGGCTAGGCCAGAACATGCGACTAGTGCTGTTGCGGTTTTATCCGTAAATCGTGGCGCACATTTGGATGGTATCCTAGCTAATAACGAGATCATGAATTGGGTGGCTCAAAATAGTCGAGCCTATCGCGATGAGCTTCATCTTGAAGCTAATGGAAATATGCTAGCACAACTTACTCGTATGAGTTCCGATTGCCAAAATATATTAGCTAATGATATCGATTCTTTTAAAGCGTTAATTCTAGCGAGTCCAGCAGCGATACGTTTTTTGCGCGATGAATTATTACGCACCGAAAGACAAGGACAGGCAGCAGTGCCAGAAGACCAAGAGGAGCTAAATTTATTTGAGCTCTATGATTTACGATCAGAAGCAGAAGCAGAAGCAGAAGCAGAAGTGCGTCAATCTCTAGAACGTAATAATGACATAAATGAACTGTACCCTATAGCACGTCGGCGCCAACTCATTGCGCTTGCTGTTCAAGAGCCTGTTCAAGGAGAAAATACAGATCACCCTCTTTCAGATGCCATGGTTGCTCTTAATCCAGAGATTAAAAATCAAATTATTGAGAGAAGCTTTCAGAATCAGGAAAGGCGGTATTATATTAATAATACGCTTACAAACGATGTTAAGAAACAAGCGCTTTTGAGATCACTACAATCTCCATTCTCAGAAGCGATGATGACTCATTTGCGTGATCAAAACGTATTAACACAGGCATTAGCAAATTCTTTACGACAAGAAGCAGCAAACACTCAAAACGACCCGATTAATGCTGACAACGTAGAGCCTGCTGCAAAATTAGCCGTTGTGACAGAAATTTTAAACTCAGCACAGGCTCAGAATGCTATCGACAATATACGAGGGGTTCCAGTAGATGAGATAGACCCCAACAACGTCTATCCAGCGGGTTCAACGATATTACAAAATATAGCGAACGATTTTCTTGTGGAGGAGCAAAATCTTCAACATGCCACCCGTTTTAGTGATGAGGTTAAAAAATCTGCTATTGAAGCAGGACTTCATAATGGGGACAAAGTTAACGTAATTAACGAAATTAAAACTACGAATCTACAGGTTTTTAATCAAGCTTTAGATGCCTCACTTCAACAACGGGATGCCTTAAATGTTGTCGATAACAATACTGTCATGGCCATGTTGTCCGAAAGTTTAAAGGCAGAAGATGCATTAGGCGTTAAAGGCGGTGCGTTTAATTTGGTAGCGGATGAGGGCCACCGAAGACAAGCTTTGATAGATGTTGTTGCTTTATCTGATACTGACGCTCAAGTGAAACAAGCCGTTGATGGTTTGCTGAATCTGAGTCGACCAGAATCGCTCGCGGCGCATGAGGCGATCAGTAAATTGGCAGAGATTGCTCAAAGTAATGACGAGATTCAAAATGCTTTTCAAGCTATTCTACATACTGGGCAACCTCTCGTTGATACTGAATGGGATACTACTCCGCACGCTACGACCTCTATCAACAATGCTATTAAACTCGATCCGGTGAGAGCATTAGCAATTTTGGACAGTGTACATCATAGTGCTAAAGAAAGTCTTGAGCTCGTTGTTCAGTTTATTAATGCTCACCCAGAAAGTCAGACTAAAATTTGTGAGATTCTTAATACGAATCCGATTCCTCAGGTAATTGCTCAGGAGCAGATTGCTCGGGCAAAAGAGATTAATCCCGAGTTGACAGCAGAAGCCATTGATGCGGCGTTTGCGTATACTGATCCAGTGCAGATCAAAAAAGCGATAGATGCTCATGCCGATGCAAACAATGTGATGCGTCAGCATAATAAAAAACAGCAAGAAACGACCTTAAAAAACGCAAAAAGGGCTAACCGGTCAAGTGACGCTATCGTTGAAGCAGAGTCCGTACAAAAACAAACGGATGTGGTCAAAATGGCCAGTGGTAAAGCCTCACCCGCTGAACTCTTTGCTGTCAAACGTATTGTTAAAGCGTTGCATAATCTGAATCATACGACTGATGCAACAGTAACGAATGAAATAAAAGCTGCGATGGTGCTCGCGCATCCTGAAGGTATTGCAGAGCTTGTATTGAATAATGATGAAGCGAAACAAGCCATTGCTACCGCTTCAGGTGTAAATGTTGATCGTATCACCGAAGCCAATATAGTCGAATGTATCCAGCAAGCCTATCGTCAAAATCGAGATGATACAATTGCAGCAGTTGCTGCTGTTCCTGATGCTTTGGTGCCTGAAAAAATCCAACAAGCGATTGACGTTGATCCTTATCGTGCGTATAAAAATGCGAGGGACTATGTTCCAGTAGATCCGAATAATCCGAATGATCCTGTGACTGTTGCAATGCTGAAAACCATAACTTCTCGCGAATTGAGTGAAAAAGTTTCAGATGTAGACATAAAAGCGCTAATAAGCGCAGGATACAATCCAGTGTCTGATCCTTTCGATGTATTAAACTCTACGAGCAGAAACGGCCAACTCAATTCAGACTTCTGTCGTGCAGCGATACTCGATGCTAAAAAAATCGCCTTACGTGATCAATTATTGTTGGGAATCGGAACATTAGAAAAATGGCCTGGAAAAGAGGGCGTTCGTATTGTGTATACCGATGGTCGCGATGCAATCGAATTGAGCGGTGATGACGTTCGTGCAGCGATTCCTGAGATACTCAGAGCGGCAGAAGACAGTGCCCATAACATCCTCACGGATAATCGAGCCATGCTCACTCTTAGTAATCAAACCAGTACTGATCCTGATAGTAATGGTCAGCGTTTACAAGAAAACTTGGAGAATACGAAAAAAGCACATCGATATGCTCAAGAAGCGTCTGCCCCACTCACACGTTTGCGTGAAATGATTGAGGACAAAAATAGCGTGCTAGGGCAATTATTTGTGACGGATGAAAAAGCAATCAAGGAGAGTGAAGAAAACATAAAAACTTTAGCGAAGACCGAAACTAACGCTAAAACTGCCTATGAGGCCGCCTATAAAGTTGCTGAAGAAAGCATCAAAAACCCACGCCATGCGGCGTATGAGCGCTTGAAAAGAGAAGCAAATAGCGCTGTATCGGAGGCAATTTTGGGGATAAGAAACCGCGGGATTCAAGAGGGCGGTTTTACTAATGATTTCTTTCCTGAGCTTGCAACTTTGGTGGTGAATGATCCAAAAATTAGACCAATTTTTAGTACTATAGTGGCAGAATTGCAACGCGCCGATTCAACTATCAATGTTGACTTGACTGATCACGCATCTGTAAAAGAGTTTTTAGAGAGAAACGTCGATATTTTAACCCGTATTAATCAAAACATATCTCTTCTTAACTTACTCGCCGATCAAGAAAAATTAGTATCGACCATAGCCGGGGTGAGTCACGCGTTGAATAGTTCTCCTGAAGTTTTGAGCGCGCAACCATTCAATCTCGCTCGTAGACAAGAACGTGAACGGATTCTTCGTCACGATCCTCCGCAAGCCGTTGTTGACGCGCGAGCACGAGCACAAGCACGAGGTGTTGCTGACAATATCGATAACGATCCAGAGGTTAAAAAAGTAATTGATCAATCGATTACCAATGATATGTTAGATAAAGCACCGGCTGTTCAAGCCGCGTTACAAAAAGCGAGTGCCGCAAATCCTCAAGTAATCGCTGCAAAAACTCGGTATGACCAGGCAAAAAAAGCAACAGAAAAAGAAAACAAACATCTCCAACATTTAACAAGTAAGGTTCCACCGGATCTTACTGAACTACGAACTCTTGAGGCAGACTCTAAGAGTCAACAGCAGCAGTCAATGGATGATGCTAAAAAGTTAACGGAGAATAATAATAGAAAAGAATTTCAAAAAAATGCTCAGACATCAGGACAGACGAATACAAACTAGCTAAGGTTTCGCTAACGCTTCCATGATGGCATGTAATAAGCGTATAGCTTCACCGCCTGTTACTAATCGATGATCGACAGTAATCGAAATAGGAAGAATTCGTCTAACGGCAGGAGCACTGCGGTGGGCGACAACTTTTTCTCGTGCTTTTCCAATCCCAACGATCGCGACCATCGGTGGAACAATAATCGGATTCGCGTATCGCCCCGCAATGGTCCCAAAATTAGAGAGCATAATCGTTGCGCCTTTTAAGTCTCGTGCGGGCAAGGTTTTATCACGAGATTGCTGCTTAAAGCGGTTGATAGTTTCCCGCAATTCTTCGTTCGATTGCTGGGCAATATTTTTTAATACAGGAACAAACAAACCGTGTTCTGTATCGACGGCCATCCCAACATTGATTTCTTTATGGAGTTGATAAACCATTTGCTGAGCGTCAAAATACGCGTTTGTAATCGGAACCGCTTCGCATCCAGCTTGTACGGCGCGGAGTAAGCGGACAGTGACATCCTGTTTGCCTGCCCAATCGTGGATATCGGCATCATCGGAAATAGACACCGGAACAATATGTTGATGAGATTGCGTCATGCTCATCACCATTGCGCGCCGTGTGGGAGAGAGCGATTCGACGGCATCGGTAAATTGTACGTTCAGAGGTTGCGGTGTATTTTGTTGAAATAAATTCGTGGCACGTTTCACATCGTCAGCGGTAATGACATTTCCTGAGACACTAATCTCTTCTAAATTAACGCCGAGTTGCTGTGCTAGCATGCGTACAGCTGGGGTTGCTCGCAATGCCGCTGTGTGTTGTTGTACGGTTACTCCAGTTGCATTTTCATGAAGGACTGTGTCGGATTGTTCAATGCTGCCAACCACAGTGCCGGAGTCTTCTTCGCCTTCGACGCCAATCAAGGGTTTTCCAGTTTCAATCGTATCGCCTGGTTGACCGAATAATTTTTCAACTTTACCGGAAAACGGAGCGGGAACGTCGACGAGTGCTTTTGCAGTTTCCATCGCAACGATGGTTTGATCGATTTGAACCTCGTCACCAGGTTTCACGTACCATTCACGAATAATCGCTTCGGGTAAACCTTCGCCTAAATCCGGCAGTCGAAATATTTTCATGCGTACTCCATCAATTGTTGTGCAGTGGTGGTGATTTTATGCGTGCTGGGTAAGTAACACTTTTCCATTTTATAATAAGGCATCACAGTATCATAACCTGTGACTCGTTTAATTGGCGCCCGTAAAAAGAAAATGCCCTGTTCCGCGATAGTCGCTGCGATTTCAGCGCCGACGCCACAGTGTCGCGCCGCTTCATGGATAATAACGCAGCGGCCTGTTTTTTCAACTGACTGTAAAATGGTGTCGTAATCAATCGGTTTTAGTGTTGCAACATCAATAATTTCAGCGTGTATGCCTTTTTTGCTGAGTTCTTCTGCGGCTTCCAAGGTTTCTTTGATCATAGCGCCCCACGTGATTAGCGTGATGTGTGAACCTTCGCGCAGGACAAAACATTTGTCTAAAGGCAGTGCGTTGCCATCATCCAGCACCTCTTGTTTTACCCATCGATAAATTCGTTTCGGTTCAAGAAATACGACTGGGTCAGGATTACGAATAGCCGCCAACAATAAACCGTAAGCGCGTGCTGGTGAGGATGGAATGACAACTCGTAAACCAGGGATATGGGCAAAAATACTCTCTGTGCTTTCTGAATGATGCTCAGGCGCATGAATCCCGCCTCCATAGGGCGCACGAAAAACAATCGGGCAAGATAAGCGGCCGCGTGTGCGGTTTCTCATGCGAGAGGCTTGATTGAGAATGTGGTCAATTGCAGGATAAATAAAACCCATGAATTGAAATTCCGCCACAGGTTTTAGGCCTTGAGCGGACATCCCTATGGCTATTCCTCCTATCATCGATTCGGCAAGCGGCGTGTCTAGGACACGACGTGGACCGAATTTTTCGACTAATCCAACGGTCGTCCGAAAGACCCCTCCGTTTCGTGCAATGTCTTCGCCAAACACAACAACATTCTCATCATGTGCCATTTCATACGCCAATGCTTGATTGACCGCTTCTACTAAAGTGATATTAGTCATTAATATTATTCCATGCCGTGAGTTCTTCTCTCTGAGAGATAAATTGTTCGGGTAACGTTTCATACAAATAATCAAACATATCGGTTATCGCGGCTTTCGGGCGTTCTAGAAATTGTTTGACGATGGCTTGTAGTTCATCATTGAGTTCCTTGAGCATCGCTTGTTCTTGTGTGTCATCCCAACCGAGTTCCTTCTCCAAATAAGCGCGCAAGCGTTTTAAGGGTTCAAAAGCGAATGCGGCGTCGAATTCTTTTGGCGGGATATAACGTTTCGCATCATCAGCGGTGGTATGATCGCAAATGCGATACGTGATTGCCTCAATTAGCGTGGGGCCCTTACCCTCACGTGCTTTGTCTAGTGCGTATTTCATGGAGTGAATCATGGCGATGACGTCATTGCCATCGACTTGAATTCCCTCAAAACCGGCCGCAATCGCTTTTTGAGCAATTGCTTTGCAGGCTGTTTGAGCGTGTATAGGCGTCGAAATGGCCCATTGGTTATTATTCACAACAAATACGACGGGTAACTGCCAAGCGCCGGCGAGGTTAATGGCTTCATAAAAATCTCCTTGCGATGTCCCGCCTTCACCAATAGTCGTCACCGCAACACGTTTTTGATTGCGATATTGAAAGGCAAATGCGCCTCCAGCGGCATGTAAGCATTGATCAGCAATCGGGACACAAATCGGAAAATCTTGATTATCAGGTTGGCTTTCAAACGCACTGCCGCGTTCATCGCCTCCCCAATAGGTTAAAATATCTGACATGGGTGTACCACGTAGTAAAAAAGTGGCGTGGTCTCGATAATAGGGATAAAACACGTCCTCTTTTCGCATCATCAAACCAATAGCAGCCCCAATCGCTTCTTGACCGTGGCAAGAAGGGTAGGTCCCCATTTGACCCGTGCGTTGCAAATTAATGGCTTTTGTGTCAAATAAGCGCGTCAAGGTCATGGCTCGGTAGAGCTTGAGAAGGGTTTCAGGGGTGATATCGTTTGGAATGGCTTGGGTTAGATTGCCATGGTGATCCATAAACTGTAAATATTGAATAGAAAACCCAGCGATAGTCTTTAAGCGGATAGAGGGTGATTCGTGCGTAGGCATAGGTTATGTTTATTATTAAGTGGACCGTTGTTTACTTATTCTAACGCAAGTTTGAGACAAAAACACTTTTTGCATTCTATTTTATCCCCCATTTTTTATAAAAAAACAGTAACCCGACCAAAATCATAGGGAGTGACAAGAGTTGCCCCATCGTCAAAGAGTCAAACAGGAGGTAGCCCAGCTGTGAATCCGGTTCTCGGAAACATTCGACGAAAAATCTGAGCGTTCCGTAGCCGATTAAAAATAAACCGGATACGGCATAGGGTCGTCGTGGGCGTGCAGAATATCTCCATAGGAGTATAAAAAATAAAACGCCTTCCAATAAAAACTCGTACAATTCAGAAGGGTGACGCGCTAAAGGGCCAGCGTGTGGAAAAACTATTCCCCAAGGAACCTCAGTAACTCTTCCCCACAATTCACCGTTAATGAAATTGCCAATTCGGCCCGCGCCCAAACCAATCGGCACAACGGGGGCAATAAAATCCATGAGATCAATAAAGCGACACTGAATTTTACGAGAATATAAAAACATCGACACCAATACCCCGATTAGCCCGCCATGAAAGGACATGCCGCCTTGCCATATTTTAAAAATAATGAGAGGGTGATTGAAAAAAGCGTCAATATTATAAAGGAGAATGTACCCAATTCTGCCACCCAGAACGACGCCTAATGCACCATAAAATATAATGTCGCTAATATTTTCGGAGGAAAATACAGAATAGGGAGCATAAGCGATTTTTTTTACGCGCCATTGCAGCAATAACCATGCCCCCAAAAAGCCAACAAGATACATAATACCATACCAGTGAACCGACAATGGGCCCAGTGAGAAAGCGACGGGGTTGATGGCTGGATAGAACATAATTCTCCTTCACGTTAAGAGATCAATAGCGACAACTAATAATAATACAGCGAGGATACGTTTACCGGTTTTTATCGAAATTCTATCTGACCATTTTACACCTATGGGTGCAACGATGACTCCGGTCAGGCCAATAATAAGAACAGCGGGCCAATAGACATATCCAGGGTTATTGATACTATAGCTCGCGCCAGCGATTAAGGCCAAGGGTAACATGCTGGCGGATGATGTGCCCGATGATTCCGGCATAGAGCAACCTAACCGAATCAACAGTGGGGTCATCAGTATTCCTCCGCCGACGCCCAAGAGCCCAGAAAATAATCCGATAACCATTCCGGCGATGAAGAGAAAAATAGACATCGGTGTTGAGAGAGGGTTAGGATGCGCTGGTGTTGCAGTGAGGGTGGATTTTTGTGCCAGAAATTTTATAGCAACCATCAGCAAGAAAATGGCAAAACAGGTACTTAACCATGTGGTACTCATCATCGATAACACATAGGTTGCGCTTAATGCGCCGAGGCATAACCCTAGAATCCAACGACGCCAAAGATCCCATCGAATGGAGCGTTGTCGATAATGTGCGATGACGGATGCAGAGGCCGTTAAGCCGACAGTTAACAAAGAACTCGCAATGGCTGTTTGTAGCGCACTATTTTGTGGTACCAGCGCATAATGGGTATATTTAAATAAATAAATTAACACGGGTACGATAATGAGCCCTCCCCCAACACCGATGATTCCAGAGAGCAGGCCCACCGCTATTCCTGTTACGAGCAAGAAAACAAAAACAAACATCATGAGTTGCTTTTATAAAAATATCGGGTCATCATCATAATATAACGTATTGTAAACAGACAAGGATACGCATGAAAAAGTTATTGCTCCTCAGTTGTTTGAGTATTGCTTTTGCGACGCATGCACAAGCAACGGCCCCGAGTTTAGAGCAGCAAGCGAATCAAACATTGTTAAGTCAAGCAGACCAAGCTTACGCGCAAAAAAATTATCCCTTAGCCTATAAGAGTTACCAATTGCTGGTCAAAAAATATCCGCATGCTGTTTTTATGGTCGGTTATATGGCGTTACAGGGACAAGGGACAGGTAAAAATATAGAGGAAGCGGTTAAAGCGTTATCGTATGCCGCCAAGCAAAATGATCCTGATGCGCAGTATTGGTTAGGATATTTATACGCCACAGGTACCGGCGTTATTCGCGATTCTAAAGAAGCCGTGCATTGGTATGAACAAGCGTTCGCGCAGCAACAGCCAGAGGCGCAATATGCGTTGGGCGAAGCACAATACTTAGGAGAAGGCACGCTGAAAAATGACGCAGAGGCTTATGTTAATTTATTGCCTGCGGCAACCCAAGGGCAGGCAAAAGCGCAGTATTATGTGGGGATGATTTTATTAACCAATCCAACCTTGCAAGGTCCTGAGACTCATCGTGCGAGCGATTGGCTCTTATCTTCTGCTCAGCAGAATAACCCCCAAGCCGCTTATGAGGTGGGTAAGTTATATTACCAAGGAAAAGAGGTCGCTAAAAATGATTACGCGGCCGCTCATTGGTTAACGATCGCGTCGGAGGCAGGGATTGAAGACGCAGAATATTATCTCGGATTGTTATTTTACACCGGTCATGGCGTTGTTAAAAATTATAGTCGTGCGGCAACGTTGCTTCGTCATGCGGCTGATCAAGGAAATGCCGATGCGGCCTCTAAACTGGCGCAAATTTATCTTTATGGTCAGGAAACGCCTGAAAAAAATTCCAGCGAATGTTCCACTGGCTATGGAATACCTCATGATGGCTGCCCGCCATAATGATGCGGATGCTCAAACATTACTCGGACAGATTTATTTGAATGGGTCATACGTTGAGAAAGATCCTGAAAAAGCACTCGATTTTTTTAAGAAAGCTGCCGATGCTGGCAATGCGAATGCTCAAAATATGTTGGGGTATATGTACCATAATGGCCTTGGAACGTTGGTCAACAATACAGAGGCATTACGCTATTATCTATTAGCGGCGAATCAACATATTCCGACGGCAGAATACATGGCAGGCTATTTTTATCAACATGGATTTGGCGCCCCCCAAAATCTTAGTGAGGCTTTTCGATATTATGAGCTTGCATCGTATCATGGGATTGCTAATGCGCAGTTACAACTTGGGATGCTCTATATTCAAGGCAAAGCCGTCGCGTTTGATCAGATGAAAGCCTATGCTTGGCTCAATATTGCGGCGAGCAGTAGTCATCATGAGATTCGTGAGACAGCGCTTCAAGCACGAACACTGCTTGAAGAGCGCTTAAGTCAGGATGACATCAACAAAGCGCAGACCTTGTCACAAGAGTATTATAAACAAATAAAACAGGCTGATGTCGGGTCAGAGATTTATGCTGGATAAATACTCGTTGCTCCTATGCTTCGAGGCTGCTACATTAACACTCAATTTTATTCATTTTCTTGGAGCAAGACATGCCGATTTTTAAAAAACTCCGCGGTTATTTTTCAAATGATTTATCGATTGATCTCGGTACAGCCAATACGTTGATCTATGTCAGAGGTAGAGGAATTGTTTTAGATGAGCCATCGGTTGTGGCGATTCGTCAAGATCAATTAGGCGGTCAAAAAAAGGTCGCCGCTGTCGGGATAGAAGCCAAGCGAATGTTAGGTCGAACGCCTGGTAATATCGCGGCAATTCGACCGATGAAAGATGGGGTGATTGCTGATTTTTTTGTCACAGAAAAAATGCTGCAACACTTTATTCATAAAGTGCATGAGAATCGTTTCTTGCGGCCGAGTCCTCGTGTCTTAGTGTGTGTTCCCTGTGGGTCAACACAAGTGGAACGTCGAGCAATTCGTGAATCTGCATTAGGGGCCGGTGCCCGTGAAGTTTATTTGATTGATGAACCGATGGCGGCGGCAATTGGCTCGGGTATGCCGGTACATGAAGCCAATGGTTCTATGGTCGTCGATATTGGTGGCGGGACCACCGAGGTTGCGATTATTTCGTTGGGAGGAATCGTTTATTCTTCGTCGGTGAGAATTGGTGGTGATCGTTTTGATGAAGCGATTATCAATTATGTGCGCCGAAACTATGGCACGTTAATTGGTGAGAGTACGGCTGAACGCATTAAGCATGAAATTGGTTCGGCGTTTCCGTCAAAAGAATTATTCAAAATGGAGGTTCGTGGCCGTAATTTAGCCGAAGGTGTTCCTCGCAGTTTTGTGCTGAATAGTGATGAAATCTTAGAAGCGTTACAAGAATCTTTATCGGGAATTGTCGGAGCTATCTTGACGGCTTTGGAGCAAACGCCACCCGAATTGGCGGCAGATATTGCTGAGCGAGGCATGGTGCTTACCGGAGGGGGCGCGTTATTACGAGATATTGATAAGCTGTTATCAAAAGAAACTCAGCTTCCTGTGATTATTGCGGAGGATCCCTTAACGTGTGTCGCTCGTGGTGGTGGCCGTGCGTTAGAACTATCCGACAAAATGGGCGGTGATTTTTTGAGCCAAGAGTAGGGGTTTCGTCATCAGAGCAATATTTAACAAACGACCGCCGATTATTCAACGAATGTTCGTGTTGATATTTTTAGCGGTCGTTTTAATGTTATTAGATTCTCGAGGTACCTCACTAAAAACATGCGTTATTGGGTACAAACGGTTTTATCCCCCCTTCAGTATTCTGTTGGTATGCCAGCGAGAGTATTTTATAAAACCATGCAGACATTTTCTTCTCACCAGACGTTGTTGCGTGAAAATAAAAGTTTAGAAATGCAGTTGATTCTTTTTAAGCTGCAACAACAACATTTTCAAGATTTAGAAAGAGAAAATAAGCAATTACGCGATTTGTTGCGTATTGCGCAAGGGCTCTCCATGAGAGTCATGGTTGCTGAAGTGTTGTATATTGCCGCAGACGCACAAGGGACTGAGTGGATTTTAGATCAAGGCGAAACGCGTGGGGTGCATATCGGTCAACCTGTCTTGAATGTCAATGGCGTGTTGGGTCAAATTGTTGAGGTAGGTCCTATCACTAGCCGTTTGATGTTGATCACTGACACTATGAGTGGTATTCCTGTTGAAAGTGCGACGACAGGTATGCGTGCGATTCTTCAGGGACAAGGGGCCGGCCACGCATTATCGCTGATGTTTATTCCTAAAACCGAGCATGTTGATATCGGCGACATTTTCGTTTCTTCTGGCATCGATGGGCATTTCCCCAGAGGGTATCCTGTTGGTCAGGTCGTCTCCGTTGAAAGTGCGCCGACGGAGCAGTTTTTATCGATTCGTGTGGCACCTGCCGCAAATATTAATCGTCAGTCCTATGTTTTGCTGGTGGAGCATGCCAATGATTAAATGGGTGCTGATCACGGTGAGTTTTTTATTGTCTTTGGCCTTAACCATTATGCCTTTACCGGCGGATTTATTGGCGGTTAATCCTTCATGGTGTTTGCTTACACTGCTTTTTTGGACCTATGGTTATTCGCGTTATGTCAATGTTGGTGTCGCATGGTGTATTGGGGTGTTTGTTGATGGTTTAACGGGGACTCTATTGGGTATGCATGCCTTTTCTTTTGTTCTGGTTGTCTTCATTTTTGATCTTTTTTGTCGGCGTTTTCATATGTTTCATGTCTTGCAGCAGAGTTTAGTTATTGCTGTGTTGACGGGTATCAATTTTTTGATTCTCGTGATCTTTGGACAATTTTTTTCTATGGCGACCATGAATCATCTCGAATTATTCGGTATACTCACGACAGCGTTATGTTGGCCTTTTTATCAATATTTAGGTCAAAGATTCTACTCGATGAAAGGTTAGTGTTTGATGAGTGCTCATTTAAAAAAAATGGCAATATTTTTTTGGTATGGCCTTGCCTCGTTGATTATTTTAGTCGCGGTTATGGGGGTTACGTTGCAAGCCTTAACCCCTGTTATCAACCATCACAAGCACTATATTGAACAAAAAGCATCATCTATTTTTCACCTAAATGTTCATATTGACGCGATTCGTGCGACATGGAATCGCTTAGGCCCTGAAGTGCACTTGATTGGATTTTCATTGAATGATGTGACGACCGACGAACCGATTATAACCGTGAAGGATTTCTCAATGCAGCTCGGGGTATTGCGAACATTGTGGAATCGTTCCCCTTATTTTAGCGTATTATCTGTTTCTGGTACACGGATTCATGTTCGTGAATTAGCGCCAAACCAGTATATCGTCAATGATGTTTTTTCGGTGGACTTGTCTCGTGACTCTTCTATCGCATGGTCAGATATCCTTGCGTGGTTATCCCAGCAAAATACCTTTCGTTTTAATCGCATCAAGATGGAGTGGCAAAGACTGAATGGAACCTTTTTTTCTGCGGATTTAAAACAGGCGGACGTATATCAGTCTTTATCAGGAAATAATACCGGCCGTTTTACGTTGTTTATTGATACGCAGCTATCGGCTCAAAAAGAAGTCGATAATCAGGTCATAAAAAGCGCAAAAACGGATACGATGCTATTTTTCTGGATAGATCATAATGATCAACAGCTGACATCCGTTGAAATGGAGTGTTTAAGTGATAACATCGTCTTAGAGAATGGGCATACCTATGTTTATCCCAGTTTTAAAGGGAAATTTCTTTATCAGCCGAAAGATCAAGGTTGGGTGATTCAAGGTAAGGACGTGAGTCTCACCAAAAAAAATCGGGAGTCTGACAACTATTCTTTCGAGGTTTGGCGTTTCCCCACCTATTATGCCGCCCATGTCACGAGCATTAATTTATCGGATGCTATCGTTTTCGCCGACTTTTTGAATGTATTGCCAGGCTTTAGATGGATGCAAGAAGCGAATATTGAAGGCAAGATCACCGATATTAGCGTGAATGTCCCGCATGATTTATCCGCTATTGAGAATTATCATTTTTCGGCTGCGTTTGATGGCTTAGGGAGTTCTGCTTATGGCGAATTACCAACGATTCATGGATTGTCTGGAGCCGTGTCTGGTCGTTTACACCGAGGAGAGTTTGTGCTCTTTGATCGAAAAGATGAGATTTTTTTTCCGAATTATTTTAATCAACCGATGGTGGTTGACGACCTGAGTACTCAGGGCCAATGGGAACTTTCCTCTGAGAAACTCTCGTTATTATTTGATGCCATGTACGTCAAGACGCCAGTGCTGTTAGCGCAGGGGGCGTTAAAAATTGATATCCCATCTCAGGAGAAAGTATCACCCGCACTATCGCTTGTGGGAGAGTATCATTTAGCGGATAGCGCTACTATCACCCAATTTCTTCCGATGAAAGAGTTTGACGCTGAATTTGCCACGTGGTTAACAAAAGCCATTAAAAATGGTGAAGGCGCAGATGGCAAAGTCCTCATTCGTGGTTCTATCGATGATTTTCCTTATCCTCACCGGCAAGGTATTTTTATTGTTGATGCGAATATCAAGCCGACAACGTTTTCTTTTTCGCCTGAGTGGCCATTATTAAAAAAAGTCGCGGGTCATTTACTCTTTCATAATCAAGCGTTCCAATTATCGGTCAAAGCAGATAGCTTGGATATTCCGATTTCAACAGCGCAGGTGAGTATTTCTGATTATGAAGCGGATCAGATCATGCTGACTATTGATCTTTCGACCGAGGCGGAGGTCTCTGAGTATTTGCGTTATATCGACCAGAGTCCATTGAAGACAACTGTTGGGCAGTGGTTTGAGCCGATGGTCTTGTCGGGCAAAGGCTTGTTATCCTTGCGTCTCGGTTTACCACTCGCGAAATTGGATGCTGATCACATACACGTATCCGGTATATGGCAGGCAAACGATAATCGATTGGCTTGGAAAGGAATGGATTATTCCTTAGAAAAAGTGTGTGGGTCTCTTCATTTTACCCAAAATAGCCTTTTTTCTAACGATATACATGCGCTTCTTTTCGGCAAAGCGGTGGATATCGCTGTCGGTTCGCGTTCTGCCAATAATACGCTCACAGCCATTGATGTGAAGGCAAAAGGTATGCTGTCTGTTCCCCAGCTCGAAAATATCTTTGAGAGAAATGACCTTTCGACGTACCTGGTGGGAGAAACCCGCTATCAATTGAATATCCATATCCCCATGTCTTCGTCTGAATATTCCATGGTCTTTAACACCCCATTATCGGGTATGGCGATTACATTACCTGCGCCAATCGGTAAACCATTAAATGCTAATCGACCGTTATCTATTCAAGCAAACATTCATTCCTCAACAGATGTGATCAGTGTCCTTGTGCAGTATGCTAAAGAGGTTAGCGCCGTTATTCAACTCCAGCATTATTTGCAGGCAGATCCTCTCAAACGTGATATGCACATCGATGTCTCTGTGCCGACACTGGCATGGCCGCTCGTTGGAGACCTTCCAAAAAGCGAGAATACTGCCTCATCACTCTGGTCAGCCTTGTCGTCTATTTCGTTGCGTTTCCAACATCTGTTTTTATACGATTATTCGTTTTCTGATGTGCTTATTCAAGGAAAAAAAAGTTCAGCCGGATATCAGTGGGATATTCATTCGAATGAGGCGAAGGGGTCACTTGATTTACCGACCTCATCCAAATCGCCCATTCATGTTAATTTTGATTATTTAAGATTAGCGAGCGAAAAAAAAATCCACGAACAATCCTACGAATCTTTCATCAGGCAACGCGGCTCTTTGGCCTGAGTTTTTTTTGACAATACAGCGTTTCACGTTAGGTCAGAAAAAAATTGGGCGTTTTGTTGTGCATACGCACCCCACCCAGAATGGGTTGATTGTTGATACGATAGACATGCGTAGTGATTTGTATCATTTGCAACTACAGGGTCAATGGTCACGAGTAGATCATGCTGACCTGACTCATTTTAACGGTCATTTTGAAACAAAAAATGTCGGTCAATTTTTAAAAGATATGGATATCACGCAGGATTTACGCGCGAAAGCAGGGGAAGGCGACTTTGATTTGAGTTGGGCCGGTTCGCCGATGAATTTTCAGCTGGAAAAAATAGCGGGTGATGCCACTTTCCAAGCAAAAGATGGCGTTATTCCTGTGTCAGGAGATGCGGCGAAAATGGGCTTGGGAAAAATTTTATCACTATTTAGTGCGCAAAGTATTCAACGTCGTTTGCAATTAAATTTTAGTGATTTAAGTCAAAATGGATATAGTTTTAATACCTTTTTAACGCAACTGCATTTTGAACAGGGTAATGCTATCGTGAACAAGGGCGTATTTGATGGCCCCGAAGCGAAAATTGATTTCAATGGTCAAGTAGGTTTGGCGTTGAAAAATTATCATTTAAATCTTGTCGTGACTCCTTATGTGACGTCTACCTTACCGTTGATTGCTACACTCGCTGGTGGGCCTATTGTCGGTGCGGCAACCTATGCGATTGATAAACTCGCGGCAAACAGCATCGCGAAACTGACGTCTTACCATTATGAATTAGTGGGACCATGGAGTCAGCCTACGCTGATTGATTTGGATGCTCAAGTTAAACAAAAGCAGCAAGAAAAAGAGGCGCGCCTCAATGCCATATCAGCCGCACCTGCCGAAAATATTCATGATTAATTAGGTGACACAACGCATAAAATTATCGCATATTCCCTTAATTTCCGGTATCGTACTGTTTTTTATTATTCAATATTCGTGTTATGGAGCCGTTGTCAAAACCGACTGTATTCATTATTGATGAAGATCCAACGTTTAAATCGAGTTTATCTTGGCAGCTTGAAAACACAGGGTTTTTGACCAAAACCTTTTCTTTTTTTAGAGACTTTTTTTACCTTCTACCGTGAAGATATTCCAGGGTGTTTGATTATTGATATTACTTCTACAGGCGGCTTAGGTGTTGATTTAATCGGGAGCTTACGAAAAAAAAAATATTTTTCTAAGCGTTATTTTTTTAAGTGACAAACCAGAATTACATGTTGCGGTGAAAGCAATCAAGTTAGGGGCGCAGGATTTTTTATATAAAACCACGAGCTTGAGCGTACTTAGTCAGAGCATTCAGCAGGCATTGTATCATAATCATCATCATCGCTTGTTTGAAGTCAATTTGTACCATGCGAATTGCTTGTATGCTCAATTAACCTTGCGAGAAAAAGAGGTGTTGTATTACGTATTACGTGGTGATACGAATAAAATAATCGCTGAAAAGCTTGATGTTACCGTGAAAACAATAGAAGCGCATCGCGCCAATATTATGAAAAAAATGCAGGTTGATTCTTTATCCGAACTCGTCACACTTGCAGTTAAATATAATATTGTCAAAGAAGATGAGTTGTGTTTTTTTGAATAGGAATAGACAATGAAAAATATATGCTACGCTCAATCGGGTGGACCAACGGCGGTAATCAATGAATCTGCTCGTGCGGTTATCGAAACAGCCAAACGTTATCCGAATGACTTTAATAAAGTTTATGCCGGTTTACATGGCATCACCGGTATTTTGAATGAAGCGTTAATTGATACCTATGCGGAGCCGGAAGAACATATTCGTGGATTACGTCATACGCCAGCGGCTGCTTTTGGTTCCTGTCGTCATAAGCTTAAAGATATCGCTACTCACCGTGACGAATATTTGCGTTTACTCGAGGTGTTTGATGCCCATGATATCGGTTATTTTTTGTATAACGGAGGAGGGGATTCTCAGGATACGGCGTATAAAATTTCACAAATTAGTCACTCTTTAGGTTACGATTTGAAGTGTATTGGGATTCCAAAAACGATTGATAACGATTTGCCTTTTACCGATTGTAGCCCTGGTTTTGCCTCGGCAGGAAAATATTTGGCGACGTCTATTCGTGAGGCGGGATTAGATCTAGAGTCTATGGCGAGCAGCTCAACGCGTGTGTTTATTATGGAAACGATGGGGCGTCATACCGGTTGGTTGGCGGCGGCATCTGGTTTGGCGCAAAATCATGTTCATCCTGAACCGCATATTATTTTGTTTCCTGAAATTCCTTTTGTGCATGATAAATTTTATGCCAAAGTGGAAGATTGCTTGAAACGATGGGGATCCTGTGCGATTTCTGTTTCCGAAGGAATACTGAATGTCGATGGAAAGCATATTTTAGAGACAACAGAAATGGATGATTTTGGTCATAGTCAATTAGGAGGGATCGCCCCCATTATTGCCGGCCTTGTTAAACAGCATTTAAACGTGAAAACGCATTGGGCGGTTCCTGACTATTGCCAGCGCGCTGCACGTCATCTCGTGTCTCAGGTGGATTTGGATCATGCGTATGCAGTTGGAAAAGCGGCGGTTGAGTTTTTGCGTGCGGGTAAGCATGGTATCATGCCGATTATTGTTCGAGACAGTTCATCCCCGTATCGCTGGCATATTGGTGAAGCCGATTTGGCGAATATTGCCAATCAAGAAAAGTTTTTGCCGCGCGACTATATCGATGCACAAGGCTTCCATATTACCGATGCGTGCCGCGAGTATTTGTCTCCACTGATCCAAGGCGAAGAGCCGCCGGTGTTTTCTGACGGGCTTCCTGCCTACGTCAGATTGCACAAGAAACTGGTGGATAAAAAGCTATAGCTGAAATGAAGTGTATTCTTCACGAGCAGGGTCATTTCCTTCTGAATTGTCGTCAAGCAGATTAAATGCACTTTCACGCGTATCATCCAGGGCTATGTTATCATCATCAGAATCTGAATTGTTGCTATCAATAGAATTATGCTCGCCATAAATAGAGCTCCTGGAAGATAGTGAAGATGTTCTGCCTTCGTCGGAATGCTCGGATTCATTATCGTTGACTTTTAGAGCAAGATTAGGTGCTGTTTTCTTAGCATGCCAAAGATGTATTTTTGTACAAATTCCACCCCAAAAAGAAGCGCCATTACTGATAGCTAATGTAAGGCTAGCAGCCGTAGTCAACCCTCCGCCTACATATCCAAGGTACATTAGCGAGGCTAAAATTATCGGTATGCCTGCACCCGCTCCAACGCCAGTGCAACATGCAGCAATCCCAAGTCCCAATCCTGTCAGAGCTATAGCGGTGACGATACCAGATGTCGTTAGGCTGCCTGCTCCAAATATATTTTTTGTACAATTGTAAGCAGTTATTGGTTCTGAATAAGATGTACTACTGGTAAGCTGATCTGTGAACTGCTTATGTGGGAAAGCTGTATTTAATAATATATTCAGTTTATTTTTTTGGACTGCCCTATTTTCCTGTTCTGCGTTTTTGTTGTTTTCCTCTAATTCGTTATCTGGATCTAAATATTCCTGATATGAACGTGGTTTGGAAAGCTCGCTTGACATTATCTTGATTGTAGAATTTTCCATAGTATAATATGCAGTGTTTTTTTTGCATTCAGATTGTTTAGGGAGCTGATTCACCCGTTGAATTTTATATTCTATGGATTTTCCTTTAGAAAATAGATAAACCGGGTAATAGAGCACCATTGCGCTACGAGAAGAAAACCAGTCTGCCAGAAACCTATAGTGCAACCAGTGTTGATTGTTAAGCCGCTTAAAACGTGTGTCGTTATACTCCAGAAATTCAGTTGGACTAGCTTGTATTTCATTTATGCTCGAGGTATCTGTAATATAGCTATTTTTAGGTTGCATAAAACCTCCTATAGATCTTTTTTTATGACTATTTTTTAAATGATCTATTTATAGATATAGTTGAATTTTTCAGAATTGCAAATTATTTGAACAGAGTTGAATCATGATTAGAGTGTTATACGCTTCATTCGAAGTGGTGAGATAGGCTATTGCTTTGGGGCGATCTCTTCCTGAGGATCCGCCTAAAATGAGCAGATTATCGAGATAGCGATCACTTTCATCCAATCACTAATAAAATAAAAGTTAAGCGGTGAATTGACACTTTAAAAACCTCTCATTATTATGCGTTCATCCTGACAAATTTATGGCCCATATGGAAGTATTCCCGAGTAAAAAATATGGTTGACATTAAAAAAACATTCGCATTACCCTGTATTTTAGTCATCGGCATGCACAGAAGTGGAACATCAGCGATGACCGGCGCTATCGCATCATTAGGCTTAGGCTTACCAATGGGCGATGATTTAATGCAGGGTGGCACGGACAATCCCATACACTACGAAAGTCGCTGTTTAACCGCTTTTAATGATGAGCTACTTCATTTTTTAGGATTGCGATGGGATTTTCCGGCGGATCTCCCCGAAAATTGGGAAAACAGTCCATCTCTTAATGCTTGGTATGAACGCGCCAAAGTTGTTTTTCATCACGCTTTTAAGCATGCAAAAACTGGTATTGTGTGGAAAGATCCTAGAAATTGCTTATTATTGCCATTTTGGAAGAAAATATTAAATCAAGATGTAAAAGTGTTATTTATTTGGCGTCATCCGCTAGAGGTTGCACGCTCATTGGAATATAGAAATCAATTTCCGGTCCAATATGGCCTTGCCTTATGGGAGCAATATAATTTTCTTGCGTTAACAGCGCTACAAGGACTCGACGTCTACTTATTTCAGTATGATACTCTTTTTCAACACCATGATGACTGGTTTGAAATGTTAGCAAAGTGGTGTACCGCCAATATTGATCATAATCAATTTGCAAGAACCGAACTGTGTGTCAATCGAAATTATAGGCACCATCATGAGGAAAATAGTGATGAACTAACTGAAAACCAACGATCACTGCTTGCGCTGATAAGGGATTTGGATCCGATGTTGACTTCCTTTCCGAAAATCGAATACACCGAACGATCGACTTGGGTTAGAGAGTTGTTTCGCCCCGCAAAAAATTTTTCAACACAAAAAAATGATCTACAAAAAAAATAAAATTAAGCATTCAAGAAAATAATTCGATATTTTACCCGAATGTGAGGGAAGTTAGATCAATAAACGTTAACACTCAATATAACTAGCCGCCAAACCGCCGAGAGAGGTCTCTTTATAGATGTGATTCATGTCTTCACCCGTTTTTTTCATCGTTAGTATCGCTTGATCGAGTGAAATTTTATGTTCGCCAGAACTTTCTAGGGCCATTCGCGCGGCATTCACTGCTTTCCATGCTCCCATCGCATTTCGTTCGATGCAAGGAATTTGTACTAATCCCCCGACTGGATCGCAGGTCATGCCGAGATGGTGTTCGATGGCAATCTCAGCCGCATTTTCAATCTGAGCTAATGTTCCACCTAACACAGCGGTCAGTGCCGCTGCAGCCATAGAGGCGGCAACACCAACTTCACCCTGGCAACCAACTTCAGCGCCTGAGATGGAGGCATTTTTCTTAAAAAGAATGGTGATGGCGGCAGCGGTCAGTAAAAATTCAACTATTTTTTCTGGAGAAGAGGTGTATGGGTAAAAAGTCAGGTAATAATGTAAAACCGCCGGAATAATACCCGCTGCCCCATTGGTTGGCGCTGTAACAACGCGACCACCCGCGGCGTTTTCTTCGTTAACAGCGATAGCAAAGAGGTTTAACCAGCTCATGCTATCAATGTGTTCATACGAGGCTGGTTTTCCTTTTTTGGTGAGAAGTTCATATAATCCGTGGGCGCGACGTTTTACATTCAGGCCCCCGGGGAGAATTCCATCGGTGGCACAGCCTTTTTCAATACATCCCCGCATGATGTCGTATAGTGTTAGGAGACGTTGTCGAACTTTTTCCTCTCCATGTAGTCTGCTTTCATTCGCTAACATTAGTTCAGCGATGGTCAGTTTGTATTCGTGGCATTGTTTGATTAAGTCAGCGGTTGTATTAAACGGGTAGGGGGATGTTGATTCTTGAGCGATGTTAGCATGATGTGTGTTTGCCGTCGCATGGGTAATAAACCCACCACCAATCGAGTAATAAATATCATGGGCCAGTAGCTGACTGTGAGCATTGAATGCCTTGAAACTCATGCCATTTGAATGTTCTGGGAGTAACGTATCGAGGTTTAATATGAAATGTAGTTGCGGATTGAATGCCAGCGTTTTTTTTTTGGTTTAGACATAGTTGGTGGTCAATGCTAATTTTTTCCATGCGTGCGTCAATCCCGTCTGGGTCAATGGTTTCAGGATGTTCACCTTCTAGGCCCATCAATATCGCTTTATCAGTGCCATGGCCTTTGCCGGTAAAAGCGAGAGAACCGTGAACTTCTACGGTAAGGAAATGCACAACATCAATAAACTCAGGTGATGTGATTTTTTGTGCAAATTG
Source organism: Gammaproteobacteria bacterium (assembly GCA_021208965.1). Taxonomy (GTDB): domain Bacteria; phylum Pseudomonadota; class Gammaproteobacteria; order JAGOUN01; family JAGOUN01; genus JAGOUN01. Next base: position 39,226 of record JAJOJD010000033.1, read on the forward strand.
ACAGGCCGCCCGCATTGGTCCAACCGTGTGTGAACTTGACGGACCAATTCCAATAGAAAAAAGATTAAAAATACTGATCATGAATATGCTCGCGTTATTTTGATTAAAGCACTGTATAGAGGGCCATCGATATACTGTATTTGATTGACGGGGGTTGTATAGTGTTCGTTAAGGTCATTAATGCTATAGCGATTTTCGGCGACTGGTGTTAGCCATTGCGCTTGAAAATCAACATCAAGTGCATATTTTCGGGTCACTTTCATCCGTATATCCCAAAAGGCTTGTTCATCCATAGCGCCATGAAGATAAAATTCACGCGCTTGTCCATAGGTTAGTTCGCTCACCCAAGCGCCATTGAATACAACCTCATACGATGTATTCGACAGTAATGCGCGATAGGCGCCATCTAAGCTAGATTCGCTGGGGGGTAAGAGACTATCTTCGTTGAGGGTAGTCTTTTCTATACTTCGTGTTGCCCAGCGTGGGATAAAGCGGGGAGAAAAGGGCGGGTCTGGTGGAATATGTTTAAACACAATAAGAGAAATCTTATACGGACGAACATCCGCTGCCTCCGCACATGATACTATGCCGTAAAAAACGAGGAGGGCAAGCAAATGAATTATGTGCTTATGGCAAGTCGCAAGCAGCATTTATTTATCCGAATCCTGTACGACGAAGTTCATTTCAATCATAGAATGATTGTCTTGTCTGTGCATTTGAATATTAATCTGTTCTTCTTCAAGGGGAACATATTTTGCAATGACGGCAATCAGTTCTTTTTTTAATTGCGGCAGAAAATCTGGCGTTTTATCGTGTGAACGTTCGTGAGAAATAATAATTTGCAGACGTTCTTTGGCTAAATTCGCGGTTTTGTTTTTTGGTCGTAAAAAATCAAAAAATATTCATGCCTTTGCCTCCTCCGTCAGTCCAAACATGCGTTTTAATAAGCTACGTTTTGGTTTTTTCAAAAATGAGTCAGGGGTTTTATCTTGGCCAATTAATTTGGAAATGGCTTGGCGATACGCCATTCCTGCTTCGCTTTCGTCAAATAAGGTGACGGGCACGCCCGCGTTTGATGCATTCAGTATATCTTGTGATTCTGGAATAATGCCTAAAAGAGGGATGGCTAAAATGTCTTGAATATCTTTAACGCTCAGCATTTCACCTTTGCGTACGCGTTGTTCAGAATAACGGGTGACTAGTAAATGTTCATTAATTGGGTCTTGATTGGTTGCAGCGCGATGGGATTTGCTATTTAAAATGCCTAATATACGATCAGAGTCACGTACGGAGGACACCTCAGGGTTTGTGACAATAACGGCGCTGTCCGCATAGTACATGGCCATCATCGCTCCCTTTTCAATGCCAGCCGGAGAGTCACAGACAATATAGTCAAACATTTCTTTCAACTCATCGATAACCGCTTTTACGCCTTCTTCTGTCAAGGCATCTTTATCGCGTGTTTGTGAGGCTGGCAACACGAATAGATTTTCGCAGCGTTTATCTTTGACGAGTGCTTGTTTGACGTTGGCTTCTTTATTGATTACGTTAATAAAGTCATAGACAACGCGACGTTCGCAGCCCATGATTAAATCCAAGTTTCTCAGCCCAACGTCAAAATCGATGACAACGGTTTTAAATCCGCAAAGGGCGATACCCGTTGCAATCGCAGCGCTTGTGGTTGTTTTTCCCACGCCGCCTTTGCCTGATGTTACAACAATTACATGTGCGGTCAATTTGGTTCTCCTCAATTATACTTCTTTAAAATGCAATGTTTGGTCAACTAAATAAATGTCTAAAAATTGATTTTTCCCTTTGTAGGTTTCTGGAATATGTTCATTCACTACGTAATGGCCAGCGATGGCGATCAATTCGGCATCCAGGTTTTGCAAAAATTCGAGCGTTCTCATCGCCTTGTATCCCTGCAAGTGCTCGACCATTCAAGGTGCCATAAATGTGAATATTGCCATCGGCCAATACTTCTGCGCCATGGCTGACGGTAGACGTAATAATCAAATCGCAACCTTTAGCATAAATTTGTTTGCCTGAGCGTACTGGTTGATCGATGATTTTTGCCGTCATGATCGTTGGTTTTTCAGGGGCCACTTTTTTTTCAGGGGTAAATTTTTCTGTTTCAGTCTGTGCGATGATTGCTAAATAATGGGCTCGAGCGGCATCTTTATGTGCATCGGTATAACTTTTTATTCCAATCGGATGGAGACGGTATTTTCGAACGAGCGCGAGTAGTGTCAACAAGTCTACAGGTAAGCCTCGTGTTTCTATATCGGTTAAGTCCAATACCACGGGCGTGGCATCAAAAAAATTCGGTGTTTTATCAACTAAGTTCGATAATTGTGCTTCGACAATATCAAGATTAGGCGTGAAAAGAAGCAGCGATGTAAAGGTGACCGATGATGCTTTCAGTTGAAATCCAGTGGCGCTCATGACGGGATATATTCAGTGTATAATAGCCTTGAATTATTGGCTAATTTGACAAAATAAGCAAGTCGTCTGGGAGCGCTCGATGTTTAAGAAACGCATGGTCTATGATAGACTGGATCGATTAACCAACAAAGGTCATACATGCAAGATACGTTAGCATTTCTCAAGCGTGGTGTAGACGAACTTATTTCAGAGCCTGAACTATTGGATCGTCTTCAACAGAATAAACCGTTGCGAATTAAAGCGGGATTTGATCCTACCGCCCCAGATTTACACTTGGGCCATACGGTGTTGCTGAATAAAATGCGTCATTTTCAAGAGTTAGGTCATACAGTCATTTTTTTGATTGGTGATTTTACAGGGATGATTGGCGACCCAACCGGTAAAAATATTACGCGTAAACCGTTAACCCGTGCAGAGGTTCTTGAAAATGCCGAAACCTATAAAGCACAAGTGTTTAAGATTTTAGATCCGGAAAAAACAGAAGTCCGCTTTAATTCAGAATGGTTTGAACGATTCAGTGCGGCTGATATGATTGAGCTCGCTTCTCGCTACACAGTCGCCCGCATGTTAGAACGAGACGATTTCAAAAAGCGCTATCACGCAGAACAATCGATTGCGATTCATGAATTTTTGTACCCTCTCGTTCAAGGGTATGATTCTGTCGCTTTATGTTCGGATGTTGAGTTGGGAGGAACAGATCAAAAATTTAATTTGTTGATGGGGCGAGAGTTACAAAAGCAATATGGTCAGCCTCCACAAATTATCATGACGCTTCCTTTATTAGAAGGTTTAGATGGCGTGAAAAAAATGTCGAAATCATTAGGGAATTATGTCGGCATTCATGATGACCCAGAGTCTATGTTGGGTAAAATTATGTCGATTTCTGATGATTTGATGTGGCGTTATTTTGATTTATTGAGTTTTAAGTCGGATGAAGACATTCGTGCGTTGAAAAATGAGGTGTTGTCTGGTCGCAATCCGATGGAGGTTAAATTTTTATTGGCGAAAGAGTTGGTTGCACGTTTTCACGATTTTGCTGCGGCAGAGCGCGCACATGCAGCGTTCGTACATCGGTTTTCCCGAGGAATATTACCTGAAAATATAGAAGAAAAAACATTAGCGATTGACGTTGATAGTATTCCATTAAGTGTTTTGATGAAGCAGGTAGGTTTAGTATCGTCAGCTTCTGAAGCGTTACGAATGATCCAGCAAGGCGCCGTTAAAATTAATGAACAGCGTGTCCGTGATGAACGATTAAACATTTCCAAAGGGTTTGTCGACATCATTCAAGTGGGTAAAAAACGTATCGCTAAAGTACGTGTTGTTTAAGAATCAGGTATGTTTAAAAAAGTTACGCCAGAAAACATTGCTTTTTTTTGTTCTGCGCTCATTGTGGCGCTGCTCTGTTATTGTCATGCGGTTGTTGCGCCGGTGGTTGGGGAAGAAATGCGATATGCGTCTATCGCGTGGCGCATGTCTATGGATCATCAATGGTTGATTCCTCACATCGGGGATCATGCTTATTTGCATAAGCCGCCCTTGCTTTTTTGGTTGTTGATAATCAGTTGGAAGACCTGTCTTAATGCTCCATGGACGGTGATATGGCCATTTTTATTCGCCATCTCCTGCTTATATATGACCCAGCGACTCACGGTTTTTTTGTTTCCTGACCAGAAATCTATAGCTTGCTTGTCGCCATTGGTGTTAGTGGCGATGCCTTTTTTTATTAATAATGTCGGTATTTTTCGTTTTGATATGCTCTTGACGTGGAGTAATCTTGCGGCCTGTTATTGCCTTTTTCGTTCGTTATCTTGTCGACATTATTATTGGGGTTTTGTGTTTGCGAATGCCTTGGGGTTATTGACCAAAGGGCCCGTTATTTATCTGTTTACGATTCCAGAAGCGCTATTTTTTGCGGTATATTTTTGTCCGAGTATTCGACAGTATGCCGTGAAATATCTTCTCGGTATTTTCTTGTCTTCCTTAAGTATTTTGATATGGTGGCTTCCTATCATCTTTGCTGGGCAATCCGACCTGATTGTGGAGATGTTAACGCACCAAGTGTTGGCCCGAGCGACGGGTAACATCAGCGTGGTTAAGCCCGTCTGGGATTATTTGCCCTTGCTTCCGTGTATCTTTTTACCATGGATGGCGTGGGGTCCATTTTGGACAACGAAAAAAATCAATGCGTATTGTGTTTCCGTCTTTTGTACCTGTTTTATTGTTTTGTCTTTACTAAAACAAAAGAATCTCGATATTTGTTGCCTATCATTCCTTTTGCAGCGATGATGATTGCTGCTCGATTACAGAGGGTGAGTCATTCGCTATCCCAAAGGTTACGCTTTTTAAATCTATTAAGTATCGGTCTTTTATTGTCTATTGTTTCCATCGGTGCTTATGCAATTTTGCATACTCAGCCGGATAAAATATCGATTTTTTATGCGCCTTATTTACCCGATTCTCTTTTTTTTGTGATTTTTGGGGTAGGGATTTTTGCTATTATCATCGGGTGTTTTCAGCTGATATCGCCAGTATTTTTATTGTTAAGTATCAGTTTTGTAGTCTCCGCTGCAATTGATTTAAGCACAACGTATGCGATTTCTAAAACACAAAATCTTGAACCCTCCGTTTTATTTCTTGGGCGTTTATTAAATGAGCGTGTTCCGATCATCAGTGAAGATTCGATTGTGTGGGATATGCAATATGCCGGACGCTGGAGCACATGGATTCCTGTGCTTGAGAAAAACGATGCTCAAGTCAGTTGGATAAAAAATCATCCAAATGCTTGGATCGTCAAACAGAAAAAAGTAGATCATTTGCTACGTCCTTATGCGCATATGGAGAATTCTTGTTTTGAACAAACCTATTCACATATGCGGGCGGTGTTGCAAATTTGTCCGGTGACGGCGATATCACATGACTAATCACGTATTAGAAATAAAAACAAAATATGGTGTTGTTGGAAACCCCGTTGAACATAGTTTATCCCCAAAGATTCATCATGCGTTTGCCCAAGAAGTAGGGATTTCGCTATCGTATGAAAAATATTGTGTTTCCATCGAGAAAGGTATTTTTGAAACGTTTGTTCAGCAATTTTTTGAAGAGGGGGGGGATGGATTAAACATTACCGTTCCATTTAAACAGCGTGCGTTTCATTGCGTCAATCAAGTAACGGAGAGAGCTCGCTTGGCGGGCGCGGTCAATACGATTATTCCTCTGTCATCGGTGGCATTATTGGGTGACAATACCGATGGCGTTGGCTTGGTTCGTGATTTGTCTGAAACACATGCTATCCCTTTGCAGGGAAAACGGATCGTGATTTTAGGCTCAGGTGGTGCGGCGCAAGGGATTTTTCCTGCGTTAACGGCAGAAGCGCCACGTGAGATTGTCATGGTGAGTCGTCAGCGTTTTCCAACCTATCGTGATTTAGACGGAGTGTTTGATCTCGTGATTAATGCGACTCCATTAAGCTTGTCGAATACCTTGCCGCCGATTAGTGCGACTATTTTGGGAGCAGATAGTTTTTGCTATGATCTGGCGTATAACAGGCATCGTGAAACGGTGTTTACCCAGTGGGCAAAAAAAATCATATTAAAGCGGCAGATGGATTGGGCATGCTGATACGACAAGCAGCCGAAGCGTTTTTTCAGTGGCATGGAGTGATGCCTAGTAATGTCGATTTAAAATAAATTCCGTTAGTTTGGAGATGGCTGTGGTATAGATAGAGGCAGGAAAGTGCTTGAGGGCTTCTAGTGCGAGTGCTTGGTGATCTCTCGCGAGTTGAAGCGTATATTCTACGCTGTTATGTTGATCAATCATTTTTTTGACTGTATCCATATTGTTGATGTTCCCTGTCGCAATGATCTCATGCAGTTGCTGTTTTTGTGCGTCATTGGCGTGTGTTAATGCATGAATGAGAGGCAAGGTCATTTTTCCTTCAGCCAGATCATCGCCAATGTTTTTTCCGAGTTGGGTAGCATCGCCGGTATAATCAAGGGCGTCATCAATCAGTTGAAAAGATAAGCCGATATGCCGTCCAAAATTGGCTGAATGACGTACAAGTTCAGGGCTTGCGTTTGTGAGGGTTGCCGCCATTTCGCAGGTGGCTGAAAATAATACAGCCGTTTTGGCGTTGATGACGCGAAAATAGATGATGTCATCTATGTTAATATTGTGTTTATGCATGAGCTGTAAGACCTCGCCTTCAGCCATAATATTCATCGTTTCAGCAAGAATCACCATGAGAGAATGTTCATTCATCGTCACTAGTTGCTGAAACGCGCGCGAATAAAGGTAGTCTCCAACTAACACACTGGCATCATTTCCCCAGAGTTGATTGGCGGTTGAGGTTCCTCGGCGCATCTCGGAATTGTCGACAACATCATCATGCAAAAGCGTGGCGGTGTGAATAAATTCGACAATGCTGGCCAGAAGAATATGATTTTTATTCGGTTGGTCAAAGACGCGACACGCCAGTAACGCGAGCAGCGGTCGAATACGTTTTCCATTTTTCATGATATGCTGCACAATATCACGAACCAAAATGACGTCGGATTGTGTCGCGGCATGAATTTCTTCTTCAACGGCATTTAATTCGTCAATAACGATCGCTTTTATGGTGTCGAGGCTCATAGGACGTGCATTTAAGGATTTGTTCAATCAAATCCGAATCCTAGGGACGTGGTCATGGATTGTCAAGACAATATGAGCGATAATCGATGCTCGTCACGTTTAACCAGCGGAAGAATATTGTATGTCAATACCTGATCTTTTTCATGTTATTAAAGACCCTGTTCATGGGGTGATGCAGTTTTCCGATCATGAGAATCGTTGGATTAAGCCATTTATCAATCATCCACTTTTTCAGCGTTTGCGGCATATACGCCAAGTGGGTTTGGCAGATTTAATTTTCCCAGGGGCAGTTTATACCCGTTTTAATCATAGTTTGGGGTGTTGTTACGTTGGTTCGCAAATTGCGAATAAAATTGGTTTGTCTATGGAAGATAAACAGTTGGTTGTTTTGGCGTGTCTTTTGCATGATATCGGCCATGGGCCATTCTCTCATGCCTTTGAAAATGTTTTTTCGGATAAGTTTATTCGGCACGAGGAATGGACGCCTTATGCCTTGCAACAATTTTCTCAGCCAGAGTTTTTAGCGGCGTTTAATCATAGTAACCCTGATTATCCGCTCTCCTATGAAAAGCTTATTGCCATAGAGCAAATGATTATGCACCGATATACAGATAATCGCCTGCTTGCAGATATTGTTTCATCACAGTTAGATGCCGATCGCTTAGACTATTTGTTGCGTGATAGTCATTTTTGTGGCGTCAAGTATGGAGAATTTGATTTACGTTGGATGTTGCATTGTTTGGCTCCCGTGAGCACAGATCAAGGATGGCGCTTAGGGGTGACCAAAAAGGGGATGAGTGTGGTTGAGCATTATCTTGTGGCGCGTTGGTTGATGATTAGGAATATTTATCATCATGACAAAAAAATTGCCGCGGAGTATTTGCTGGCGACTTTTTTGACAGAGTTGGCGAAACATATTCTAGAAGCCGATTTTTTATTGCCTTATCGTGAGACAACATTAGGTCAATTATTAATTCGCATTCATGCGTTTAATCGAAGCTTCCAGTCGAAAAAAATAGAACGCACCGATATTGAGGCTTTTTTAGCCGAAAATTTTGAATTGTATAAGCAATTGTGTGATTTTCATATATTGGTTTTAATGGCTGAATTAGCACAACTTACGCTAAAGCATGATGTGGTTGAGTTGGCTAAACGAATACATGACAGGCATATGCCAAAAACATTATCCTTACATCCTGAACAAACAGATTCTGTTCAAAAAATGATTATAGATATGATGGAAAGGTCGGTATATGATATCAGTCCTTGGCAACTGCAGGTGATTCGTACGCCGCGTCTTTGCTATGCGGGTGAGCGTGATCCTATTTGGGTGCAAGAATCATCAGGTAAAGCGAGAAAAATTCAGGAACATTCGATGTTAGTTCAGTCTCTTTCTAATCAGTATGAACAGGCTTGTTTGTTACTCGTTGATCAGGCTATTATAAATCGACCGGAAGTTAAAAAATTAATCGATTTTATTTAGGAAATAATAATGAGAGTCAGTGTTGTTATCTTGGCTGCTGGCCGCGGGACACGTATGCTTTCTTCTCATGTGCCGAAAGTATTACATACGATTGGCGGAAAGAGTCTTTTGGATCATGTCGTTTCTGCGGCACAATCGTTAGACCCTGAAAATATTTTTGTTGTTTATGGTCATCAGGGAGATGTTTTACGGGAACAGTCTTCGCATTTGCCAGTGACTTGGGTGCTGCAGGAAGAGCAGCTGGGTACGGGGCATGCGCTGATACAAGTGATGCCTCATGTTAAAATCCATCAGCAACTGATTGTCTTAAGTGGAGATGTTCCTTTAATTTCTTCATTCACCTTGCGTGAGTTGTTGCGTGTATCGTCTCAGAATCACGTGGGTGTTGTCACGGCGAATGTTGATGACCCTGCAGGCTTGGGTAGAATTGTTCGAGATCATCAGGGAAATTTTCTGGCTATTGTCGAACATAAAGATGCCACACATGCACAGCGATCTATCACAGAAGTTAATAGTGGCATTTATTGTTTTCCGACAGCCTGTCTTTCTCATTGGTTATCTCAAGTAAACGCAAATAATGCGCAAAAAGAATTATATCTGACGGATGTGTTAGGTATCGCATTACAAGAAGGCGTCAAGGTTAACACGGTATTACCACAACACAATCACGAAATATTAGGGGTTAACGATCGAATCCAATTAGCTCTTGTTGAACGCTGTTACCAAAAACAGCGAGCAGAGTTGCTCATGTTGCAAGGGGTAACGTTGCGTGATCCTGCGCGAGTCGACATTCGTGGAGAGCTTGTCGTTGGGCAAGACAGTGTGATTGATTGTAACGTTATTTTCGAAGATAAGGTTTCTATTGGTGTTAATTGTTTTATCGGGTCAAATTGTATCATTAAGAATTCTGTGATTGGCGATGGTGTCATTATTAAAGCGAACTCTATGATTGAAGATTCCGTGGTCGAAGATCATTGTCATATTGGCCCATTTGCGCGTATTCGTCCAGATAGTTATTTGGAGCAGTATTCGCATGTGGGTAATTTTGTCGAAATTAAAAAAAGCCGTTTGGGGCACTCTTCTAAAGTGAATCATCTGTCCTATATTGGTGATGCGAGTGTTGGGCATAGGGTTAATATTGGCGCAGGGACGATTACGTGTAATTATGATGGAGTAAATAAGCATCAGACGACGATTGGTGATGGTGCTTTTATTGGTTCGGGAACAGAGCTAGTTGCGCCGGTTGAAGTTGGCGCAGGTGCGTTTATCGGTGCCGGTTCAACGATTACACAACATGCTCCTCCACATGAATTAACGCTCGCAAGAGTGAAACAAGAAACGATTAAAGATTGGAAACGCAGGGAGAAAAAATAATGTGTGGAATTGTTGGAGCGGTCAGTCATCAACGTGATGTAACCCCTGTATTGATGGAGGGTTTACGTCGTCTAGAGTATCGTGGTTATGATTCGGCTGGTGTTGCTGTATTGGTTGACGATGCGATTGTTCGCTGTCGAGTATTGGGCAAAGTACAAGGCTTATCGAATGCCTTAGAGCAGGCGCCTATTCACGGTTATTTGGGGATTGCGCATACACGGTGGGCAACCCATGGAGAACCTAGCGAACATAATGCGCATCCGCATATGTCGCATCATTTGGCGCTTGTGCATAACGGTATTATTGAGAACTATGTTGAGCTGCGTACCGAATTAATGGCATCGGGATACGTGTTTTTGTCACAAACAGATACTGAAGTGATTGCACATTTGATCGATCACTATTATCAACAAAAAAACGATTTATTGTATGCTGTGCAGCAATCAGTCTCTCGCTTGCGTGGAGCCTATGGCGTCGCCATTATTCACGAGCACTTTCCTCAGAGGATGATTGTCGTTCGAAGTGGCAGTCCTATTGTTATTGGTTTGGGTGAGAATGAAAACTTTATTGCGTCCGATCCTTTTGCCTTGTTGCCAGTGACACAACGATTCCAGTATTTAGAGGAAGGTGATATTGCAGATATTAGCCCTGATCATGTCGATTTATATAATCTTCAAGGGTCTCCTGTCACGCGAAAAATAAAAACGCTGGATATGAAAGAAGATGTTGCGAATAAGGGAGAATATGAACATTTCATGCAGAAAGAAATTTTTGAGCAAGCAGAAGCGATCACGTCAACCTTGGAAGGAAGAGTGTTGCATGGGCATGTCTTAGAAAGAATTTTTGGCGAAAAAGCGGAGAGTGTTTTTCCAAGCGTGAGACACGTGCAAATTATTGCGTGCGGAACCAGCTATCATGCTGGATTAATTGCTGCTTATTGGTTAGAAGAAATTGCACAGATTGAATGTCGGGTTGATATTGCCAGTGAATTTCGGTATCGAAATGTTATTGTGCCAGAGTCCTCTTTATTGGTTTGCATTTCTCAGTCAGGAGAAACGGCAGATACGCTTGCTGCTTTACGTCAATCGGCGCATAAGGCTTATGTGGCTTCTTTAGCGATTTGTAACGCACCAGAAAGCTCGTTGGTCAGAGAAGCCGATATCGTCTTTATGACACGTGCTGGGCGTGAAATTGGGGTAGCTTCAACAAAGGCTTTTACGACTCAGTTAGCGGCATTGTTGCTGTTGACATTAACGCTCGCAAAAAATCATAAAAAAAATACCCGTGCTGAGAAAAATTTATTAGCCGCTTTAGAACAGTTACCCAGCCTGATTCAGGATGTATTACAATTAGATCTTCGTATTAAACAGCTAGCCTCCTTATTTAAAGAAAAAACGAGTGCGTTATTTTTAGGTCGTGGGACGAATTTTCCCGTTGCTTTAGAAGGTGCGTTAAAGTTAAAAGAAATTTCTTATCTTCATGCGGAAGGATATGCCGCGGGAGAATTGAAACATGGACCCATTGCGTTGATTGATCACACCATGCCCGTGATTGTTATTGCCCCGAGTGATTCTTGGATAGAGAAGTTGCGATCAAATATTGAGGAAGTGCGTAGTCGAGGGGGAGTGGTCATCGTTTTCACGGATCAAAATTCGGGTATTCATGAAGAAGCAGGTCTGACAGTGATACGTTTGCCGTCGGTGCATCCGATGTTGACGCCTATTGTGTATGCGATTCCGTTGCAGTTGTTATCTTATCATGTGGCTGTTGCTCGAGGGACAGATGTTGACCAGCCGCGGAATTTAGCGAAGTCAGTCACCGTTGAGTAGTGGCGTTAGTAGCCAAGATTAAGGGCTTATAGTAACATTCGTAATAATGTTCGATTTTGAGGGCTTCCATGCCGCGTTATCTTGATCCTAAAAATGATTTGGTGTTTAAAAAGATTTTTGGACGCCATCCTAACTTGCTGGTAAGTTTTTTGAACGCGGTGTTACCGTTGCCAGAAGGTAAGGTGATTGAGCGAGTTGAGTATCTGCCGACGGAGAATGTTCCTGAGCTTCCAAAAATTGAAAAACGTAGTATTGTCGACGTTCGTTGTTATGATCAGTATCAGCGTCATTTTATTGTTGAAATGCAGATGGCGTTTACCCAGCATTTTATCCAACGCTTATTGTATAACGTGACCTCCGTATATACGCGCCAAATTAAAATTGCACAGCAGTATCAAGCTTTAAACCCTGTGTATGGTTTATCGTTGGTGCATGAAGCATTTTCGCGGGAACCTGGCTGGCTGCATCATTATCAATTGATGCATCAGGAGAATTTGAGCAATACGCTTGATGATATTCATCTTGTGTTACTCGAACTGCCTAAGTTTAAGCCTAAGACATCGCAAGAAAGAAGAATGACGGTTTTGTGGTTACGGTTTCTGACGGAAATCAATGAATTGACCAGCAGTGTTGATGCGGAACTCTTCAGTGTTCCTGAAATTGAAGAAGCGTTGAAATTAGCTGAAGAGTCAGCGTTTACAGCGGCGGAACTCGATGCCTACTCACGTCATTGGGATGAAGTTCGTACTTATCGGATGTCGCTCAGTGACAAACTCGAGGAGGGGCTAGAAAAAGGTCGGGCGGAAGGATTGGCGGAAGGATTAGCGGAAGGCAAAGCGCGAGAACAACGGAATATTGCGAAGAAAATGCTGGCTGTTGGTTTACCAATAGCAACAATTATCCAAATTTCAGGGTTGGCCGAAGAAGACATTCTGCGTTTACGCGAATAGTTGTCTGTCAGTTAATTTCGGTAGAATAAAATATAATGTACTATAAGAAAAGACGACATAGATCATTTAGATATTGTTTTCCTAACGCCGTTGTTTCAATGTTTTCTTGATCTTTCAATAATCCCTGTTGAATCGCTGATGACATAGGGGTGAATAAAATTGTTCGAGATAATTGAGTTCTTTCTTCAAATAGATCAAAAGAAACGGGTTGATATAAGCGCAATGCATTAAGCATAAATTCAAATACAGTATCTTTTTCTTGAGGACGTAGTTGATTCGAAATGAAATTTCTTTTTTGATCAAGATAACTATGCGGGGATTTGTGGTTCCAATGACGTATTATTTTGTCATCGATGGTTAATTTGCTGTGTGCACCAGCGCCAATCCCTAAATAATCGCCATAAAGCCAATAGTTTTTATTATGTATTGATTGTTTGCCGTCAAGAGAATAGGCTGAAATTTCATAGCGTTCATATTGATGAGTATTTAATAGATGTAAGCCTTGCGCTTCTATTTCTTCTAATATTTTTTCATCCGGAAGAATAGGCGTATGTCGGTAAAAATAAGTATTGGGTTCTATCGTTAATTGATACCATGAGAGATGTGTTGGTCTGTAGTTAACGGCATGCTGTAAATCATGTAATGCATCGGTAATGGATTGTGTTGGTAAACCATGCATAATATCAATATTAAAGTTAGTAAATCCTGCTTTTTTGACTGTTTCTATCGAGTTATGCGCGTCGGCGCCATCATGAATTCTGCCTAAAATTTTTAGTTTATCGCCTTGAAAACTTTGTATACCGAGTGATAAACGATTAATGCCAATGATAAAATAGTCTTTGAATCGTTGTTGTTCTACCGTTCCGGGATTGGCTTCTAGTGTTATTTCGCAATTCTCTGAAAACTTGATCAGTGAACGAAAGGTTTTTAAAAGCTTATCTAAACTTCTCGCTGAAAATAAACTCGGTGTTCCACCGCCAAAAAAAACACTGCTGATTTCTCTATGACCGATAGTCTCAATGTGTGATATAAAATCGTTAATTAATCGGTCTATGTAAGCATCTTCGGGTAGCGTTGTTGTTAATGCATGGGAATTAAAATCGCAATAAGGGCATTTTTTAATACACCAAGGAAGATGAATATATAGCGATAAAGGAATAGTCATAACGACAACTGAACAGATTTTGATACATGTAAGTACTTTTCATGTAGTATTTTTACTTTTGATAACAAGGAGGCTAAATCGCCCTCGTTGATGAGTATGTCATGAGCCATCATATTTCTTTTTTGACGTGTTTGTTGTTGTTGAACGATTTTTTTTGATTCTTCAACAGACAATCCTGAACGTTGTTTTGCGCGTTGATACTGAGTTTGTTCGTCACAGTCTATCACTAACACGTAATTAATCCATGGATATGTATTGTTAGATTCGGCTAACAGAGGAATTTCTACAACGACGTAGGGAGACGTTGACGATAAAAATTGCTCAAAAAGGCGTTTCCGTATCAAGGGGTGCACATAATTTTCCAGCCATTTTTTTTCTCGAGGAGTATTAAAAATGATGTGGCGTAGCTTTTCTCGATCAATTTGTTTGTTGGGTAGGAGAATGTCTTGACCGAAGTGTTGAACAATATTGGAATACGCTATCCCGTTAACGTGCGTTATGTCATGCGCGGTTTGATCCGCATTGAGCGTTTCTATGCCGAGTGAGTGAAACATGTTAAGTACCGTTGTTTTTCCTGATGCAAGGCCGCCAGTTAAGGCAACGGCAAATGTTGACATGGCTTATAATCCTAGTAATAAAATTTGAATTTTATTTGGCCATAGCAAAGCTAGCCAGGCGCCCAAGCCAAGAAAAGGCCCGAAAGCAAGTGGAGTGGCGTGATGTTTTTTTTGGATGATTTTTCGTAAAAAGATGACGATCAATGCGGATAGAGAGGCCATCAATAAAATAGCGGGTAAGGATACACTGCCTGTCCAGGCTGCAAGAGCAGCAAAAAATTTTATATCGCCTTGTCCTAATCCTTCTTTCTTTTTTATCCATTGAAATAATGTTGCAATAATGAACAAACTCAGATAAGCAATTAACGTGCTAAGTATGGCTTGTGCAGCACTCATATGTAGATTCCAGCAGCTGAACAGTAATCCAGTCCATAAGAGGATGTAGGTTAGTTCATCTGGCAACAGTTGATGTCGCGCATCGATGGCACAGCTTGTCATGACGAGCCATGTAAAGATGAGAAGACTGGTTAAAGGAAGTAATTGTTCAGTCTGATAAATGGCGAGGAAAGACGTCACGAATAAGAGGCTATCCCATGCGAAGAAATTAAGAGATAAAAAAGGAATAAATAATCGCCACGACCTGGTTGGGTCGTCTTTTTGTTCTGGAATATCAAGCAAGCTATCAGGATAGTTGGCGTGTAGATATTCAATGCATTCTGATCGCCATGTTTGTTCTAATATCCGAGGGAAATGGATGACGGCAAGATGAAAAAAAATACCAATCGTAAAAACTAATAATATCGAAAAAAATATCAATATAAACTTCCTAGTTGAAAAATGGGTAAATAAATCGCTATCACAATCATTCCTATCATACCTCCTAATAAGATAATGATAAAGGGCTCAATCGTTTTTCCTGCGCGATCAGAGCATTGATTGAGCTCATCTGACAATTGTTCATAAAGAGTATGGAAGGCATCATCAAGTTGTCCTGTGTTTTCGGCGGAGTTAATCGTTTGAATCGCGAAATAGGGTAAAAATCTTGTATTTTTTAATGACTGTGATACAGGTTTACCATGCATGATATCGTTGAGTGCGGCATGAAGTTGTTGCTTGGAGTAGGGGAGGGTGACATGGTCAATAGATTCTTTAAACGCTGAGTGAATAGGAATGCCTGATTTAAGCAAGATGAACATGCTAAAACAAAAATGTATTTGGTTCGTGGTTTTAACTATCTTGCCAATCACAGGTGTTTTGTTAATAAACGCTTCATAAATTTTTATTGAAAAAAAATTATATTCTACTCCATATTTTAATATCAAAAAAATACTTGCGATAATTAATAATATAATTCCGTATATCTTTTTTATATGTTGAGCACAATTGAGAATGACAGAAGTGATCCAAGGTAATGGTCGGTGGTGTAGAGAAAATAATGCTGAGAATTCAGGGATGACCCAGTAAAATATAGCAAACATAATGATAAAACTAGCCGCCAATGTGATGCAAGGATAAATCAATGCTGAGATTATTTTTTGTTGTATCGTGAATAATTTTTTTAATCTTTTTTGAATAAAGTGCAGTGATTGATCGAGATTTCCACTTATTTCCGCTAAGTGTATTAAAGATATTTCTATTGAAGAAAATGAGGAATAAGGAATTTTTTTTATGGCGTGAGATAAACTATGTCCTTCTTGTATTTCTTTTAATAGAAGATAACAAAGATACTTAATTTTGAACACATGAGTTTCTGTTTTTATACTTTCTAAGCACGATAATATCGGCATTCCTG